>CAZXRA010000123.1:0-11903 GCA_964643485.1 uncultured Iamiaceae bacterium | reverse complement strand
CCCATGCTGCCAGCACCCCGGGCGCGCCGGCGCATCAGGGGATCGGGTGGGTGCCGGGGCAGCGGGGGGCCGACCGGTACCCTCGTCGCGTGGCGATGTCCCGCATGACCGAGCAGATCGGTCGGGTCCTGGGAGGCCGCTACCGGCTCCTGGCCCCGATCGGTCGAGGCGCGTCGGCCCAGGTGTACGTGGCCGACGACGTGCGCCTCCGCCGTCAGGTGGCGGTGAAGATCCTGCACGACGCCCTGGCCGAGGATCAGGACTTCCTGCGGCGCTTCCGGGCCGAGGCCCAGGCCGCCGCCGCTCTCAACCATCCCCACGTGATGGCCGTCTACGACTGGGGCCAGGACGCCGACGACATCCCCTGGATCGTCACCGAGTACCTCGGGGGCGGGAGCCTGCGGGCCGTGCTCGACCGGGGCCACCGGCTCACCCCGTCCCAGGCCCTCGTGGTCGGCCTCCAGGCGGCCCGGGGCCTCGACTACGCCCACCGGCGGGGGTTCGTCCACCGCGACATCAAGCCGGCCAACCTGCTCTTCGACGACGAGGGCCGCCTGCGCATCGCCGACTTCGGCCTGGCCCGGGCCCTGGCGGAGGCGGCGTGGACCGAGCCCCAGGGGGCCGTCATGGGGACGGCCCGCTACGCCTCCCCCGAGCAGGCCCAGGGCCTGGCCCTCACCGGCCGGGCCGACGTCTACTCCCTGGCCCTCGTCATCACCGAGGCCGTCACCGGGGAGGTGCCGTTCGCGGCCGACACCATGCTCGGCACCCTGATGGTGCGGGTGGGCAAGCCCCTGGTGGCCCCCGAGGTCCTCGGTCCCCTCGGCGCGCCGGTCGAGGCCGCCGGCCGTCCCGATCCCGAGGACCGTCTCGACGCCCAGGGCCTGGTCAACACCCTGGCCCGGGTGGCCTCGGAGCTGCCCCGACCCGCCGCCCTCCCCCTGGCCGGGGCCCTCGAGGTGGACCTGGCCCCCGACCGCGACCCCACCCACCTCGTCGGCTCGCCCATCCCTCCCGCAGCTGGCACTGCTGGTGTCGATGAGGACGCCGGTGCTGGTGCGGACGCCGGTGGCCCGGGGGCTGCTGGCCCTGGAGCTGGTGTGGACGCCGGCGACCCGGGGGCTGGCGCGACGGACGGCGTCGTCCCCGTCCCTCCCGGAGGCCCCGCGGGCGTGGGTGAGGCGGACGCCATGGGCGGAGCGAGCGACAGGGGTGAGGGTGTCACCCTGTTCGACGGCGAGTCGGACCTGTCCGAGGGCGATGCCGCCCGGGCCGAGGGTGATGTCGAGGGCGAGGCTGATCAGGGCGGGGACCGCGCTGCCGGCTCCCCGGGCGGGGCCGGCGACGATCACGACCTCACCGTGGTCGATCCGCCGTGGCGTCCGGCCGGCGCTGGTGCCTCTCCTGATGCCACCGCCACCCACGTGGCCACCACCGCCGGCCCTGTCGCCGCCAGCGCGCTCACGTCGCCGTCGGGTCCTGGCGCCACCGCGGCCGCGGCCTCCGGCGCCGCCGGTGCCGATGTCTTCGACGCCGCCGATGACGAGGACTGGGACGAGGGCGAGCCGTGGGATCCCCGCTCGCCCACCGGTCGGCGCCGGCGGCGTTGGCCGTGGATCACCCTGGCCGTGCTCCTCCTCGCCGGCGTCGGGGTGGCTGTCGGGTTGCTCGTCGCCGATCTGGCCGAGGGCACGCCCACCCACGAGATCCCCCCCGTCGAGGGCTCGACGGAGGAGGCGGCCCGCGCCGCCCTGGCCCAGCTCGGCTACCGGGTCGAGGTGGAGCGGGAGCGGCGGGACGGCACCGAGGCCGGCGATGTGCTCGGCACCCGGCCCGAGGCCGGCACCAAGCTGGAGGAGGGCGCGACCGTCGTGATCGTCGTCTCCGCCGGACCGACCGAGGTCGCCCTGCCGGAGCTGCCCCGCGGCCTGCCCCGGGCCGAGGCCGAAGGCCGGCTGCGGGCGGTGGGGCTGGTCCCGGTGATCGACGCCCGCTTCGACGAGGAGGTGTCGGCCGACCAGCTCATCGCCGTGGTGGACCCTCCGCTCGGGCGGCTGGAGAAGGGCACCGAGGTGCGGCTGGCCGTGTCGCGTGGCCCCGAGCCCCGCACCGTTCCCGAGGGCCTGGTCGGCGCTCCGCAGGCCGACGTGGTGGCCGCCCTGGAGGGGCTGGGGCTGGTTCCCCGGCCGGAGGCCGTGTTCGACGACGACGTGGAGGCCGGGCTGGTCATCTCGACCGATCCTGGGGCCGGCGCCCAGGTGCCCCGGGGCGACCCGGTGACCGTCGTCGTGTCCCGCGGCCCCGACCTGGTCACGGTCCCCGACGTGAGCGGGGCGGAGTCGCTCTCCGACGCCGTCGCCCTGTTGGAGGCCCAGGGTCTCACCGCGGGCGACGTGCGGGGCCCGGCGGCCGGGGTGCCCGCCGGCACCAGCCCGGAGGCGGGGGAGCGGGTGCGCCGGGGCTCGGAGGTCGACATCGTCCTCCAGCGCCGAGGCGGAGGCCCCGCCGGCGGGGAGGACGAGGACGACTGAGAACCTCTTGGGGGGCTTGACCCGCGGGTCAAGTAGCGTCGCCCGTCGTGGAGGAGACGGCGACGCCCGACGACGTCGCTGCCCTCCAGACCGACCGGTCGCCCCGGTCCATCCTGGTCACCCTCCTGTTCGGCCTGTTCACCGTCAACGTGACGGTGACCATCCTGGCCGTCTCCATCCCCCGCATCTCCGACGACCTGGGGGCCAGCCAGAGCACCCTGACCTGGGTCGTCAGCGGGCCCATCCTCGCCTTCGGGATCATCGGTCCCGCCGTGGGCAAGCTCGGCGACCTGTGGGGCCAGCGCCGGATGTTCCTGTTCGGGATGATCGGCGCCACGGTGAGCGCAGCGGCCAGCGCCGTGGCGTGGGACGCCGGGTCGCTCATCTTCTTCCGGGTCCTGGCCGCGGCCCAGGGTGCGGCCACCGGGCCGGCCAGCTTCGCCCTCATCGCCCTCGTCTTCCCCCGGTCCCAGCGGGTGCGGGCCCTGGGCTGGTGGGCCATGGTGGCCGCGGGCGGGCCCGTCGTCGGCGTCGTCCTGGGCGGGCCGTTGGTCTCCGCCTTCGGCTGGCGCGCCATCTTCGCCGGCCAGGTCCCCCTCACCCTCGCCGCCCTGGCCGTCGCCGCCCGGGTCATCCCCGAGACGCCCCGCCGGGGAGGTGACCGCCGCTTCGACTGGCCGGGCGCCGTGCTGCTCGCCCTCGCCGCCACCCCCGTCTTGGTGGGGCTCAACCTGGCTCCCTCCCGGGGCTGGGACGACGTCGTGGTGGCGGGCTGCTTCCTCGCCTCACCGCTGTTCGCCGTGGCCTTCCTGGCCCACGAGTCCCGCACCCCGCAACCCTTGCTGCCCACCCGTTACCTACGGCGCCGCAACTTCGCCCTGCCCATCCTCATGCTCGGCCTGATGAACGCCACCTACATGGGCAGCTTCGTCCTCACCCCTCTGCTCATGCAGAACGTCCTCGCCTACTCCGAGACCCACACCGGCCTGGTGTCCACGGCCCGGCCCCTGAGCTTCGCCATCGCCGGCCCCCTCGCCGCCGTGGTGGTGGCCCGCCTGGGAGAGCGGATGGCCGGCGTCCTGGGCGCGGCGACCATCGCCGTGTCGATGGTGTGGATGTCGACCATCCGAGCCGGCACCCCGGTCCTGGTGATCATCGGAGGCCTGGCTCTGGCCGGCATCGCCATGGGGGTGTCCAACCCGGCCATGGCCTCCACCGTGGCCCACGCCGTGGACGAGGCCGACCTGGGCGTGGCCGGCGCCGCCCAGCAGATGATCGTGCAGATCGGGGTGACGTTCGGGATCCAGCTCATGCAGGCCGTCCAGCAGGCGCGGGAGGGCGTCGTCGGTCTGGACGACAGCTACGCCTGGGCCTACCTGGCTGGGGCGGTGCTCGCCGTCGCCTGCGTGGCCGCGGCGGCCGGCGTCCGGCGCAGCGCGCCCATGACGAGCCGGGGAGCGGCCGGGCCATCCGACGAGAGCGATGTCGACGTGGTGGAGGCCGAGCTGGCCGGGGTGCCCATCCCCCCCGCACGGGAGATGGGCTGACCCGGCCCTCTCTCAGCTGGTGAGGGAGAAGTCGTCGGCCCGGAACCACTGGGTGGGGGCCAGGCCGGTGGCGTACACCGAGAAGGTGAGCTGGTTGCCGGCTTCTTGAGCCACGTAGGTGCCCGAGATCTCCTGCCAGCCCGTGTGGGTGGCGGTCCAGGTGACGATGCGGGAACCGTTGGCCGGGGCCGCACCCGTGGCCGGCCGGCGCTCACGGAGGATGAGGGTGATGGGCAGGCCGACCCGGCTCGCCCGCACCCAGGCCCCACCGGTGTAGGCCCGTCCGGCGGCGGTGGCGGCGACGGGCGTGGGCTTCACGTTGATCCCGAGGGTCGCCGTGGCACCGGTGGTGTTGGTGACCTGCGCGCTCCGGGCCCCGGTGTGGCCGCCCGTCTGGAGCTTGGCGCCGATCGACCCGCTGTAGATGCCGGCGAAGCACGACAGGCCGGTCTCCACGCTCGTGTCGCACGTGGCCAGGTGGTCGGTGGCGGGCGGTGGTGGGTCCGGCGGATCGGGTGGATCCGGGGGATCCGGTGGGTCAGCTGGATCGGAGAAGGCCGGGTGGTGGGCGAAGGCGTTGTAGCGGGCCTGCTCGCCGGGGTCGAGCACCCCCGTCGCCGTGTAGCCGACCCGGATGTCCAGGCTGCCGCCGCCGATCGTGTCGTAGACCTCGTACAGCTTCAGCCGGGGGTAGCGGCCGGCGTCGAGGGCGGCCCGGGCGTCGTCGTACATGCGGTAGGCCTCGGCCTGGGACGCGCCGCGCCAGGAGCCGTACTCGGCCAGGCCCCAGGGCTTGGACGTGTAGGCGTGGTCGGCGTCGGCCTTGGCCTCGAGGGCGCGGTAGAAGTAGCCGATCTCGGTGTCCCACCGCTGCCCGGGGCCGACGTAGGGGTCCCACACGATCCAGTCGACCCGGTCGTTGCCCGGCCATAGCTCGGGGAACAGGCAGTCCCATCCCGCGTAGCCGAGGTAGTTCATCACCCACACCACGTTGGTGGTCCCGGCGGCGGCGAAGCGGTCCTGCACGTTGGCCCACATGGCGCGGTACTCGGCGGGGGAGCCGGAGTTGCCCTTGAGCCCGGAGCAGGCCGAGCTGCCCTTGGAGGTGAAGCGCTCGGGCTCGCCGTAGAGGGCGAGCATGACCTTGGCCGGGCCCAGGCTCTTGATCTGGGCCGCCATGGTGTCGATCTGGGCGTCGACGGTGGCGTCGCCCCCGCCGGCCCGGGCCCAGGGGTCGGCCGGCTTCCAGTTGAGGTAGAGGATCGAGCCGCGCTGGGCGACGTGGCGCTCGTCGGCCGTGAGCCGGACGTTGCCCACGTTGTGGTAGCCGTGGACGACGTCGAGCGGGCGCCCGATGCGGGCCTCGTGGGCCTCGTACTGGGCCCGCCACGACGTCCCCAGCCCGGGGTAGTGGTCGACCACAGCACCGAGCCATGGGCGGCACGGGTTCACGAGCGTGGCGGTGACGGTGCAGTCCGGGGCGGCGGCGGGGGGGATCGGACGCTCGGGGCCCTCGACGGTGGCGGCGGTGGTGCCGGCCACGAGGGCGGCGACCACGAAGAGTCCGGAGGCGATGCCGACGACGAGGCGATGGGAGCGGGGTGGCCGATCCGAGGTCACGAACACGGAGAGTAGTGCAAGCGGCGCTGCCACGTCTCTCCGTGGTCGGGGGCGCGGCGTTCTCGGCACGAGTTGTGACGCCTGGGGTCGCTTCTCGTGCCCCGTTGGCGGGGGGGCCGGACGCGACGGAGGCGGGGCCCAGGCCCCGCCTCCGTGGTCACATCTCGCCGGGGGCCGATGCGGCCCCCGGGTTCAGTCGGTGATGTCCTTGATCTTGCCGGCGATCTCGGCCTGGACCGGGTCGACGGCGCCCGACTGCATGGCCATGAGCTTGGTCATGTCGCCGGTCACCTGGATCTGGCCCGACATGAAGGCCTGCATGCCGGCCTGCGGGTTGCCGTCGACGAGGATCGACTTGGCCACCTCGTAGGGGAGGGTGACGGTGAGCTGCGGGTCGTCGAGATGGCCCATGTCCATCTCCATCTCGCCACTGGTGGAATCCATGTGGGAGTTGACGGTGCCGTCCTCCCCGATGCCGTCAGGGCACTCCTTGATGACCAGGTTCATCTTGACCTGGTGAGCCGCCGGCGCGGACTTGCCCCGGTACTCCTCACGGATGGCCTTGGCTCCATCGAGCCACTCCTCACTCAGGAACTGCGCCACGGGGTTCTCCTCCGGGTGGGTTGCGCGGACGCCGGACGATACTCGGCGGCGACCCCCTGGCGGGAACGGTCTCTGCACGGTGCGTGCGAGGATCGTCTCAGGGGTCGGTACCGGGCGGCCGGCGCTCCCCCGGGCATCGGATCCTGGTGCTCCCCGCTTCCGGCGGCCTGGTGGTGCCGGGACTGTACCGACAGGGTGTGATGGTGAGAAGGGGCGACGACCGTCAGGGGTGGGATGTTCCCCCGATCAGGGCGAGAGCAACGGGGCGCTCAGGACCCGGCGGGCGATCTGCTCGTCGGCGGCGAGGGAGCAGACCACGAAACGGCCGACGAACTCGGCCAGCTCGGCGGGGGGCATGGCCACGCGGCCGGTGCGGAGGAAGTGGCCGTAGTAGCCGACGGCGCCAACCACCCCGTAGGCCAGGAGGAGGGGATCCTCGTCGCGGACGGTGCCGTCCTCGATGCCCAGGGCCACCAGGGCGGCCACGTCGGAGGCGTGCACCTCGGTGCCCTGGCGCAGGACGTCGGCGAACTGCTTGTCGAGGTTCTCCACCTCGACGAGGGAGAAGAAGTGGGCGTGGGCCGACATGTAGGTGACCGACGCCGCCGCGCCCTGGCGGATGCGCGACAGCGGCTCGGCAGTGGGGTCGATGGCGCGGGCCTGGGCCCGGCGCAGGCGCAGGCGGTGCTCCTCGACCAGCTCCCGGAACAGGGCTTCCTTGTTCTCGAAGTACCAGTAGAAGAGGCCCTTGGCCACGCCGGCCCGCTCCACGATGTCGACGATGCGGGTCTCGTCGTAGCCCCGCTCGGCGAACAGCTCGGCCGCGGCGTCGATGAGCTGCACCTTGCGCTCCCGCCCCTGGCTCGTGAGCTGGCGGGGGCGAGCAGTGGCGAGGGTCACGGGACAAGAGGACACCAGAGCCCGTTGTCGGGGTCAACCTCTGGCCGATCCGTCCGGCCCCGGGTGTGCCAAGATCCCCGCCGGTCCGTGGGATCGGGCCGGGGAACGAGGAGGCGCTCCATGGCCGCAGCGATCATCGAGGGGGCCGAGCCGATCAGCATCGCCGGCGACGACCGGGGCGTCCTGGTCGTCCACGGCTACACCAGCGACCCCCGGTCGATGCGGCCGGTGGCCGACGCTCTCGGGGCCGCGGGCTTCACCGTCGAGCTGCCCCTGCTGCCGGGCCACGGCACCTCGGTGGAGGATCTCATCGGCACGGGGTTCCTCGACTGGGTGGCCACGGCCGAGGCGGCCTACGCCGACCTGGCCGGGCGGTGCCGGTCGGTGGCCGTCGTCGGTCTCTCCATGGGGGGAGCGGTCACGGCCTGGGTGGCATCCGAGCACCCGGAGATCGCCGGCATCGCCTGCCTCAACACCATCGTCACCGCCCCCGAAGGGATGCGTTCGGCCCTGGAGGAGCTGCTGGCGTCGGGCATGGAGATCATCCCCGGCATCGGCTCGGACATCGCCAAGCCCGGGGTGAGCGAGTCGGCCTACGCCGACACGCCGCTCCGGCCCATGCTGAGCCTGTTCGATGCGGCCGACGAGTTCGCCGCCCGCCTGGGCCGCATCGCCTGCCCGGTGCTGATCGTCACCAGCCCGCAGGACCACGTGGTCGATCCGTCCAACAGCGACGTCCTGGCCGCGGCGGTGGCCGGCCCGGTCGAGCGGGTCACGGCGGCGGACAGCTACCACGTCGTCACCCTCGACCACGATGCTCCGGCCGTGATCGACGCCGTCGTCACCTTCTGCGGCCGGGTCACGGCCTGACGGTCCGCCCCTGTCCGGACCGGAGAGCCCGATGGGGGTGTGTCATCATCGGCCGATGATCACTCGCGGGCGGCGGCTTCGTCGCGTCCTCATCGGGCTCTCCACCATCGTCGCCACCTCCGCCGTCGGCTCGCCCGTCGGCGGCGAGCCGGCTCCGTCCGAGCTGCCCGTGGTGTCGTTCGCCCCCGATGGGGAGTACGTGCTCAGCGAGACGTACCGCGACTGCAACGGTACGGAGACGGATCTCGGTGTGTTCGGCGTGGTCCTCCTGGAGCACTCCGGTGACTCCGAGGAGGTCGAGGACGAGGTGCCGGTCACCTACGGCGGCACGTTGGCCGGGGCGCTGATCGACCCGCAGCCGTCGACCACCTTCGAGCCCGAGTGGCCCGGCGCCGAGATCGCCATCCAGTTGCCGGACAGCACGCCGGGCACGGTGACGGTGACGCTGGACCCGCCGGTCGAGGGCGCCGGCTACCAGCTGCCCGCCGATCCCGACGAGGCGACGATCGAGCTCACGATCCCGGGGGAGGCCGCGGTCTTGGACTGCAACGACCCGATGGACCTCGACCCGGCCACCACGAGCCAGACCATCACCGTCGGGGAGCGTCCCGATCCGCTTGGCTTCTTCGCCTTCGAGGAGTGCGACACCGAGGACGACTGCGGGTTCGAGTGCGAGACCGAGGAAGAGTGTGACTTCGAGGAGTGCGAGCCCGACGACGACTGCATGACCGCCTCGACCAGCACCGTGTCCGTGCCCCGTGCCGCCTCGACGCCTCGGGCCCCGGGGGACGACCTGGGCCTCTGGGACGCCTACTCCTCGCCGGTGGTGGGCTCCCTCCCGCCCGGCCTGACCTACGAGGACGACACCTGGGGCGGTGCCGCGACGACGCCCGGCGTCTACGACTTCCGGGTTCGTCTCTGCGTCGACAACACCGCGGAGCTCTTCGGCGTCGCGCAGTCGGCGCGGGGCCGGGCCGTGCACCGCGCCGCCCGCGCCATCGAGGATCTCCCCGACGTGATCTGCTTCGGCACCGAGGACGTCCAGGTCGAGGTGCTGGCCGCGGCCATCGAGTCCACCGCCCCGCCCGCGACCCCGGTGCGCACGCAGGCCCGCTTCACCGGCTGATCCCGACGACGACATCCCCTTCGGGAGCGTCGGAGGGGGCCGCCTACGATGCCGGCCATGGCCGCCAAGATCACCCGTGACGACGTGGCCCACGTCGCCCGCCTGGCTCGGCTGGAGCTGGCCGACGACGAGCTGGAGACCTTCACCGGCCAGCTCGCCGCCGTGCTCGACCACGCCGCCGACGTCGAGGCCCTCGACCTGGAGGGGGTGCCGCCGACGGCCCATCCGCTGCCCCTGGGCAACGTCCTGCGCCCCGACGTGCTCGGGGCCACCCTCGACCCGGCCGAGGTGCTGGCCGTCGCCCCCCGGTCCGAGGACGGCCGCTTCCGCGTCCCCCCGATCCTGGGCGAGGCCCCGTGACCGAGAGCTCCTTCATCTCCGCTCGAGAGATCGCCGCTGGCGTCCGCCGGGGCGAGTGGACCGCCCGCCAGCTCGTCGACGAGCACCTGGCCGCCATCGCCGCGGGTGACGGCGAGATCCACGCCTTCCTCCACGTCGACGCCGCCGGGGCTCGGGCCGTGGCTGACGCCGTCGACGCCAAGGTGGCGGCGGGCGACGACCCCGGTCCGCTCGCCGGCGTGCCCGTCGCCCTCAAGGACAACCTCTGCACCCGGGGGCTGCCCACCACCTGCGCCTCCCGCATCCTGGAGGGCTGGGTGCCGCCCTATGACGCCACCGCGGTGGAGCGCCTCGCCGCCGCCGGCGCGGTGCCGCTGGGCAAGACGAACCTGGACGAGTTCGCCATGGGCTCCTCCACCGAGAACTCGGCCTTCGGGCCCACCCGCAACCCCGTGGACACCACGCGGGTGCCCGGTGGGTCGTCGGGGGGCAGCGCCGCCGCCGTCGCCGCCGGCTTCGCCCCCTTGGCCTTCGGCTCCGACACCGGCGGCTCCATCCGCCAGCCCGCCGCCCTGTGTGGCGTGGTCGGCCTGAAGCCCACCTACGGGCGGGTCAGTCGCTACGGGCTCGTCGCCTTCGCCTCCAGCCTCGACCAGATCGGCCCCTTCTCCCGCACCGTCGCCGACGCCGCCCTGGCCCTCCAGGTGGTGGGGGGCCACGACCCCCGTGACGCCACCTCCGCCCCCGATGCCCAGCCCGACTACCTGGCCCGCCTCGACGACGGGGTCGAGGGCCTCCGGGTGGGTGTCGTCACCGAGATGCTCGACATGGAGGGGGTCGATCCGGAGGTGGCGGCCCGCACCCGGGCCGCGGCCCAGGCCCTGTCGGCCGCCGGGGCCAAGGTGGAGGAGGTCTCGGTGCCGGCCGTGATCTACGGCCTGTCCGCCTACTACCTGATCGCCCCGGCCGAGGCGTCCAGCAACCTGGCCCGCTTCGACGGCGTCCGCTACGGCCTCCGGGTCGACGCCCCGACCACGCATGAGATGATGGTCGCCACCCGCACCCAGGGCTTCGGGGCCGAGGTGAAGCGGCGCATCATGCTCGGCACCTACGCCCTCTCCGCTGGCTACTACGACGCCTTCTACGGCCAGGCCCAGCGGGTGCGCACCCTGATCGCCCGCGACTTCGCCGCCGCCTACGAGGGCTGCGACGTGCTCCTCTCGCCCACCTCGCCCACCACGGCCTTCCCGCTGGGTGACAAGACGGCCGACCCCCTCACCATGTATCTCAACGACGTGTGCACCATCCCGTCCAACCTGGCCGGCCACCCCGCCGTGTCGGTGCCCTTCGGGGCCGACGACGCCGGGCTTCCGATCGGGGTCCAGGTGATGGCCCCGGCCCTGGCCGAGGTCGACCTGCTGCGGACGGCCCGGGTGATCGAGGAGGCGGCCCCGTGAGCAGCCCGGCAACCCCCCTTCTCGCCACGGTGGACAGCGACGAGATCTTCACCGTGGAAGCAGGCGGCACCACCTACGAGCTGGTGTGCGGCCTGGAGGTCCACGCCGAGCTGGCCACCGTTACCAAGATGTTCTCGGGGGCACCCAACCGCTTCGGCGACGCCCCCAATGCCAACGTCGATCCTGTCACCCTGGGCCTGCCCGGCACCCTCCCGGTGGTCAACGAGAAGGCGATCGAGCTGGCGATCCGCTTCGGCCGGGCCGTCGGGGGCGAGGTTCGCCGCTCGGTGTTCGCCCGGAAGAACTACTTCTACCCCGACATGCCGAAGGACTTCCAGATCTCGCAGTACGACCTGCCGATCGTGTCCGACGGCGAGCTGGAGCTCCCGAGCGGGCACGTCGTGGGCATCGAGCGGGCCCACCTGGAGGAGGACACCGGCAAGTCCACGCACGTGGGCGGAGACGGCCGCATCACCGGCGCCGAGTACTCCCTCGTCGACTACAACCGGGCCGGCGTCCCCCTGCTGGAGATCGTCTCCCGGCCCCACGTCCGCACCCCCGAGCAGGCCCGCCAGTACGTGGCCGAGCTGCGGGCCATCCTCGTCGCCGCCGAGGTGAGTGACGGGAAGATGGAGGAGGGGTCGCTCCGGGTCGACGCCAACGTGTCGGTCCGCCCCGTCGGCACCGACGCCCTGGGCACCCGGTGCGAGATCAAGAACCTCAACTCCCTGCGCAGCCTGGGCCGGGCCATCGAGTACGAGGCCCGCCGCCAGGCCGACCTGCTCTCGGCGGGGGAGCGGATCACCCAGGAGACCCGGCACTGGAACGAGGAGGAGGGGCGCACCAGCACCATGCGCTCCAAGGAGGAGGCCGACGACTACCGGTACTTCCCCGAGCCCGACCTGCTGCC
>CAZXRA010000122.1:0-11583 GCA_964643485.1 uncultured Iamiaceae bacterium | reverse complement strand
GGTGAGCGTCCAGGATTTTCTCCCCGATCGGTTCTGAACGTCCGCTTCCGGGGGTACTGCGTGGATCTCGCATGACATCCGTCACAATGCTTGTCACGGCTGGGTTACGGATGTAATGTAACTGCAACGTCAGCTCGGGTTCCGACAACGTTGGTCGGTTTCCCGCCCGCCCCCGCCCGGCGAAGCCGGTTCCCGGGCTGACAGCACGACCCGGAGGCGGCCCCCAGGGGCCGCCTCCGACGCGTCAGGTCTCGACCGGCCGCCGGCCCTCGAGGGCCCGGCCGAGGGTGAGCTCGTCGGCGTACTCCAGGTCGCCGCCCACCGGCACCCCGCTGGCGATGCGAGTGACCTTCAGGGGGAGATCCTTGAACATCTTGGCCAGGTACATGGCCGTGGCCTCCCCCTCCACGTTGGGGTTGGTGCAGAGGATCACCTCGGTGACGTCCTCCTGGCCGATGCGGGCGAACAGCTCCTTCACCCGGAGCTGGTCGGCCCCGATCCCCTCCAGGGGGTTCATCGCCCCGCCGAGGACGTGGTAGCGGCCCTTGAACTCGTGGGTCTTCTCCACGGCCACGACGTCGCGGGGCTCCTCCACCACGCAGATCACCGAGCTGTCGCGCCGGTCGTCACGGCAGATGTCGCACAGGGCCTCGGAGGCCACGTTGAAGCAGCGCTCGCACCACGACACCCGGGCCTTGGCCTCGGTGATGGCCGCGGCGAGGCGCAGGGCGTCGTCGCGGGGGAGCTTCAGCAGGTGGAAGGCGATGCGCTGGGCCGACTTGGGGCCGACGCCCGGGAGCTTGCCCAGCTCGTCCACCAGGTCCTGGACGGGTCCGGTGTAGACGGCCACCTCGTCAGCCCGCCCGGCGCGAAGCGGTCGTCGTCACTGGCCCCCGCCGAACATGTCGCCGAGGCCACCGAGGCCCTGGCTCTGGAGCTCCTGGACGCGGGCGGTGGCGTCGGTGAGGGCGGCGAGGACGAGATCCTCCAGCATCTCCACGTCGGCCGGGTCGACGGCGGCCGGGTCGATCCGCACCGATCGGAACTCGCCCATCCCCGTGACCTCCACCCGCACGGCGCCACCGCCGGCCACGCCCTCCAGCACGGTGCCCGCCGCCTCGGCCTGGGCGGCCGCCATCTGCTGCTGCATCTGGGACGCCTGCTCCATCAGGCTGCCCAGGTCGAGCCCCCCGCCGCCGAGCAGCTCCCCCAGGTCGAAGGGATCGTCGTCGTCGGAGGCGGGACCGACGGGGTGACCCTCGGGCCCGACCAGCTCGGCCGGCAGGCTGGGGCCGGAGGCGGTGGGACCGAGGTCGTCGTCGCTGTCGTCGGGGCGGGGAACGGTGCTCATGGGGCCTCCTCGGAGGGGACCGGTCGGGCGGGGCGGACGGGCGGGGTCATCGCTCCACGATCCTGGCCCCGGAGAAGGCCTGGGTGACCCGCTCGACCGCCTGCTGCTGCTCGGCCGGCGACGGGGCCGTCGGCGCGGGGGAGCCGTCGCTCTCGGGCGCAGGATCGGCGGGGGCGGGCGCCGGCGCGGGTGGCGCCGCGGCCGGGACGGGCGGCGGCGGGGGCTCCTCGTCGGGAGGAGCCTCTCCGTGGTGATCGCCGGCCCCGCCATCGCCCCCCACGGCGAGGACGACGCGGACCGGGCGCCCCAGGGCGGCACCGAGAGCAGCCTCGATCTCGGAGCGCTTCGGGTCGCAGCGGTCGCGGTGGATGGCATCGGGGAGCCCGATGGTGACCGAGGCATCGTCGGCGTCGAGGACGGTGCCCACCCGGAACAGAGCCTTGGCCATGCCCTTCAGCCCGAGCTGCACATCCGACCAGACCCGGGCCACGTCGTCGAGGGAGGAAGCGGCGGGCTCCGCCGAGGGAGGAACGGCCGCCGGGGTGAGGATCGCGGCCGGGCGCGGCGCCGGGGGTGGGGGGGGCGGCGGCGGCGATACGGACGACGACGACGGCGCCGGAGCGGCAGTCCGCCCCGCCAGGGCGGCCCGGGCCTTGGCCGCACCCGTCGGGCCCTTCGACGAGACGTCGGCGTCGACGGGATCGTCGCTGGCCAGCCACTCGGGCGGCGGGAGCTGCTCGGGGGGATCGTCGGAGTCGGGATCGGGCCCCTCGTCATCGGTCGGGACCGGCGGGGTCGCCGCCACGGGCGGGGCCGGCGTCGGAGGGGGCGGCTCCGCCGGCGCCGCGGGAGCCGGAGCGGGAGCGGGAGCGGGAGCGGGAGCGGTGACAGGCGCCACCGGTGCCCCGCGCTCCAACCGCTCGAGGCGGACGACCAGGTCGGCCAGCTCGGGGTGGGCACCGGTGTCGACCGGGGCCTCCCGGGTGACCCGCACGAGAGCCACCTCCAGCGGGATGCGGGGATCGGGCGCCTGGCGCATGGCCAGGAGGGCCTCCCCCACCTCCTCCAGGCCTCGGGTGACGGTGCGGTCGGTGACCCGTCCGGCCCAGGCCGCGACCCGGTCGCGGGCGGTGTCGGAGAGGTGGTCCTGAGGGCCACCCATCCGATGGAGGAAGACGTCGCGCAGGTGGGCGAGCAGGGCCTCGCCCAGGACACGGGGGTCGCGCCCGGCCGCGGTGGCGGTGGCGACGGAGGACAGGGCGGCGGCGATGTCGCCGGCCACGACCGCCTCGGCCAGGGCTTCGGCGTGGTTGCCGGCATCGGACACCCCGCCGGCGGCAGCCTGGTCGAGGGCGGAGAGGGTGTCGCGGGCCGACCCGCCGCCGGCCCGGAGGACGTGCTCCACGGCGGCGTCGCCGACCTCGAGGCCGGCATCGGCGATGACCCAGCGCACGTGCTCGGCCAGCTCGTCGGCAGGGAGGAGGTGGAAGGTGAAGTGCTGGGTGCGGCTCCGGATGGTGGGCAGCACCTTCTGGGGATCGGTGGTGGCCAGCACGAAGACGACGTGGTCGGGGGGCTCCTCCAGGGTCTTCAGCAGGGCGTTGGACGCCCCGGTGGAGAGCATGTGGACCTCGTCGAGGATGTACACCTTGGTGCGGCCGGGGCTGCCCAGGGCCACCCGCTCGACGAGGGCACGGACGTCCTCCACCTTGTTGTTGCTGGCGGCGTCGAGCTCCTGCAGGTCGTAGGAGGTGCCGGCCTGCATGGCGGTGCAGGCGGCGCAGGTGCTGCAGGGCTCGCCCCCCTGGAGGTTCTCGCAGTTGAGGGCCTTGGCCAGGATGCGGGCCGTGGAGGTCTTCCCCGTGCCCCGGGGCCCACTGAACAGGTAGGCGTGACCGACCCGGCCCTCGGCGACGGCCGAGCGCAGGGCGTTGACCACCTGCTCCTGGCCCCGGACCTCGGAGAAGCGCTGCGGTCGGTAGCGCCGGTAGAGCGACTGGTGGGCCATCGGCGGCGACTCTACCGAGAGCGACGACCCCTCGGAACCGGGCCGAAAAGCGCCCGTCCCCGCAGGTGGCGGCCAGGTGATCTGCGGCGCACCGGACGTTCCGCTGAGAGCTGCTGCCTTCCGGCCCTGACTCGGTTCACGGGGTCTGGTCGCACAGAACCCGGCCGCCCCTGCGGGGACGAACCAGGTCGACCAACCTAGCGCTTGGCTCCCTCCCCGCCACCCGCGCCTATTCTGGGCGAGCGCGGATCCTCCGAGCGAGGAGGGGTGCGAGAGCGGCCGAATCGGCACGCTTGGAAAGCGTGTGTGGGGCAACCCACCGTGGGTTCGAATCCCACTCCCTCCGCAGCGGGCCGGGGCCCCGGGCGCCCACCAGGTGCTCGGGGCCCGGTCGCGTCCGGGTCAGCGGGTGCGGTCGGTGACGGCGACGCGGAGGGCGGGGACGAGGGCGACGGCGCAGCCCTGGAGGGCGAGGGCCTCCTGATCGCGGATCAGGTTGGCCCGCGTGGGGCCGGAGACGGCCAGGCCGGCGACGGTGAAGAGCAGTCCGAGGCCGTAGAGGACCGGTTCGCCGGTGAGCACCACGCCGAGGAAGCCGACGAGAGCGGACGCCTCCGACGAGGCGGTGCGGGCGAAGAAGCGGCTGCGCCAGGAGCGGGCCAGGGCCAGCTCGTCGGCGCAGTCGAGGCGCACGGGCGTGAACCGCACGATGACGACCCCGATCACGCCGACCGCGACCACGATGGTGGCCATCGTCCATGCCGAGACGCTCTCGGCCGCGGGGTCGCTACTGGACACCAGCAGGGTGACGACCACGCCGATCATGACCAGGCCCCAGCAGACGGCCAGGAACACGAAGCGCAGGGCGACGAGCCCGTCGGGCCGGCCGTCGCGGGGCCCAGGCCGCCACCCCGGGTCGTCCCCGAGACGGAACGGGTCGCGGGGATCGTCCTCCTGGGGAGCAGTCATGCCGCGATGATGACCCGCGAGCCGGAGCGGGGGCGACATCCTGCCGGCCGAGAAAGGGGGGACAACCCCACCTCTCGGCCACCAGGGGACGGGATGGCGAGCCCGGCCGGCCCTCCGTAGGTTGCTCCCATGGCCACCCTGGCGCCCAGCTCCCCGACCCGGACGAGCGTGCCCCGCGCCCTCGGCCAGGTGCTGGTCGCGCCGCTCGCCCCCCGCACCCACGTGGCCCTCGTCCACCTCGTGCTCGACCTGGTGTCGGCCTGCATCCTCTCCACGCCCGTCCTGGTCCTGGCCGTGCTCAGCGTGGTCACCCTGCCCGTCATCCCCGTCTCCGTCATCAGCTTCCTGTGCCTGCTCGTCGCCGCCCGGCTGGTGGGCCACATCGAGCGCTTCCGCCTCGCCGCCGTGCCTGGCGTGCTGGTCACCAACCCGCACAAGCCCCTTGAAGGGCCCTGGTACAGCCGGGGCTTCACCCGCCTCCGCACCGCGGCCACGTGGAAGGAGATCGGCTACCACCTGGTCCACCTGCCCAAGGCGGTGATCTTCGTAGCTGTGGCCCTCGGCACCTGGGCCCTCGGCGTCGCCCTCGCCACCCTGCCCCTCTACGTCGACCGGGTCCCCGCCGGCCGGGCCGACATCCTGTGGTGGGACGTCGAACCCGGCGGTGAGGCCGCCGTGGCCGGCGTCGTCGGCATCGGCCTGCTGTTCACCGCCCCGTGGGTGACGCGGGGCTTGAGCCGGCTCACCATCGGCATGGCCGACGGCCTCCTCGGCGGGAGCGAGGCCGAGGAGCTGCGCGAGCGAGTCGGTGACCTGGAGGCCAGCCGGGCCGGGGTGGTCGACGCGGCCGAGGCCGAACGCCGACGCATCGAGCGCGACCTCCACGACGGAGCCCAGCAGCGCCTCGTCGCCCTGGCCATGAGCCTGGGGCTGGCCAAGGAGAAGCTCGACGACGATCCCGTCGCGGCCCGGGCCCTCATCGACGAGGCCCACCGCGAGGCCAAGAACGCCCTCGTCGAGCTGCGCGACCTGGCCCGGGGGCTGCACCCGCCGGTGCTCACCGACCGGGGGCTCACGGCCGCCGTGGCCGGCCTGGCCGGGCGGGCGCCCCTTCCCGTCGAGGTCGACGTCCGGGTCGAACGGCGCTGCCCGCCCTCCATCGAGGGCATCGCCTACTTCGTCATCTCCGAGGCGCTCACCAACGTGGCCCGCCACAGCGGCGCCCGCCGGGCCCGGATCCTCGTCGCCGACACCGGCCCGACCCTCCTCGTGGAGGTCAGCGACGACGGGGTCGGCGGGGCCCACGCCGAGCGGGGCTCAGGCCTGCGGGGCCTGGCCGACCGGGTGGCGGCCGTGGACGGCACGTTCCTGGTCACCAGCCCCCCGGGCGGACCCACGTCGATCCGGGCCGAGCTGCCCCTCCCCTTCGCCACCACGCCACCCCCGGCCCCCGACCCCCCGACCCCAGGAGCGCAGCCGTGAGGATCGTGATCGTCGAGGACTCCGTCCTCCTGCGCGAAGGCATCATCCGCCTGCTCGTCGACGCCGGCGAGGAGGTCGTGGGCACGGCCGGCGACGCCGACGAGGCCATGGCCGTGGTCGCCGCCGAGCGGCCCGACATCGTCGTCACCGACGTCCGGATGCCCCCGACCTTCACCGACGAGGGGCTGCGAGCGGCCATCGCCATCCGAGCGGCCTGGCCCGAGATCGCCGTGCTCGTCCTCTCCCAGTGGGTCGAGGAGCGCTACGCCACCGAGCTCCTGGCCGGCTCCACCGTCGGCGTCGGCTACCTCCTCAAGGACCGGGTGGCCGACGTGCGCGACTTCGTCGACGCCGTCCGCCGGGTCGGCCAGGGCGGCACCGCCCTCGACCCCGACGTGGTGTCGCAGCTCCTGGCCACCAGCCGGCACCGCAGCCCCCTGGAGGCGCTGACCCCCCGCGAGACCGACGTCCTCAAGCTGATGGCCGAGGGCCGCAGCAACAGCGCCATCGCCGCCGCCCTCGTCGTGTCCGACGGCGCCGTCGAGAAGCACGTGTCGAACATCTTCATGAAGCTCGACCTACCCCCCGCCGACACCGACCACCGCCGGGTCCTCGCCGTGCTCCAGTACCTGGAGGCGGCACCGTGACCGCCGTCCCCGACCGCGATGCCGGGGGGCGGCAGCCCAGGGGGCGGCGCGAGCGGCGACCGCCGTCGACGCCGTTCCTCCTCGCCGTGCGCATCATCCTGCTGCTGGGCGGCGGCCTGCTCACCGTGAGCCTGGTCGCCACCACCGCCTACTCGGTGGCCGGAATGCTGGTCCGGACGAGTGAGCGGGCCGACGACACGGTGACCGGCGCCTTCGACCGGGTCGACATCCAGGTGTCGGGAACGATCGACGTCCACCCCGGGCCCGAGGGCCAGGCCCGGATCATCCGCCACTCCGACTTCTCCTTCGACCAGCCGAAGGTCACCCAGCGGATCCTCGACGGGGTGTTGGAGCTGCGCTTCGCCTGCCGGGGGGTGGCGGTGATCTGCCACCACGACGTCGACCTGGCCGTCCCCCCGGAGGTGGAGCTCGTCATCGACGCCGACCACGCCGTCGTCACCGATACGACCGGGCCGATCCGCATCCGCAGCGGGGGCGGAGCGGCCGAGATGGAACGGGTGTCGGGCCCCATCGACGCCCGGGTGGGCGGGGGGGCCGTCATCGGCCGTGACCTCCGCTCGACACAGGTCGCGGCCAACGCCGGCGGGGGCAGCGTCGAGCTCGACTTCGCCCGTCCCCCCGAGTGGGTCGATGCGTCGGCCGGCGCCGGACACATCGCCGTCGTGCTGCCCCGCGGGGAGGCCGCCTACCGGGTCGACGCCGACGCCGGGCTGGGCGGATCGCAGGTGAGCGTGCGCACCGACCCCGTGAGCCCGCGGATCATCCGGGCCTCGGCCGGCGCCGGGGACGTCGTCGTTCGCTACGGACCCGACTGATCGGTTCTTGCGCCGAGATGTCGCCGTGAGAGCGACGTCCGGGCGCAAGAACTGAGAGCACCGCCCGGCCGCCGGCTTCTTGCGCCGAGATGTCGCTGCAGGAGCGACGTCCGGGCGCAAGAACTGGTGGGGCTGTCCCCACCCCCGGGGTGTGGGTCGCCTCCACCCCGGCTCTGGTGGCGAGCGCCATCGAAGTCGGGACCGGGTTCCCGGACGATGGGCGGAGCACGTCCACGACCCGAGGAGACGATCGTGCCCACCACCGCCCCCGCCCCTGCCCGCCCGGCGCCCGGTCCCCACCCGACCCCGGCGGCCGCCGTGCGCGCCTTCCTGGTGCGGAAGGTCTACGGCTCCGGCCCGGCGGCCGTCACCGCCCTCGACGACGTCACCGTGGGCGTGGCCCGGGGCAGCTTCGTCGCCGTCATGGGCCCCTCCGGCTCCGGCAAGTCCACCCTGCTCCACTGCCTGGCCGGGCTGGACACCGTCACGTCGGGCTCCATCGAGATCGCCGGCATCGACCTCGCCTCCCTCTCCGACCGGGAGCTGACCAAGCTGCGCCGCGACCGGATCGGCTTCGTCTTCCAGTCGTTCAACCTGGTGCCCACCCTCACCGCGGCCGAGAACATGACTCTCCCGGCCCTGCTGGCCGGACGCAAGGTCGACCCGGCGTGGATGCAGGAGGTGGTCGCCACCGTCGGCCTCCACGACCGCCTGGGCCACAGGCCCTCCGAGCTCTCGGGCGGCCAGCAGCAGCGGGTGGCCGTGGCCCGGGCCCTGCTGGCCCGGCCCGAGGTGACCTTCGCCGACGAGCCCACCGGCAACCTCGACTCCCGGGCCGGGGCCGAGGTGCTCGGCTTCCTGCGTCGGGCCGTCGACACCATGGGCCAGACCGTCGTGATGGTCACCCACGACCCCGTCGCCGCCGCCTACGCCGATCGCGTCCTCTTCCTCGCCGACGGCTCCCTCGTCGACGAGATGACCGAACCGACCGCCGCCCGCGTCCTGGACCGCCTCAAGCGGTTCGGCGACTGACCCGGCCGCAACCCGAGAACCCGAGGAACGAGAACGATCATGCTGCGCATCTCCCTCCGCACGCTCCGGGCCCACGCCCGCCGCTTCACCTCCACCGTCGTCGCCGTCGCCATCGGCATCGCCTTCCTGGCCGGCGTCCTCGTGATGGTGGCCACCTTCCAGAAGAACTTCGACGACATGTTCGCCACGGGCACGGCCGGCACCGCCGCCGCCGTCCGCTCGTCGTCGTCCATCGATCTCGGCTTCGGCGACGCCGCCCGGGGCGAGATCGACGCTGCCCTGGGCGACGTCGTCGCCGGCGTCGACGGGGTGGCCGCTGTGGCCCCCGTCCGCACCGGCACGGCCCAAATCGAGGGGGCCGACGGCGAGATCATCGGTGGCGGTGGACCTCCCCAGGTCGGCTCGGAGTGGATCACCGTCCCCGAGCTGAACCCCTGGAAGATCACCGACGGCCGCGCCCCCGAGGCGCCCGAGGAGGTCGTCATCGACCGGGCCTCGGCCCGCCAGGGTGACCTGCGCGTGGGCGACACCACCCGGGTCTTCACCCCCGAACCCCTGGAGGTGACCGTCGTCGGTGTCGCCACCTACGGCACGGCCGACTCCTCCGGCCCCCTCACCCAGGCCCTGTTCAGCGAGGAGGGTGCCGTCGCCCATCTGGGCGGCACGCCGGGCACGGTGGACAGCTTCCTCGTCGCCGCCGACCCGGGCATGGGCCAGGACCAGGTCACCGCGGCCATCAGCCGAGCCCTCCCCGACGACGTCGAGGCCATCACCGGCGCCGCCCTCACCGAGGAGAGCCAGCAGATCGGCCGGGACTTCGTGAGCGTGCTCCGCCCCGCCCTGCTGGCCTTCGCCCTGATCGCCCTGATCGTCGGGGCCTTCAGCATCTACAACACCTTCGCCATCGTGGTGGCCCAGCGGACCCGGGACGCCGCCCTCCTCCGGGCCCTCGGCGCCTCCCGCCGCCAGGTGATCGGCTCGACCCTGATCGAGGCCGTCATCGTGGGCCTCGTCGGGTCGGCCATCGGCCTGCTCGCCGGCATGGGCCTGGCCGCGGGGATGAGCGCCCTCATGGCCGGCTTCACCAACATGAGCTCGTCAGCCCTGGTGGTGAGCGCCGGCACCGTCGCCACCGCCCTGGCCGTGGGCACCGGCGTCACCGTCGTGTCGGCCCTGCTCCCGGCCCGCCGGGCGTCGCGAGTTGCCCCGGTGGCGGCCCTGCGGGACATGGCCGTCGACGGCGGCCGCGTCGGGCGTGTCCGCACCGCGGTGGGCCTCGTCATCCTGGCCGTGGGGGCCGCCCTCGGCATCAGCGCCGTCGCCACCGACAGCTCCAGCACGACGGCCGCCGGCGGGGGGGCCGCCCTGCTGCTGCTGGCCGCCATCGTGCTGGCGCCGGGGGCGGCCGGGCCCCTGGTGCGGCTGGTGGGCGCCCCCCTGGCCCGCCTCCGGGGCGTCACCGGTCTCATGGCCCGGCGCAACGCCGTGCGCAACCCCCGCCGCACGGGCAGCACGGCCACCGCCCTGATCATCGGGGTGGCCGTGGTCGGCCTGTTCACCGTGGTGGCGTCGTCAGTGCGGGCCTCCCTCGACACGATCATCGACGAGCAGATCGCCGGCGACGTCGTGGTGTCGGGGCCCGACGTCGACGGCTTCGTCGGGCTGGCCCCGTCGCTCCAGGAGCGGCTGGCCGACCTGCCCGAGACAGCGGCGGCCGTGGGCATCGGCGGCATGCCGGCCACGATCGCCGGGGAGGACGACTTCCTCGGGTTCGCCAATGCCGCCGGGCTCGACCAGGTCATCGACCTCGACGTCACCCAGGGCGACCCCGCCGACCTGGGTGCCGGCCAGATCGCCGTCTCCCAGGGCTACGCCGACGACCACGGGCTGGCCCTGGGCGACACGGTGCCCGTCGGCTACATCGACGGCCAGTCCGAGGAGCTCACCGTCGGCCTCGTCTACGAGACGACGACCCTGGCCGGTTCGTACTTCGTGGACATCACCACCCTGGCGCCCCACGCCCCCCAGCTCGGCCCCAACCAGATGCTGCTGAAGGCCGCCCCCGGCGTCAGTGCCGAGCAGCTCGACGCCGCGGCCCAGGAGGCGGCGGCCGACTGGCCCGGCAGCACCATCGAGACCCGGGCCGAGTTCGCCGAGACCCAGGGGCGCAGCGTCGACCAGATGCTGCTGCTGATCTACGTCCTGCTCGGCCTGTCGATCGGGATCGCCCTCATGGGCATCGCCAACACCATCTCCCTCTCCACCCTGGAGCGCCGCCACGAGCTGGGGCTGCTCCGGGCCGTGGGCCAGACCCGCCGGCAGGTGCGGTCGATGGTGCGCTGGGAGGCGATCATGGTCTCGTCCCTGGGGACGCTCGTCGGCCTGGCCGTGGGCGTGGCCGGGGCCTGGATGGTGATCAGCGCCGCCGGCTCCGACTTCGACCAGGTGGCCGTCCCCGTCCCCACGCTGGCCGTCATCGCTCTCGTCGGTGCCGCCGCCGGCGTCCTGGCCTCGGCCCGACCGGCAGCCCGGGCCGCCCGCACCGACGTCCTCACCGCCATCGCCTCGGCTTGACGGTGCCCCTCCTCCCCGGCCGCCTCCTCCTCGGGTGGGCGGCCGGGGATCGCCCCGCCGGTCGGTAGGGTCCGGCCGGTGGACGCCGCCCCGCTGAGCGACGACGAGGCCATGGGCCTGGCCCTGGCCGAGGCGGCCACGGCCGGGGAGCGGGGCGAGGTGCCGGTGGGCGCCGTGGTCGTGGTGGACGGCCGGGTCGTGGCCCGGCGGGGCAACGAGCGGGAGGGCTCCGGCGACCCGACGGCCCACGCCGAGGTGCTGGCCCTCCGGGACGCGGCCGCCGCCGTGGGCGACCGGCGCCTCCGGGATGCCACCCTGGTCGTGACGCTGGAGCCGTGCCCGATGTGCGCCGGGGCGGCGTGGGCGGCCCAGGTGACCCGCATCGTGTTCGGGGCCGACGACCCCCGGGCCGGAGCCACGGGCTCGCTCTACAACGTGGCCGTCGACGTGCGCCTCAACCACACCTCCGCCGTCACCGCCGGGGTGCGGGCCGAGGAGAGCGCGGCCCTGCTCACCGCCTTCTTCGCCGCCCGCCGTCGCTGACACCCACCCGTCCGGGGCGGATCGGCCTTGGGGAGGGCCGGGAGCGAGCCGCTAACGTCTTCCGACGGAGGGTTGCCAGAGCGGACGAATGGGACGGTCTCGAAAACCGTTGTGGTGTCACAGCCACCGTGGGTTCAAATC
>CAZXRA010000121.1:0-7027 GCA_964643485.1 uncultured Iamiaceae bacterium | reverse complement strand
CGGCCCGGGCCCGGGCCGACGAGAGCCTGGCCGCCGTGCTGACTGCCCTCCCTGCCACCCTCGGCCTGGCCGAGCCCTGAGAGCGAGGGTCCATGACCGACGACACCGTCCTCCACCGCTACGCCCGGGCCTGGAGCGCGGGCGATCTCGGCGCCGCCCTCGCCTGCTACCACCCGGACCTGGTGATCCACTACTTCGGCGACAGCCCCCTGGCTGGCGACCACGTCGGGTTCGAGGCCGCGGTGGGCGCGCTGGCCGAGGCGACGACCCGGTCGGCCCGCCAACTGGTGCGGATCGTCGACGTGCTGGCCGGCGAGGAGCGCAGCGCGCTGGTGGTGGAGGAGCGCCTGGGGGCAGTGGACGGTGCGCCGGGCCGCCTCGTGCAGCGGGTGCTCGTGTTCCGGGTCGAGGCCGACCAGCTCCGTGAGTGCTGGCTCTTCGACGAGGACCAGCGCTTCGTCGACGCCCTCTGGTCGACCAGCTGACGTCAGCGGCGTCGGCTCAGGCCGAGCCGAAGAGGCGGTCGCCGGCGTCGCCCAGGCCGGGGACGATGTAGGCGTCGTCGTTCAGGCACTCGTCGACGGCGGCCACGATCAGCTCGTCGACCAGGCCGGACGAGGCCACCCGGGCCACGCCCTCGGGGGCGGCCAGCACGCACACCGCGGTGACCCGCCCGGGGTTGCGGGAGGCCAGCAGCTCGCAGGCGAAGGTGAGGGAGCCCCCGGTGGCCAGCATCGGGTCGAGCACCAGCACGGGACGACCACCGAGGTCGGCGGGCACCGAGTCGAGGTAGGGCACGGGTTCGAGGGTGGCCTCGTCCCGGGCCACGCCGACGAAGCCGGTGGGAGCGTCGGGGAGGAGGCGCAGCACGCCCCGCAAGAGGCCCAGGCCGGCCCGGAGGACGGGGACGGCCAGGGGGGCGGGATCGACCCGCACGACCCGGGTCGGGGCCAGGGGGGTGCGGACCTCGGCCGTGACCGTGGGCAGGGACCGGGTCGCCTCCACCACCAGGATCCCGGCCAGGTCGTCCATCGCCTGCCGGAACGTGGCCTGGTCGGTGGTCTCGTCCCGCAGGCGCCCGAGGGCCTGGGCCGCCAGCGGGTGGTCGACGACGGTGGTGCGCACTGTGCCAGTCTGGCTCGTCATGGGACACCCGGCGATCGGTCGGGCCGCGCTGGCCCGCATGATCGACCACACCCTCCTGGCTCCCACCGCCACGGCCGCCGAGGTGGCCGCCCTGTGCCGGGAGGCGGGGGAGCTCGGCGTCGCCGCCGTCTGCGTATCGCCCAGCCGCCTGCCGGTGCCGGCCGGGGCCGTCCCCGAGAGCATCGCCGTCGCTGCCGTGGTGGGGTTCCCCTCCGGCGCCCACACCCCGGCCACCAAGGCCCACGAGGCCGAGGGGGCGGTGCGGGCCGGGGCGGGCGAGATCGACATGGTGATCGACCTGGGTGCGGCCCGGGCCGGCGACTGGGGGATCGTGGAGGCCGACATCCGCATGGTGCGCCTCGTGCTGGCGGGCCGGGCCCTGCTCAAGGTGATCATCGAGTCGGCCGCCCTCGACACGGTCGCCCCCGATGCCGTGGAGCGGGCCTGTGTCGCGGCCCGGGCGGCGGGGGCTGACTTCGTCAAGACGTCCACTGGCTTCCATCCCGCTGGCGGGGCGACGGTGGGGGCCGTGGCCCGCATGCGGGCGGCGGTGGGTGAGGAGATGGGGGTCAAGGCGTCCGGCGGCATCCGCGACTGGGGCACCGCGGTGGCGATGGTCGAGGCCGGGGCGTCCCGCCTGGGCTGCTCCGCCACCCGGGCCGTCCTGGACGGCGCCCTGAACTGACACGCCCGTCGCGTCCCGGTGTGCGATCCTGCGGACGTCGCCATCCCCCAGGGAGCCCCGCATGACGATCCGCCCCGCCCCTCGCCGTCGCCACCGCTTGCTGGCCCTGGCCATGGCCTCCGTGCTCCTCGTCGCCTGCTCGGGCTCGGACGACGGGGATGCTGCCGACCCCGACCCCGGCACCACCGACGCCCCGTCGTCCTCGGCCACCACCGATGACGGCGGAGAGGGCACGGAGGCCGAGGGCCCGTACGGCGACTACACCAGCGAGGTCTACGAGGACGACGCCACCTGGATCTGCCGGCCCGACCTGGCCGACGACCAGTGCCGCGACCTGGACGTGACGGTGATCGCCGCCGACGGTACCCGCACGGTCGAGGAGCGGGAGCCGGCGGCCGACCCGCCCATCGACTGCTTCTACATCTATCCGACGGTCTCGGCCGACCCCGCCCCCAACGCCGACCTGGAGTGGACGCCCGAGGACAACGAGGCCCTCACCGTCGTGGCCCAGGCCGCTCAGTTCGCCCGCTCCTGCCGGGTGTTCGCCCCCGTGTACCGGCAGGTGCCGCTGGCCGGCTTGGCCGAGGGCTTCGCCGGCCGCGACGCGGCCTACGCCGACGTCCTCGATGCCTGGAAGACCTACATGACCCGCTGGAACGAGGGCCGGGGCGTCATCGTCATCGGCCACTCGCAGGGCATGGGCCACCTCGCCGACCTGCTGGGCGAGGAGGTCGACGACGAGCCCGCCCTGCGGGAGCTGCTGGTGGGCGCCTACCTCTTCGGCGGGGCGGTCCGGGCCCCCGAGGGCACTGATGTCGGGGGGAGCTACGAGGAGATCCCCGCCTGCCGAGCCGCCGACCAGACCGGATGCCTTGTCACCTGGTCGAGCTTCGCCCAGGACGAGCCGCCGCCGGCCGGCGCCCTCTTCGGTGCCTCGGGCGAAGGCGGTCGGGCCCTGTGCGTCGACGCCGTCGAGCTGCTGGGGCGGGACCACGCCCACCCCGTCGCCCCGGTGAACGCCCCGCTGGTCGGGGGCATCCCCGGGACGGAGGACGTCGAGACCCCGTTCGTCGCCGTGCCCGAGGCCCTGGACGTGTCGTGCGAGGCCACGGCCGACCACGACTACCTGGCCGTGGCCAAGGCCGACCCGGCCGACGCCCGCCCCATCGACGGCTTCGTCACCGGGACCCTCGGGCCGACCTGGGGCCTCCACCTCGTGGACATGAACGTGGCCCTCGACGACCTGGTCGAGCTGGCCCGCCTCCAGGGCGAGGCCTACTCAGCCGGCGAGGGAGACGCCGAGCCCTGAGGCGCGGAGGGCGGCGTAGCCGGGTTTGACCCGCTCGTTGATGATGCGGAGCCGCTTGTCGAAGGGCCAGAAGGCCGACTTCATGGCGTTGAGGGTGAGCCACTCCAGGTCGTCCCAGCCGTAGCCGAAGGCGTCGACCAGGCCCGCCATCTCCTGGCTCATGGAGGTGTCGCTCATGAGCCGGTTGTCGGTGTTGACCGTGACCCGGAAGCGCAGGCGGCGCAGGAGGCCGATGGGGTGATCGGCGACGGTGTCGCACACCCCGGTGTTGACGTTCGAGGTGGGGCACATCTCCAGGGGGACCCGCCGGTCGCGCACGAACGAGGCCAGGCGGCCCAGGCGGACCTCGCCGCCGTCGCCGACGGTGATGTCGTCGACGATGCGGACGCCGTGGCCCAGGCGCTCGGCCCCGCAGATCTGCACCGCCTCCCAGATGGACGGGAGCCCGAAGGCCTCGCCGGCGTGGATGGTGATGTGGAAGTTCTCCTCGGCCACGGTGCGGAAGGCGTCGAGGTGGCGGGTCGGGGGGTGGCCGGCCTCGCTGCCGGCGATGTCGAACCCCACCACGCCCTCGTCGCGGTGGCGGAGGGCGGCCTCGGCCACCTCCTTGGAGTTGGCGGCATGGCGCATGGCGGTGACGATCAGCCCCACCTCGATGCGGCCGTCGGCGGCGCCGAGGCGGAAGCCCTCCAGCATGGCCACGATGGCCTCGTCGAGGGTGAGGCCCCGCTCCAGGCACAGCTCGGGGGCCATGCGGACCTCGGCGTAGACCACGCCGTCGTCGGCCAGGTCTTGGACGCACTCGGCCGCCACCCGGGCGATGGCGTCGGCCTCCTGCATGACCCCGACGGTGTGCACGAAGGTCTCCAGGTAGAGCCCCAGGTCGCGTCGGTTCGCCCCCTCGGTGAACCAGCGGGCCAGGTCGTCGACATCCGTGGTGGGGAGGCCGTCGTAGCCGTGCTCGGCCGCCAGGTCGACCACGGTCTGGGGGCGGAGGCCTCCGTCGAGGTGATCGTGGAGAAGCACCTTGGGTGCCCGCCGGATCTGCTCGAACGTGGGCCGTTCGTCCATCCCGCCAGGCTAGGGGGCCTCTCGGGATGCTGCCCGGGTCAGTCAGCCGCCGGGTCGGATGTGACCGAGCGGCGGGTGCCGGCCGAGGCGTCGACGGCCAGGAGGCGCAGCAGGTGCTCGTGCGACATGGCCTTGGCGAAGTGCCAGCCCTGCCCGGTGATGCACCCCAACTCCAGCAGGCGTTCCACCTGGTCGAGGCGTTCCACCCCCTCGGCGGTCACGCTGAGCTTGAGGCGGTGGCTCATCTCGAGGATGGCGTCGACCAGCGCCGCGTGCTCCTGGTCGGCCCCCTCGGTCAGGGGATCGATGAAGCTCTTGTCGATCTTCAGGCAGTCGACCGGGAAGCGAGCCAGGTGGCTCAGCGAGGAGAACCCGGTCCCGAAGTCGTCGAGGGCGATGGAGACACCCAGCTCCTTGAGGGCGTGCAGCGTGTCGGCCGCGGCCTCCGGGTCGTAGATGAGGACGGACTCGGTGATCTCCAGCGTGAGCTGGTGCCCGGGCAGGCCGGCCCGGGCGAGGGCCTCGGCCACGTCGGCCACGATCGTGGGCTCCTGGAGCTGGCGGGGCGACAGGTTGACGCTCACGGCCAGGGCCCGTCCGTCCACGACGGGCCAGGCCGCGGCGTCCTGGCAGGCCCGGCGCAGGACGGCCCGCCCGATGGGAGCGATCAGTCCCGTCTCCTCGGCGATCTCCAGGAAGGCCTCCGGGGCGAGGAGGCCCCGTCGGGGGTGGTTCCAACGCAACAGGCTCTCGGCCCCGACGAGGGCGCCGGTGCCGAGGTCGACGATGGGCTGGTAGTGGTTGACCAGTTCGTCGCGGTCGAGGGCTCGGCGCAGGGCCTCCCGCATGTCCAGGCGGTGGCGGGCGTCGTCGTGCATGGCCTGCTCGTAGAGCTCGAAGCGACCCTTGCCGGTGCGCTTGGCCCGGAACATGGCCAGGTCGGCGTTGCGGACCAGCTCCTCGGCCGTCTCGGTGCCGTCGCTCACCACGATCCCGACGCTGGCGCTGAGGACGATGAGGGTCCCCTCCACCGTCAGCGGTTGGCAGAGAACCTCCAGCAGGCGGTTGCCGGTGGCGGTGGCCTCGTCCTCGTCGGTCAGCCCCTCGATGAGGATGGCGAACTCGTCGCCGCCGAGGCGGGCGCAGGTGTCGGTGGCCCGGGACCAGTCCCGCAGCCGCGACCCGATCTCCCGCAGGAGCCGGTCGCCGGGACCGTGCCCGAGGGCATCGTTGACCGTCTTGAAGTCGTCGAGGTCGACGAAGAGCACGGCCAGGGTCTCGGCCGGGGTGCGGGCCTGGCGGGCCAGGGCGTGCTCCAGGCGGTCGAGGAAGAGGGCCCGGTTGGCCAGGCCCGTCAGCGAGTCGTGGAAGGCCTGGTGGGCCAGCTCGTCCTCGAGCTGCTTCTTGCCCGTCACGTCCCTGAAGTTGACCACCAGGCCACCGACGTCGGGCTGCTCGAGGAGGTTCGTGACGCGGGCGTCGAGCCAGCGCCACGACCCGTCCTCGTGACGGGCCCGGAGCTCGATGGTCTCCGTGGACCCCGCGCTGCCGAGGACCGAGGCGACGACGGCCTCGACTCGGGGCGTGTCCTCGGGATGGACGAGGGCGAAGGCCGACCCCGCGGGGTGCGGTCGGGAGGGGTAGCCGAGCACTCGCTCCACCGAGGCGCTGTCGTACAGGAGGGTCCCGTCGGCGGTGGTGACGATCACGGCGTCGAGGGAGTGCTCGATCAGGGAGCGGAAGCGCCGCTCGCTCCGGCGCAGCGACCGCTGCGAGCGGTCGTGCTCGTCTTCGATGACCCGCCAGGACACGATCTGGGCCGCGCTGGCGGCCAGGACGAACCCGGCGTGGATCAGGGCCCACTTCCACGGGGCGTTCCACGCCGCCTCGTGCTGGAAGACGGTGTGGGGCTGGGCCATGCCCAGCACGGCGTGGTGGAGGGCGACGAAGCCGATGGCCACGAGGAAGGGCACCCAGTCGCGGTAGAGGGCGATGAGGCCGACCATCACGAAGAAGTGGAAGTGCATCTCGGTGGAGCCACCGGAGAGGTGCACGAGGAGGGCCGAGCACAGGAGGAGGCCCACGGCGGCCAGGGCTGCCCGCATCCGGGCCGCGAAGACCGCGGGCTGCGACGCGGCGGCGGCGAAGCAGGCGACGACGGATCCCTCGACGAGGAGGTGGGTGAACGGGGTCCCCCGGGTGAGCCCGAAGGCGATGACGGCAGGGATGTGGCACCACAGCACGATCAGGACGGTGCGATGGCGGGTCGCGAAGTCGCGATCGCTCATGGTCCCGCCCCGGGGGAGGGCCGCTCGGGTCCGGGCCAACCATTCCCGTCGGCGGCCCCCGTCCGGGTCCGCTGTTGCCTTTTCCCCGAGTCCGCCGGAGGGGGCCGGGGCGCGCCGAGCCTCGATCATGCCGGATCCATCGGCAGCATCCGTCTGAAGTGCAGGAAACCGTCAGGAAGGGCGCCAGTTGCCGTCGACCGGGGGCCTGAGTGTGGTGAGATCGCCTGTAGGCGGGGTTCTGTCCTCGGCGCCCTCACGGGCGACCCGATGGGTGACCATCCATCTGTGCGGCCCACCTGGGACGTGACGGGCGGGCCACCCTGTCCCTGTTCGGCCTTGCTCCCGGTGGGGGTTGCCGAGCCGCCGTGGTCGCCCACGACGCTGGTGCGCTCTTACCGCACCGTTTCACCCTTACCTGTGCCTCGGATCGCTCCGGGGCCATCGGCGGTCTGTTCTCTGTTGCCCGGTCCGACAGGTCGCCCCGTCCTGGCTCTCGCCAGCACCGTTGCCCAGTGGAGCCCCGACCTT
>CAZXRA010000120.1:0-11313 GCA_964643485.1 uncultured Iamiaceae bacterium | reverse complement strand
CGCCGTGCGCTCGGCCAGGTCGAACATGGGCTCGCCCTTCTGCGGGTTGCGGAGGGCAGCCACCACGACCTGGTCGAACAGGCCGGCGGCCACCTCGATGATCTCGATGTGGCCGTTGTGCACGGGGTCGAACGACCCGGGGTACAGGACGGTGGTCACGAGGGGGATCCGGGGCCGAGGAGCATCTGCACCACCGTACCGCCGTAGCGCTTCTCCCTGATGACCGACCACCCGCCATCGCCCGGGCTCCCCTCGGCGTCGGCCTCCACGACGAGCCGGTCGGACTCGACGACCACGACCCCGTCGTCGGCCAGGTGAGCGCCGACGAGGGCCAGCAGAGTGGGCCAGGCGTCGGTGGCGTGGGGCGGATCGAGGAGCACGAGGTCGAAGCGTTCGCTGGTAGCCGCCAGGTAGGTGAAGGCGTCGTCGCCCACCACCCGGGCCCGTCCCTCCAGTCCCGTCGCGGCCAGGTTGGCCTCGACCACCCGACGCGCCGCCCGGTCCCGCTCCACGAAGGTCACCCGCTCCGCCCCCCGGGACAGGGCTTCGATGCCCAGGGCCCCGCTGCCGGCGAAGGCGTCGAGCACCACGGCGCCGGCCACCACCCCCCGGCTGTCGAGGGCGTTGAAGGTGGCCTGGCGCACCCGGTCGGCGGTGGGCCGGGTGCCGCTGCCGGCCGGGGCCGAGAGGCGGCGACCCCGGGCGGAGCCGGCCACGACGCGCATGGGCGGAGCGTAGGTTCAGGCCATGACCGACGCCGAGATCGAGACGCCCGACGGCGTGGCCGTCATCCGCATCGGGCGGCCCGAGCGCCGCAACGCCATCGACAGCGCCACCGCCGAGCGCCTCCACGACGAGCTGATCGCCTTCGACGAGGATCCCTCGCGGCGGGTGGCCGTCCTCACCGGCGACGAGCGGGCCTTCTGCGCCGGGGCCGACCTGGTCGACCTGCCCAAGCTGCGCCCGTCGGGGCCGCTGGGGCCGACCCGGTTGCAGCTCTCCAAGCCCGTCATCGCCGCCGTCGAGGGGTGGTGCGTGGCCGGCGGGGTCGAGCTGGCGGCGTGGTGCGACCTGCGGGTGGCGGGCGAGGGCGCCCGGTTCGGCTGCCTGGAGCGGCGCTGGGGCGTGCCCCTGATCGACGGGGGCACCTACCGGCTGCCCCGCATCGTCGGCCTGGGCCGGGCCCTCGACTGGATCCTCACCGGCCGGGAGGTGCCGGCGCCCGAGGCCGAGCGGGCCGGGTTCGTCACCCGCCTGGTGCCCGACGGCACCGCCCTGGCCGCCGCCGTGGAGCTGGCCGGCACCATCGCCGCCTTCCCCTGGAACTGCGTGACCCACGACCGGGCCGCCGTGTACGAGGGGCTGGGCCTGGAGCTGGAACCGGGGCTGGCCAACGAGGACCGCCACGGCCAGGCCGTGATCTTCGCCGACGGGTTCGCCGAGGGCGTGGCCCGCTTCGGGGCGAGCCAGGCCCGCCGATCCGCAGCGGGCGAGCGATGAGCGGCCTCGATGGTGACGGCGTCCCCCTCGTCCCCGAGGTGATCGACTGCATCGACTGCGGGGGCCGGGCCCACCGCATCACCTTCCCCCCGGAGGAACGGGACTGGGAGCCCGGCGAGGTCGTCGCCTACCGCTGCGAGGACTGCCTCGACCGCTGGGACCTCGTCGTCCCCGGCGCCGAGGACGACGACGACGACGCCTGACCCAGGAGCCGCACCCCCTTCGGTGCCGGGGAGGGCAAGGATGGGCGCCCATGCGGACCAAGTTGGCGGTGGCTGTTCTCCTGCTCCTGGGCACTCTCGCCGGGTGCGGTGACGACGGGGAGGACGCGACGGACGACCAGGGGACGCCGACGACCCTTGATCCCGCCTGGCAGGGGCCCGGCACCCCGTTGGCCGACGGCTTGGTCGTGCCCGAGGGGGCCCTCCTGGCCGGCACCGTGTTCCGCGACGAGCCGCAGAACCCGTCCGACGCGTCGATGCCCCCGCCCCCGACCACCGCGCCCCTGCCCCCCGCCGACGACTGGACCGCCCTCCTGGTGGTAGACGGCGCTGTGCCCTTCCCCGTGCTCGACGACCTGGCCGGGCAGGCGCGGGCTCTCGGCTTCTCCCTCGCTGGCACGGCGGCCGGGTGCGTGGTCCATCCGCGATCCCAGGGCGGGGGCGGCGTGCCTGAGTCGATTCCTGTGGTCGAGGCGCCCGCCGACCTCGACGTCAAGATGCTCGAGTGCTCGGCCCTGGCCAGCGACGGCTTCCGCTCCCTGCAGTACGAGCTCCGCTGGTCCGAAGACACCACCGCCACCGTCGTCGTCACCGGCGGTCGGTACGAGGCGCCGGTCGCCATCACCTACACAGCCACCGGAGGCCACGGGCGGGGCGTCGACCGGCCTCTCCCTCCGAACGCACCGGTACCGAGCGTGCCGGAGACCCTCGCCGACTGGACCATCCCCAGCGAAGAGCCACTGCCCGCCGACATCGAGGTGAAGCTCCCCCGGCCGAAGCCGCACGAGCGCCCCGAGCCGGGTGAGCTCTTCGGGGGAACGTGCAACTGCCTGGCTGATCGCGCCGAGCGGCTGCGCCTCCCCGAGGGGATGCGTCTCGTCGCCACCCAGGCCAGCGACAACGGGATGTCGGTGCTGGCCGTCGACGATCCCGACGCCGCCCTCGATGCCCTGATCGAGGCGGCCGGGGGGGGGAGGCGACGCGACCCATCTCGACGTCCGGCCCCGCGACGTCCGCCTGGCCGACGGGACCGAGGTGCAGCGGTGGGGGTTCGGCATCCCCGCGGGGGGCGGCAGCGGCAGCCTGCTGGCGAGCCCCGACGGGGACTACGTCCTCATCCGCGTGTACAGCGACTGACCCGCAGCCGAGGCCGACGGCATGCAGCAGAGATGAGGACATGAGAGCGGCATGGTCGTCCCCTGGCACCGAGGCCGGAGCTCACGCAAAGGCCGTCCAGGGGTTGACGATCTCGAGTCCGACATCGTCGAAGTCGGAGACGTTGCGGGTGGCGAGGACAGCGCCGACGCAGCGGCAGGTGGCGGCGATCTGGGCATCAGCCGTGCTGATGGGACGTCCTGCGGCCTCCCGCCGGGCAACGATGTCGCCGTAGTGGCCAGCGGCCACGGCGTCAAAGGCCAGGACCCGCCGGGCGAAGCGAACCTCCACCATGAGCTCGACCTTCTCGGCCAGCCGCATCCGACGCCGGCCCGGGGGGAGACGGGCCACGCCGTAGACCATCTCGGCCGCGGTCACGGCGGTGGTGAAGATGTCGGAGACCGGCTGAGCGTCGACCCAAGCGACGACGGCGGGTTGGGGCACCGGTCGCACCAGCTCTGACACCACGTTGGTGTCGAGGACGATCACTCCGGCAGCTTGGCGGCGCGGGGGAGATCCGTGCGAGCGGGGATGTCGAGATCCACTCCGCCGATCTCGGCGAAGTCCTGGTGGATACGGGTCCCGAACCCCCGCTCGCCCCCGCGTCCCTCCCGCACGGCGGCGGCCAAGATCTCCCGCGCCTCGGCCTCCATGGAACGCCCGTGATCGGCGGCACGGCGCCGCAACGCCGCCTTCACCTCGGCATCGAGCGCCCGGATCGTCAGCGTCGCCATTGGATCGACTCCCTGCTCAGCATGCATGCACTGCATGCAAAGCTAGCACCGGGGCTCAGATGTTGTTCTTGTGGATGGCCTCGGGAGCGATCCGGAGGACGATGCGCTCCGTCTGGATGGCGTCCTCCGGGTAGTCGGAGCCGCCGTACTTCCGGGACAGCTCGTCGATGTTGGCCCGGGCCTCGTCGCCCCGGACCTCACCCACGACCCGGCCCCGGGCCTCGACGTAGCGGTAGGGGTTCTCGGCGTCCCACACCGTCACCGTCACCCGGGGATCCCGTGACGCGTTCTTGTACTTGGCCCGGTGCACCTCGGTGTTGATGAGGAGGTGCTCGTCGTCGGCGTGCACCCACATCACCTGGGTCTGGGGCTGGCCGTCGGCCAAGAGGGTGGAGAGGGCGGCGAAGTTCTTGCCCGTCGCCAGGGCCTTGAGGTCGGGATCGAGAGCCATGCCGTGACGGTACCCGCCTCCCTCGCCCGCCCCTCCCCGGGGACGGGCGAGGGCGACTCTCAGGCCGCCAGCCCCCGCTCCGCCTCTCGTCCCGCCGCCACGAACTGGCGCGTGAAGCCGAGAGGGTGCCAACCATCGGCCCCCTGCTCCTCCACCATGGCGCACACCTCGGGCACCTCCTCCTCCAACAGGCGGAGGGCCTTGCGCTGGTGCCAGTAGGGCATGGTCGGGAACTCGTGGTGCACCCAGTGGTGGTGCTCGCCGTGGATCCCGATGAACTGGCGGGTCACCGGCCCCGTCGCCCGCTCGCGTGCGTGCCAGAGGGGGTTGTCGGCCCGGGTCTGCACGTAGGGGTAGTGCTCCGACAGCTCCAGGTACCAGTTGACCAGGGGGAACCCGTAGAGGAACGGGATGGCCCAGTAGAGCAGGACGATGCGGGGGCCGGCCAGGGCCGCCACCGTGCCCAATGTGACGGCCAACGTGGCCGCCATGGTGAGGACCTCGCGCCGCATCTGCGGATCGCGGAGGTTGCCCATGCGCGCTCGCACGAGCTCCCGCCACATGGGCGGGTGGTCGACCCCGAGGAGGGGCAGGAGGAGGTAGCGCCCGATGAACCGGCGCGCGCTCGTCGGCTCGTAGAGGCCGCGGGCCAGGTGGGCGGCGTAGTCAGGATCCTTGACGGGGTCGCTGAAGTGCCCGTGATGGTCACGGAGGTGGGAACGCAGGTAGGCGGTCCACGTCTGGCCGATGAGATGCCCCGACAGGTAGGTCGCGAGGACGCGCGCCAGCTTCTGGTTGCGGGTGAGGGAGCGGTGGACCGCCTCGTGGAGGATGGTCGCCAGGCCCCGCAACCGGGCCGAGATCACCGGCAGGGCGACGCCGACGTACCAGACCCAGGCGGGAAGCCACGGGTGCCACCGCTCCACCAGGAGCACGACCGCGACGATGACGGCGTAGTCGCCGAGGAGAGCGAGCGGGGCCCGCCAGTTGTTGGTGGTGAAGAGCTCCGGATGACGACGAACCCACGCCGACCGCTTGGCGCCCAAGCCCGAAACGGAGCGGGACGGTCTCTGATCGAGCACCCCTGGTGAAGGCAACCTCGTGTCTTTCACGTCCCCTCCCTTCGAGTCGAGCAAATGAAGACGAGACCCCTTCGCATCGTTTGTGTCGTAAAAGACGCGACGAGACCTGTTCGACACAGGAGTGTGGGGGTCAGAGCTGTCGGGGTAAAGGCCTGAAACAGGAATGCGATGCATCGGTCTATGCATCGTCCCGACTGCACCTATATGAGTGCCGGCGAACGGCTTGCTGATCGTGCGCGCTGCCATGAGGTTCACACCAGGTGATCAAGCCTCCGAGCCGGCTCGACATCCCCATTTCCCCTGCGCTCGTCCACCGCGCAGCGACCGACACCCACTCGCGCACGGTCGGCAACCGACGTCCGTGATACTGCGACGAGTCCGATGCGGATCACCGCTCCTTGTCGGTCTCCTTCGTCCGTCCCGATGCCCGCAGAGACCCGCATCACACTCGCATGAGCGCCACCGACACCGCACCCAGGGATGCCATCGACGAGATGCCACGATGTGATCTCCGCGACCTCCTGCACGAGATGCGGACGCTGCTCACGCAGCGCTTCGGCCCGGGCGAGTACGCGGTCGAGTTCCGGCGTGATCCCCGCCACCCCGACCTCCGCCTGATCGTCAGCCCCGGGGCCCTGGCCACCGACGAGGCACACGAGGTCGTCTCGATGGTCGAGGCCCTGCCCGGGGTGGCGACGGCCAAGCTCTCCGGCTCCCACATCCTCGTCACCCTCGACGAAGAGATCCTCCTGCCCCTCGCCGAACGGGTTGCCGCGGGCACCGTGATCGCCGGGGTGATCCCCTCCCCCACCACCCACCTGGTGGGGTTCATCGGGGCGAACTCCTGCAAGCCACTCCACATCGGCCACCTACGCAACGCCATCCTCGGCCACGCCCTGATCTCCGCCCTCCGCCTGGCCGGCTACGACATCTCGTCCTACGCCGTCGTCGGCGACATCGGACGCAGCGTCTGCGAGGCGCTCGTGGGCTACATGCAGGTGCGCAGTGAGCTCGGCGCCGGGACGGGCGAGAAGGCCGACCAGGCGATCGGCCGCCTGTACAGCCAGTACGTCACCGAACACGACCTGCCCGACATCGACGAGGGGGGCGACCCCATCGCCCGGGAGAACGTCATCCAGGACGACCCGGCCGACCACCTGCTCCGTCGCTGGATCGAGGGTGATGCCGAGGTGCGGCTGGCCTGGCGGGAGATGGTCGACCTCATCCTCGAGGCCCACACCCGGACGTTGGGCGAGCTGGGCATCACCGTCGACCGGTGGTGGCCGGAGGCCGACCTCGTCGACTTCGCGGCCGAGTTGGTGCTGATGGCGCGAGACCAGGGCATCGCCGAGACAGCAGCGAACGGCACCATCATCTTCGACACCGGCCGTCCCGAGTTCCGCGTGCTCCCCCTCATGCGCAGCGACGGCTTCCCCACCGAACACGCCCGGCTCATGTCCATCTTCGTGTCGATCTTCGCCGAGCACGGGGAGCCCCTGGTCCACATCGACGTCACGGGCAACGAGTGGCGGGAGCCGCAGGGTGCGGCCGAGGAGGTCCTGCGCAAGCTCGGCCTGATCCCCGACCACGTGGTCCACGACCACCGCACCCACGGCATGGTCACCGTCCACGACGCCAAGCTGAGCTCGCGCACCGGCCGCTCCCTGCTCATGGACGACCTGCTGGCCGATCTGCGTGAGGCCGAGGCCACTCGGGCCCGGGCCGACGCGTCGGGGGGAGCGGTCAGTCGTGAAACCGTTGCCGACATCGTCCTCAAGACCTACGTCCTCAACGCGCCGGCCACCAAGCCGTTGGACTGGAAGATCCACCACCTGATGGATCCGGCCTTCAACCCGGGCTGGATCGTCGCCGATGCATGGGTCCGCGCCTCCATGGCGACACCGTCACCCAGTGAGAGATGCGACCTCACCCCGGATCATCGCCTGCTCCTCCTCCAGGCCGTGGAGCTCTCAGTGGCCTTGGAGCGGGTCATCGGCGATCGCGATCCGCGGCATGGATCGCGCTTCCTCGTCCGCTTCTCGAAGATGTATCTCCGGCTCGACTCGTCATCCGACCACACTCATCGCCTCGCCTATGCCATCATGGCCACGGCCCTGAAAGGACTTGGATACACCGCCTAAGAGCGATCCCGCGCCTGTAGTTCAAACGGCAGAACATCGGCCTTCTAATCCGACAACGCGGGTTCGAATCCCGCCGGGCGCACTCTCACAAAACAGTGACCAGATCTCTTCGGAGAAAAAGGACGCCTTTCGGGGCGTGCTCTGTCCACACAGCCCGAGCTGCCTGCACCCGGGGAGAGGTGCGGGCAGCTCGGTGTGGATCCTCAGGGCGAGATGTCATGCCGATGCCCGAGGCCATGACCTGTATCGGAGACGACACCACGAGCGCGTACGGAGCCTCAAGCGTGTCGGATCACATCGACGAGCCGCCACACCGTCGAGCTTGGGTTCTTGCCGACAGGTGAATCGTCCGCTCGATGCTTCGCCTCGAGACCTATCGCCCGCTCCTTCGCGTCATCGGCGCGAGCTTCGAGCAACGTGAGCGCCGTGTCATCGAGTGACTTCCCGCAGCGCAGATGCGCCTCGGCCCTGCGCTGCGCCTCGTGCCGGTCAAGATGACCCGTCTGGTCCTCGAAGTGCAGCAGGAACCACAACTCGATGCAGGGGTTTGAGACCGCCACGTTGATGCCGTTCTCCCGCGCCAGCTCGAGCGCCTTGTCGAAGTTGGGATGCTCGTCACGATCGAATAGGCACCAGATCTGATCGTGGGGTCGGCCTCGTCCTCGCCGAGCTTCTCGCGCCTGTTCCTGCTTGGTCCGGATCGCTCGATCGACGAGCTGCAACGGACCGCCGCGATATCCATCGACGGTCACGAGAACCCGGTCACGGTGTCGCCGGAACCAGTGGATGATGTACTGCTCCTCCGTTCGTCGCCCCTCGACGAAGACCAGCAGCTCGAGCCGTATGGCGTCCGACGATGGTCGACGACGCGGTGGTCCGCTGGGTCGGTTCTTGCGCAAGGGTCAGGAGCCGGAGGTGATCAGGTCGGCGGCGTCGTCGAACTCTTGCCGAGACAGGATCGGGATCGACCCGTAGCGCCCAGCTAGGTACCGATCCCCGATGGCTTCCTCCTTGCGGGGGCTCAGATCAGCGAGGGGGTACATGCGGGTGCTGCCGTCTACGAGCTTCTCCGTGAACCAGATCTGATCCCGACCCAGAGGGCGGGGGCCAGTCGCATTGCCCAGGATCGATGCATCGTGTGAGTTGAAGATGAGCTGAGCTCGGTGAGGATTCGTCTCGGGATCCTGGAAGATGCGGATCAGCTCGGCCACCAGCCCGGGGTGGACGCTGGCGTCGAGCTCGTCGGCCAAGAACACCGCACCATCAGCAAGGGCCTCGACCACAGGGCCCACCAGGCCGAACCACACCATGGTGCCGAGCGACTCCTCGCTGGGGTCGAGCTCCATCTCGCCGTGGGCACTGCGGTGGATGAGCCGGATACCCAGCTGCTCGAACTCCTCACTCAGTTCTGCGCTGTCGGCATCACGCTCCCCATCCGTGAGGATCCGGGCAATGCGTTGCAGCTTCTCTTTCACGACCGGGTCGATGTCGTACTTCTTCACCCCGGTGATCCCGAGGTCGGCGGCACGCAGGAGCGCGCGCACCTGCTCTCTACGCCGCTCGTCCTCGAGCAGCGCCGTCGTCAGCGCCTGGCGCCAGGGGCGACTACCGGCTTCCGCCAGGCGAAGGTTGCGCTCGAACCAGGAGTAGAGCGGGAGCAACGTCGGGTGGTTCGCCGATGCCGCGGTCGACAGGAAGAGGGCATTCGATCGGAGCAGCTCAGCCACTGCTCGACTCTTGACCCGATCGGTCGTCCCGAACTCGATTTCTCCATCCCGCCGATGGAACAGCAGCGCCGGGCGGCCCCGCGGGTAGCGATAGGCCCACTCTTCGATCACCTGCTCGTCGTCGACAACGAATCCGTATTCGTGGCGCACCTCTCGCAGCACGATGTCGACTTCGAAACGGGATGGCCGCGTCTTCGAAGTCCGGTCGAGCAGGAACGGGCGTCGGGGGACTCCCCCCGTCGGGCTACCCATGCGGAACGAGTGCAGGACAAGCGCACGCATGTCGTCCATGGCCTTGAGCACGTTGGTCTTCCCTGACGCGTTCGCCCCGAAGACCCCGGCCACAGGGAGCACGCCGAGAGGCCGGCCCCCCTCGCGCCAAGGAACCATGCGCACGAGATGCTTCTCGGCCAGGCTCGTCGCCAACAACGAGAGGTCGAACGGCTGCTGGAAGGATCGGACGTTCTCCGCTCGAAACGCCAACAGGACCGACGCCCCACGGGAGTGGGTATGCGCTGCCACATTCCGATTCTTGCAGGAAATTCGCAAAAACTCTATTGAAGTTCCGTGAAACTGACCACGACAGGGGGGAGCGTGCTGGCTCGGTGTGGTCAGCCCTTGAGGAGGAAGTCCTGCTCGTCCTCGCCCAGGAACAGGCTCACCTCGTCGGCCAGGAGGGGGTGGCCCGAGAGGTCGGGGTCGGCGTCGACCAGGGCGATGGCCACCTCCCGGGCCGTGGTCACCCATTCCCGGTCCTTCCGGAGCGAGGCCAGCTTCAGATCGCTCCGGCCCTTCTGGCGCTCCCCCATGAGGGTGCCCTCGCCCCGCAGGTCGAGGTCGACCTCGGCCAGCTCGAAGCCGTCGTTCGTGCGCACCAGGGCCTTCAGCCGCTCCTCGGCCTCCTCGGTGGTGCCGGCGGCCACGAGGTAGCACGTCGACCGGTGGACCCCCCGGCCCACCCGGCCCCGGAGCTGGTGGAGCTGGGCGATGCCGAAGCGATCGGCGTCGAGCACCACCATCACCGTGGCGTTGGGGACGTCGACGCCCACCTCGATCACGGTGGTGGCCACCAGCACGTCGACCCGGCCGGTGCGGAAGCGCTCCATCACCGCCTCCTTGTCCCCCGAGGCCATGCGCCCGTGGAGGAGCTCCACCCGCAGACCGTGGAGCTCTCCCACCCCGGGGGCGGTCAGCTCGTCGTAGGTGTCCTGGGCCGACCGGGCCTCCAACTTCTCGGAGCCCTCGATCAGCGGGCACACGACGTAGGCCTGGCGCCCGCCGGCCACCTCGTCCCGCACCGCCTCCCACACTGCCTCCTCCGGGTCGACCAGCTCGGTGGTCGTGTCGTCGCCCCCCTCGGGCGGACCGGTGCGCACCCACACCGTGCGGATCGGCGTCCGGCCCGGGGGCATCTCATCGAGCACCGACACGTCGAGGTCGCCGTAGACCGTCATGGCCGCCGTGCGGGGGATCGGCGTGGCCGTCATCACCAGCACGTCGGGCGCCGCCTCCCCGGCGCTGCGCTCCTTGAGGGCCGCCCGCTGCTCCACCCCGAAGCGGTGCTGCTCGTCCACCACGATCACCCCGAGGGAACGGAACGACACCCCCTCCTGGATCAGGGCGTGGGTGCCGATCACGACGTCGACGTCGCCCTGGGCCAGGCCGGCCAGGATCCGCTTGCGCTCGCTCGCCGTGGCCCGGGCCGTCAACAGCTCCACCGCCACCGGGCGCGACCCCAGGAGGGTGAGGCCGCCGTCGTCCACGTCCAGGCCGTCGAGCAGCGCCCGCACCCCCAGGTGGTGCTGCTCGGCCAGCACCTCCGTCGGGGCCATGAGGGCCCCCTGATGCCCGCCCTGCACCGCGACGAGCAGGGCGGTGAGGGCGACGAGGGTCTTGCCCGCCCCCACGTCGCCCTGAAGCAGGCGGTGCATGGGGTGGGGCCCGGCCAGGTCGGCAGTGATCTCGGCGATGACCCGGCGCTGGGCGCCCGTCAGCGGGAACGGCAGCCGAGCATGGAAGTCGGCGACCAGGGATTCCCGTCCCCCGCCGGCGGCCCCGCCCACCACGTGGGCGATGCCCTTGGTGGTGCGCTCCAGGGCCCGCTTGCGGAGGATCAGGGCGAGCTGGATGCGCAGCAGCTCGTCGAACACCAGGCGCTTGCGGCCGACGGTCACGTCGGCCCAACCGTCGGGCTGGTGGATGCCGTGGAAGGCCCGGGTCCGCTCCACCAGGTCGAGGTCGTCCCGGATCGCCGCCGGGAGGGGCTCGGCGAACTCCCCGGCCCGCTCCAGCACCTCGCCCA
>CAZXRA010000119.1:0-9596 GCA_964643485.1 uncultured Iamiaceae bacterium | reverse complement strand
TCGTCCGGGTCCTCGGGTACGAACACGTTGACGACGAGGGTGACCCGCTGGCGCCAGTGATCGAAGGCGGCCAGCTCGCCGACCAGCGCCAGGATGGCCTCGGGGAGCTCCTGGTCGTCGGCCGGCACGTCGGGCAGGTGCTCGACCTCGCGGATGACGTCGTAGCCGAGATAGCCGACCAGGCCGCCGTGCAGGGGCGGGAGGCCCTCGACCACCGGCGACTCGTAGGTGGCCAGGAAGGCCTCGAGGGCCGACAGCACCCCGGCCCCGGGGTTGACGGTGATCCCGGGGATCTCGGTGGTGCCCGGCGTGAACGGGCTGGCCCCCGGGCGGTCGTCGGCCGTGGGCCGCACGGCGACGGTGCCGTGCTGGGAGACGAGCGTTGCGGCCGGGCGGCGCCCCACGAACGACCAGCGGCCCCACCGCTCGCCGTGCTCCACCGACTCCAGGAGGAAGCCGGGCTCGTCGCGGCACAGCCGGGCGAAGGCGGCCACCGGGGTGATGGTGTCGGCCACCAGGTCGACGGCCACGGGCACGACGCGGTGGGCCCGGACCAGGAGGGCGAACTCGTCGGGACCCGGCGTGAGGGGCAGGGCGGTGTCAGCCATCGTCGTGCTGGAACGATCGGTAGAAGCAGGTGCGCTCGCCGGTGTGGCAGGCGCCCGCCCCCTGCTGGTCGACGACGAAGAGGAGGGTGTCGCCGTCGCAGTCGTAGTAGGCCTCGCGCACGATCTGGATGTCGCCCGAGGTGTCGCCCTTCCGCCACTCCTCCTGGCGCGACCGGCTCCAGAACACGGTGCGTCCCTCGGCCAGGGTGCGGGCCAGGGTGGCCTCGTTCATCCACGCCATCATCAGCACCAGGCCGGTGCCGTGCTCCTGCACGATGGCGGGCACCAGGCCCTGCTCGTCGTAGCGGACCTGGGCCAGATCCTCGGGGCGGGCGTCGATGGGCGTCGGCATGGCGGCCGAGGATAGGGGCCCGCTCCGGCGATCCCCCTACAGGTAGAGGCCGGTGGGGCTGTCCTCGAGGCGCTCGGAGGCCACGGCGTGGACGTCGCGCTCGCGGAGGATGACGAAGTCCTCGCCCCGCACCTCGACCTCGTAGCGATCCTCGGGGTTGAACAGCACCTTGTCGCCCACCTCCATCGACCGGACGTTGGCGCCAGCGGCCACCACCTCGGCCCAGGCCAGGCGCTTGGCCTGCTGGGCCGTGGCCGGGATCAGGATCCCGCCGGTGCTCTTGCGCTCACCGTCGCTCTGCATCCGCACCAGGACGCGGTCGTTGAGCATCTTGATGGGGAGCTTGTCGGCCACCCCCCGAGGGTACTGGGACGGGCCGAGCGGACGGTCAGGTCGGGCGGACGGTGATCCCCGCCGCGGCCATGACCGCTTTGGCCTCGGCCACCGTGTGCTCGCCGAAGTGGAAGATCGAGGCGGCGAGGACGGCGTCGGCTCCCCCGTCGCGCACGCCGGCCACCAGGTGGTCGAGGGTGCCGACGCCACCGCTGGCGATGACGGGCACGCCCACGGCGTCGGCCACGGCCCGGGTGAGCTCCACGTCGAAGCCGTCTCGCGTGCCGTCGCGGTCCATGGACGTGAGGAGGATCTCCCCCGCGCCCCGCCGCTCGGCCTCGGCGGCCCACTCGATGGCATCGAGCTCGGTGGGGTTGCGGCCCCCGTGGGTGAAGACGCCCCAGCCGGCGGCGGGGTCGTCGGCCACACGGCGCCGGGCGTCGATGGCGACCACGGCGCACTGGCTGCCGAACTCGGTGGCCACCTCGGAGATGGCCTCGGGGCGGGCGATGGCGGCGGTGTTGAGCGACACCTTGTCGGCCCCGGCCCGCAGCATGCGGCGGGCGTCCTCGACGGTGCGGATCCCCCCGCCGACGGTGAGGGGGATGAAGACCTCCTCGGCCGTGCGGGCCACCACGTCGACCATGGTGTCGCGGTCGTCGGAGCTGGCCGTGATGTCGAGGAAGATCACCTCGTCGGCGCCCTCGGCGTCGTAGCGGGCGGCCAGCTCCACCGGGTCGCCGGCGTCACGGAGGCCGACGAAGTTGATGCCCTTCACCACCCGTCCGGCGGTGACGTCGAGGCAGGGGATCACCCGGGCGGTGCGCACCCGGCGACGGTACCGCCTATCGGCTCGGCTCCTGAGGTCAGAGCTCGAGCACCAGGTCGGTCCACGTCGTCGGCTGCCCGTCGTAGAGGGTGTCGATGGCGCCCAAGCAGAAGAAGTCGGTGTCGACCACGAGCGTGCCCCCTCCGTCGACGTCGGTGATCTCGTCGCCCGGCGCCAGGGGGACCGCTCCGTCCACGTCGCCGTCGAGGTCCAGTTGGGTCCCGAGGATGCACTCCGGGTCGCCCAGCAGGTTCTCGCAGGGCGGCTCGGGGTCGGTGCCCAGCACGTCGACCCGGATGGTGAGGGCCAGGTCGAGGTCAGCGGTGAGGTCGGGGGGTGGCGCGCCGTTGGTGGTGAGGGTGCCCACGTTGTCACCTCCCGCATCGCGGGTGATCGTCAGCTGGACCCAGACCCCCGTCACCTGCACGTAGAGGCGCCGAAACGTCAGGCCGGTCACGGTGGCGGTGTACGGCGACGCCCCACCCGTCACGTCGAGATCCAACGTCGGGGTCGGATCAGGGGCCTCTTCGCACGGGTTGGCCGGCGGGGCCGGATCGTTCACGACGAAGGTCAGGTTCGGGACCTGGACGGTGCCGGAGGTGACGTCGAACGTGACGGGGGCGGCGGCGGCCGGGGCCGACCACACGGCCAGGCCAGTGGCGGCGGCGAGGGCGGCCACCACCTTTCGGGTCGAGGTGCGCATGGGTCTCCTCTCGATCCCGCCCAGCGGACCACACCGAGATGGCGACCTGTGCGCGACGGTCCTCTGACGCGGTGAGGCGTCAGGTCATGCCGTCTCCGCCGCGGCGAGGGCATCGTCGATGGCGAGCGAGCCGTCGTAGAGCGCCTTGCCCACGATGGCCCCGGCCAGGACACGACTCCCTGACTCCAGGCCAGCCAGGGTGCGCAGGTGCTCGGCCTCGCCGACGCCACCGGACGCCACGACCTCGGTCTCCACCTCGTCGAGGAGGGTCGCGTAGGTGGCGACATCGGGGCCCGAGCCCACCCCGTCGACCTCGATCTGGGTGACGACGTAGGCGGCGAAGCCGGCATCGTCCATCTCCCGGGCCACGTCGAGCAGCTTCCGCCCCGATCCCTCGGCCCAACCCCGCACGGCCACCTCCTGGCCCCGGGCGTCGAGGCCGAGGACGACCCGCCCGGGGTGCCGGGCGGCGAGGGCGCGGGCCCAGGCCGGGTCGTCGAGGGCGGCGGTGCCCACCACGACCCGGGCCACGCCGGCGGCGAGCAGCTCCTCGGCGTCGGCGTCAGAGCGCACCCCGCCCCCGGTCTGGACCGGGGTGCTCACGGCGGCGGCGATGGCGGCGATCACGGGTCGGTTGACGGGCTCGCCGGTGCGGGCGGCGTCGAGGTCGACCACGTGGATCCAGGGGGCGCCGGCATCGGCGAACACCCGGGCCTGGGCCACGGGGTCGTCGCCGTAGACGGTCTCGCGGGCGAAGTCGCCCTGGGTGAGGCGGACACAGCGCCCGCCCCGCAGGTCGATGGCCGGGAACAGGTCCATCAGCGCACTCCGGCCGGAGCGGCGCAGGCCGACAAGAACGTGCGCAGGAGCTGCAGGCCGTTGGCCGCCGACTTCTCGGGGTGGAACTGGGTGGCCCACAGCCGGCCTCGGGCCACCGCGGCGGTGACGGGGGCGCCGTAGTCACAGGTCGCGGCCACGTCGGCCGGGTCGGCCTCGGCCCAGTAGGAGTGCACGAAGTACACCCACGCCGGGTCGGGTTGGCCCTCGGCCAGGGGCGAGGAGCCCGTCCAGTCGAGGGTGTTCCACTGCATCTGGGGCCGCTTCACCCCCTCGGGGAGAAGGCGGATGCGTCCGGGCAGCACACCCAGGCCGGGCACGCCGGGCGACTCGTCGGAGCCGTCGAAGAGCATCTGCATGCCCACGCACACACCGAGGAAGGGTCGGCCCTCGCCGGTCGCCGCGGCGACGGCCGCCTCGCCGGCGATGACGGTGAGGCCGGCGGCGTTCAGCGACTCCATGCAGCGCCCGAAGGCGCCCACGCCCGGCAACACCAGTCCGGAGGCGGCGGCGATCACCTCGGGATCGGCGGTGAGTCGAGCGTCGGCCCCCACCTTCTCCAGAGCCTTCTGGGCCGATCGCAGGTTGCCGATGCCGTAGTCGAGGACGGCGATGAGCGTCACAACGAACCCTTGGTGGACGGCACGCCGGAGCCCTCCACCCGCACGGCGTCGCGCAGGCAGCGGGCCACGCCCTTGAACGTGGCTTCGATGACGTGGTGGGTGTTGCGACCGGCCCGGCGGGTGACGTGCAGGGTGATCCCGGCCGCGGTGGCGAAGCTCTGCCAGAAGTGCTCGGCCATCTCCGGGTTGAAGGGCGGGTCGCCCAGGGGCAGCACCTCGCCGAAGGGCACGTCGTAGACGACGAAGGGCCGGCCCGACAGATCGAGGGCCACCTCGACCAGGGCCTCGTCCAATGGGTAGAGGCCGGAGGCGAAGCGGCGGACGCCGGCCTTGTCGCCCAGCGCCTCCCTGAACGTCTCGCCCAGCAGGATGCCGACGTCCTCGACGGTGTGGTGGCCGTCGACGTGCAGGTCGCCGGTGGCCTCGATGGTGAGGTCGAAGCCGCCGTGGCGGCCGATCTGGTCGAGCATGTGGTCGAAGAAGGGCAGCCCGGTCGAGGCCGCCACCTCGCCCCGGGGACCGTCGACGTCGATCGCGATGGTGATCGACGTCTCCTTGGTGGTGCGGGACCGGGACGCAGCGCGGGTCATGTCAGGGCCTCCCGGAGGGCGGTGAGGAAGCGGTCGTCCTCGTCGGTGGTGCCGACGGTGACGCGCAGGCAGCCCCCGAGGCGGGGCCACGACGAGCAGTTGCGGACCAGGACGGAGCGGTCCACGAGGTCCTGCCACACGGCGGCGCCGTCGCGCTCCCGGGGCCGGAACAGGATGAAGTTGGCCCCCGAGGGCCACACGTCGCAGGGCAGCTCGGCCAGGGCGGCCGCCAGCCGGCCCCGCTCCTCCACGAGGTGAGCGACACGGGTCTCCATGTCGGCCACGAAGTCGAGGGCCACGGTGCCGGCCACCTGCTTGAGCGCGTCGAGGTGGTAGGGCAGCACCACCTTCTCCAACTCGGCCACGACCCAGGAGGGCCCGATCAGGTAGCCGAGACGGGCGGCGGCCATGGACCACGTCTTGGAGAAGGTGCGGGTGACGACGAGAGGCGTGTCCTCGTCGACCCGTTCCAGAGCCGACCAGGGGGCGAACTGGCCGTAGGCCTCGTCCACCACGAGCAGGCCGGGGGCCAAGCCCAGCACCTCGTCGACCGTCTCCGGCGTCTCGACCATGCCCGTGGGGTTGTTGGGCGAGCACAGGTAGGTGATGGCCGGATCGGCCTCGCCCAGCACCCGCCGCACCTCGTCCATGTCGAGCGAGAAGTCGGCGGCCCGCTCCCCCTCGGCCACGCCGGTGCCGGTGATGCGGGCGATGTGGGAGTGCAGGGCGTAGGTGGGCTCGAAGACGGCCACGTTCCGCCCCGGCCCCCCATAGGTGAGGGACAGGGTCTGGAGCACCTCGTTGGACCCGTTGGCCACGAAGACCTGGGCCGGGTCGACGCCGTGCAGGGCGGCGAGGCGCTCCCGCAGGGCCCGGGCGGCACGGTCGGGGTAGCGGTGCCAGTCGACCCCAGCCACGGCGGCGGCCACGGCGTCGAGGAAGGCGGGCGGTGGCGGCACCGGCGACTCGTTGGTGTTGAGGCGGACGTCCACGTCGACCTGGGGTGAGTGGTAGCCGTCCATCAACTCCACCGCGTCGCGGGGGCGGATGCGGGCGCGGGCCGCGGTCATGGCGCGTCGGCCGGCACGGCCAGGCGACGACGGACGGAGTCGGCGTGGGCGGGTAGGCCCTCGGCGTCGGCCAGGACGGCCACGGCCGGACCGACCCGGGCCAGGGCGTCGCGGTCGAGGGTGACGACGTGGATGTCCTTGGTGAAGTCGGCCACTGTCAGGGCCGAGCCGAAGCGGGCCGTGCCCGCCGTGGGGAGGACGTGACTCGGGCCGGCCACGTAGTCGCCCACCGAGGCCGGAGCCCAGGGGCCGACGAACACGGCGCCGGCGTGGCGGATGGCCCCCACCACCTCGGCAGTTGCCGCGGCGTCGCAGATCACCTCCAAGTGCTCGGGGGCGACCCGGTTGGTGACCGCCGCAGCCTGGGCCGGGCCGTCGACGAGGGCCAGACGCCCGCCGGCGGCGAAGGTGGCCTCCACGTCGTCCCGGCGGGGGGAGGCGGCGACCTGGAGGGCGATCTCGGCCTCGACGGCGTCGGCCACGGCCTCGTCCCAGGTGACGAACCAGGCCCGGCCCCCAGGGCCGTGCTCGGCTTGGAGGATGACGTCGACGGCGGCCAGGGCGGCGGGGGCCGAGGCGTCGGCGATCACCACCACCTCCGACGGCCCGGCGAAGGCGGACGGCACGCCGACCCGCCCTTCCCCCGCCACCTGGCGCGTGGCCTCGGCCACGTACACGTTGCCGGGCCCGACGATGACGTCGACGGCGGCGATGGACTCGGTGCCGTAGGCCAGGGCCGCGACGGCCTGGGCCCCGCCCACCCGGTGGACCTCGGTGACACCGGCGACGGCGGCGGCGGCCAGGGTGAGGGCCGGTACCTCGCCGTCGGGCCCAGGGGGAACACAGAGGACCACCTCGGGAACCCCGGCCACCAGGGCCGGGATGGCCGTCATGAGCACGGTCGACGGGTACAGGGCCCGGCCACCCGGCACGTAGCAGCCGGCTCGGTCGACGGGCTGGGCCCGGCCCTCGATCACGATGCCGTCCCGCCGGTAGGTGGTGGGTGGGCGCACCTGGTGGCGGTGGAAGTCCTCGATGCCGGCGGCGGCCACGGCGAGGGCGTCCCGCACGTCGGGGCCCACCGCGGCGGGGGCGGCGGCCAGCGCCTCGGCCGGCACTCGCGTGGTGGCCACGTCCACTCCGTCGAAGCGGAGGGTCAGCTCCCGCACCGCGGCGTCGCCCCGGTGGCGCACGGCGTCGAGCACCTCGCGCACGGCAGAACGGGGGCCGTCGTCGTCGACGGCCACGGGGGGCAGGAGGTCGGCGAGCCCGGCATCGGGGACGCCGCGCAGGTCGAGACGGGTGAGCACGAACGCACGCTATCCAAGGCGGTCCGAGCGCTCCCCACCGGTTGCCGGCCGCCACACTGGGGCCATGGCCGAGCCCGAGATGCCCACCGCCGCCGCCCTGAGCGCCATGTCCGCCCAGCTCGACGACCTGGTCGCCCGCACCCTGGCCGGGGCTCGGGCCACGGACCGGGACGGCACCGAGGCGGTGTCGGCCGCCCTCTACGACGCCGAGCGGGCCCTGCGCACGGCGCGGCGGGCCCTCGATGCCGCCGGTCGGCGCCTCTGATCCGACCCGGGCGGAAAAAGACGACGGGGGCGCCAGAGGCGCCCCCGTCGGGGCGACGCCAGGCGGCGGATCCCGGCGTCGCAGGGAACCAGGTGGCGGGAACCTGGTCGGGCGTCATCATACGCACGTAGAGGAGGATCACGTCCAGCCCCTGACCCGGGGGTCGGGTCTTTTCTTTGTCAGAGACTGACGATCTGTGTCAGGTGACCCGGCCCGCCGAGGGACAGATGTCGGCCAGTGCACACTCCTCGCACCGGGGGGAGCGGGCCTGGCACGTGGCCCGGCCGTGCAGGATCATCCGCAGGCTGAACATGCCCCGCTCCGCCGCCGGCACCATGCGGCTGAGGACCATCTCGACCTTCACCGGGTCGGTCTCCTCGGTGAGACCCAGCCGCCGCGACAGCCGGCCCACGTGGGTGTCGACCGGGAGGCCGGGCCGGTCCATGGCCACGCTGCGCACCACGTTGGCCGTCTTGCGCCCCACCCCGGGGATGGTCACCAGGTCGGCCATGGCCGACGGCACCTCGCCCTTGAACCGGGTGTCGACGGCATGGGCCATCCCCAGGAGGCTGCGGGCCTTGTTGCGGAAGAACCCGGTGGGGCGGATGATCTCCTCCACCGCCGCCGGGTCGGCGCCAGCCAGGTCGTGGGGTGTGGGATAGCGGGCGAACAGGGCCGGCGTCACCGAGTTGACCCGCTCGTCGGTGCACTGAGCCGAGAGGATGGTGGCGGCCAGCAACTCGTAGGGGTTGCGGTGGTCGAGGGCGCAGAGCTCGACGGCCGTCCCCGGGAACAGCTCCGCGAGCCGCTCGTGGACCACCCGAGCCCGGCCCTGGGGAGAGCGGGGACCGGCCATCCACCGACCCTACCGACGGCCGGTCCTCCGCGGCGCGGCCTCTAGGGTCGGCGCCGTGCCCTCCCACCGCCTCACCGACGATGGGGGCGAGATCACCGAGGGTCCGGCGGCCGGGTTGCGGGCCCGAACCCGGGAACGAAGCGGCGAGCTGTGGATCGCCACCGATCCCCTGCCCGCCACCACCGAGCTTGCCGGCCGGGCCGCCCTGGCCGTCCTGCTCGACGCCCTGGCCGGCCGAGGCCTGGCGAGAGGGGCCACCGCCGCCCACTGGGAGACGGACGAGGACGCTGGCGTCGTCGATGCCGTGGCCGAGCGGGCCGGGTTGCCCGGGCGCCGGGTCGTCCTCCAGCTCCGCCGCCCCCTCCCCCTGGAGCGCAGCCTCGTCGCCGCCACGACGCCGGTCGCCGTACGCCCCCTGCGGTCCGGCAGCCCGGACGAGGAGGCGTGGGTGCGGTGCAACAACCGGGCCTTCGCCCATCACCCCGACCAGGGCCACGAGTCGGTGGCCACGCTACGGGCCACCATGTCCGAGCCCTGGTTCGACTCGGCCGGGTTCCTGCTCGCCGACGGCGTCCCCCCCGTGGACGAGGGAGGCGACCTCGACGGGTTCTGCTGGACCAAGGTCCACCCGTCCGACGGTGACGGGCCCCGTCGGGGCGAGATCTACGTGATCGGCATCGACCCATCGGCCGCCGGACGGGGCCTGGGCCGCAGTCTCACCGTGGCCGGCCTGGAGCACATCGCCGGCCGGGGCATCACCACCGCCCTCCTCTACGTCGACGCCGGCAACGCCGCGGCCCGGCGCCTCTACCACGGGCTCGGCTTCTCGATCCACCGAACCCGCCAGGTGCGCACCCGCCGGGCGTAGGGACCGCTCGCTACCCTCGACGGGTGCCCGCGCCCACCCGCTACGACGTCGACCGCGACGCCTTGGGTGCCCTGCTCGACGGCGAGCCCCGCTATCGGGTCGACCAGGTGTGGGCCGGCCTGCACGACCAGCTCGCCACCCCCGAGGAGATGACGAACCTCCCCCTGGCCCTGCGGCGCCGCCTGGCCGAGGCCCTGCCCGAGGGGTTGGGGCTCACCACCGAGGCCGTCGCTGACGGGGGCGACACGGTGAAGTGGCTGTGGACCCTGGGCGACGGGGCCCGAGTCGAGACGGTCCTCATGCACTATCCCGGCCGGTCGACGGTGTGCGTATCGAGCCAGGCCGGCTGCGC
>CAZXRA010000118.1:0-28567 GCA_964643485.1 uncultured Iamiaceae bacterium | reverse complement strand
AGGGTCCAGAAGCCATCTAGGTTTCGTCGTCGTTCGCTCGCTGGCGCTCACTCGATGCCCCTGGCTCTGGCTGGGGGCATCGTCGCGTCTGGGGGCGCAGGGTCTCTCGACGCGGAGGTGTCAGGTGGGGGTCAGGAGAGCGTTCGACAGGCGAAACGCGACGCGAGTGAGGCGGAAACATCACATCCCTACGTTCGCTGTGTTCCGCACGGTCGCCGGCCGTGCCCGACCACCAGCAGTTCAACGGAGGACACGTGAGACGGAGACTCATCACAGGAGCGGCGTTGGCCGCCGGGGCAGTGCTGCTCTTCGCGCCACCGGCCGGAGCCCAGCAGTACGAGCCCACCACCCAGGACTTCCTCGACAACATCTGGGTGTTCCTGGCCGGCGTCCTGGTGCTGTTCATGCAGGCCGGGTTCGCCCTGGTCGAGGCCGGCCTCACCCGGGGCAAGAACGTCGCCAACATCATGATGAAGAACCTCATGGACTGCGCCGCTGGCGTGATCGCGTTCTTCCTCATCGGCTACTCGATCGCCTACGGCTCGGGGGGCAACAGCTTCATCGGCTGGGGCGACTGGTTCCTGTCCACCGGGCCCTACGAGGGGGGCCTGACGATCCACACCAACTTCTTCTTCCAGGTGGTGTTCGCGGCCACGGCGGCCACGATCGTCTCGGGCGCCATGGCCGAGCGCACGAAGTTCAAGAGCTACTTCCTCTACAGCTTCGTGATCACCGCCCTGATCTACCCGATCGTGGTCCATTGGACCTGGGGCGGTGGCTGGCTCTCGCAGCGGGAGTTCCCGTTCAGCGACTTCGCCGGCTCCACCATCGTCCACAGCGTCGGCGGGTGGGCCGCCCTCATGGGTGCTCTCATCCTCGGCCCCCGGCTCGGGAAGTACACCAAGGACGGCAGGGCCCGGGCCATCCCCGGCCACTCGATCGCCCTCACCGTGCTGGGCACGATCATCCTCTTCGTGGGCTGGTTCGGCTTCAACCCCGGCTCTGAGCTGGCAGCCGACCTGGCCGTGTCGGAGATCGCCGTGGTCACGCTGCTGTCGGGCTGCGCCGGTGCCCTCACCGCCATGATCACGATCTGGCTCCGCAGCGGCAAGCCCGACGTGGGCATGACCTGCAACGGCCTGCTCGCCGGCCTCGTCTCCATCACCGCCGGCTGCGGCGCCTTCTACAACTGGGCCGGCCTCGTCGTCGGCGCCGTCGGCGGCGTGCTCGTGGTGATCTCGGTCGAGGTCTTCGAGAAGGTCTTCAAGATCGACGATCCCGTCGGCGCCATCTCGGTCCACGGCGTCTGCGGCGCCTGGGGCACGCTGGCCATCGGCATCTTCGCGGCCAAGGACGACGCCTTCCTCGGCCGAGAGGAGGCCGGCCTCTGGTACGGGGGCGGCTTCGACCAGCTGGTCACTCAGGCGGTCATGGTCGTGGCCGTCTTCGCCTTCGTGGCCGTCACCGCCGGCGCCCTGTTCATGCTCATCAAGGTGACGGTGGGGCTGCGGGTCTCGCCCGAGGAGGAGATCGAGGGCCTCGACGTCTTGGAGCACGGTTCCCCGGGCTACGCCGGTGACTCCGTCGCCGGCATCGCCCTGGAGGACTCCATGGTCCCTGCCGGCGTCACCGTCGGCGAGAAGGCGGGGGTGTGACCATGAGGCTCATCACCGCCATCGTCAAGCCGTTCAAGGTCGAGGACGTGAAGGACGCCCTCAAGGAGGCCGGCGTCGTCGGCCTCACCGTCACCGAGGTGAAGGGTTTCGGCCGCCAGGGCGGCCACACCGAGACCTATCGGGGCACGGAGTACAAGATCGACTTCGTACCCAAGGTCAAGATGGAGGTGGTCATCGATGACGCCGACATGGACAAGGTCGTCCAGGTGATCACCGCCGCCGCCGCCACCGGGAAGATCGGTGACGGCAAGGTGTGGGTGACCCCGGTCGAGGCCATCGTCCGCATCCGCACCGGCGAGCAGGGCTCAGAAGCCATATAGGTCGGCGTCCGCCGATGCGATGAGGCCCCCGGACTCGGCCCCGGGGGCCTCATCGCGTCCCTAGGAACTCGCCTCGTCGCCGTTGCCGAGGTCGTCGACCACGGTGTGAGGGGACTGGGGGGCACCGGTGTCGTGGGCAGCGCGGCCGAGGAGGTGCCCCGAGATGGGTGCGGTGGCCAGCTGGAAGACGACGGCCAGCAGCAGTTTGGTGACGATGGAGAGGTCGTCCACCTGGAGCATGGCGCCGGTGAGGCAGAGGGCGATGCCGAGGGTGGCCGGTTTGGTGGCCGCGTGCATGCGGGCGTACACGTCGGGCAGGCGGTAGAGGCCGATGACGGCGGTGACGGTGAGGGCGGTCCCGGTGAGGAGCAGGGCGCCGGAGGCCACGTCGAGCACGGTCACGGCTTCATGCTCCCCGTCGACCCATGAAGCGGGAGATGGTCACCGTGGCCAGGAACCCGAGCAGGCCGAGGACGAGGGCCACGTCGGCGTAGATGCCGTCGCCGGTGAGGGCGATGGTCACGGCGATGCCGCACACCAGGGCCGAGGTGACGGTGTCGAGGGCGATGGCTCGATCGGCCAGCCCCTCGGCTCGGACGACGCGCAGCAGGCACAGGGCCGCCGATGCGGCCAGGGCCGTGAAGCACACGATGCCGACGACGATCATGCCCCCTCCCCTTCGATCGAGACCCGCCGCGGGGTGAAGGCGGCCGACGCCCGGTGCTGGAGGTCGAGGATCCCGGCTCGGAAGTCATCGATGTCGCCCAGGCCGAGGGCGTGCACGTGCAGGACCGGGACCCCTTCCGTCTCGGCGGTGACGGTGAGGGTGCCGGGGGTGAGGGTGATGGCGTTGGCGACGAGCGTGGTGACCAGCGGCGTGGCGCCCGGGAGCTCGATGCGCACGATGCCGGCCCGAAGGCGCGCCTCGGTGGGCCGCAGCGAGGTGACGATCACGGCCCAGCTCGACGTGACGAGGCTCCGCAGCACGAACAGGGCGAAGCGGACCGCGGCCACCGGGTGCACGGTGTGCGCCCGGGGCGACGAGGCCATGGGCACCAGGACGAGCACGCCACCGGAGACCAGGAGCCCTCCGACCACGTTGGCGGGCGTCAGGTCGCCGTTGAGAAGGACCCAGATGGTGGTGAGGACGGCCACCCACACCACCCGGCCGATCACCTCGTCCCTCCTCACGAGTCGTGCACCTGGCTTGCGTAGAAACCCGGCGTGGTGAGGTCGTCGGCGGCGCGCTGGCAGAGGCCGTACAGCGGTCCTGCCGCCAGGGCCACGGCGAGGCTGACGGCGACGAGGGCCGCGGTCGCCCCGGCCATGGTCGGGCGCTGACGCAGGATGCCGGCCTCGGCGTCACGACCCCCCTCGGGGGCTTCCCGTCCGCCCCAGAACGCCCCCAGCCAGATCTTGGCCATGGAGACCAGGGTGAGCAGGCTCACCACCAGGGCCACCACGACCAGGGCCCACTCGCCGCCGTCGATCCCGGCCCGGATGAGGCCCAGCTTGCCCACGAAGCCCGAGAAGGGCGGGAGCCCGGCCAGGCTCAGCGCGGGAACGGCGAACAGCAGGGCCAAGCCCCCCGAACGGCGGGCCAGGCCTCCCAACCGGTCGAGGGCGCCCGATCCCTCGCTGGACTCGATGATGCCCTCGACGAGGAACAGCGAGGTCTTGGTGGGGATGTGGTGGAGCACGTAGAAGACCGTGGCGGCGATGCCGGCCGGTCCCCCGATGGCCAGCCCCATCACCATGTAGCCGATCTGGCTCACGATGTGGAACGAGAGGATCCGCTTGATGTCGGTCTGGGCGATGGCGCCCAGGACCCCGACGAGCATGGTGAGGCCGGCCACGACGACCAGCAGCGGCCGGTTCTGGTCGGGGAAGAGCAGGGTCTGGGTGCGGATGAGGCAGTAGACGCCGACCTTGGTCAGCAGGCCGGCGAACACCGCGGTCACCGGGCTGGGGGCCGTCGGGTACGAGTCGGGCAGCCAGAAGAACAGGGGGAAGACGGCGGCCTTCAGGCCGAAGGCCAGGAGCAGCAGCAGCTGGAGCCCCGTCCGCACCCCCGGGTCGAGCTCGGCCAGGGCCTGGGGCAGGTCGGCCATGGAGAGCGTGCCGGTGGCGGCGTAGACGAGGCCCACGGCGGTGAGCAGCAGCAGCGACTCGACCACGTTGAGCACCACGTAGGTCGTGCCGGCGCGGATCTGCTTCCCGTCCCCGTGAAGGGTGAGCAGCACGTAGCTGGCCATCAGCAGAACCTCGAAGGCCACGAAGAGGTGGAAGAGGTCGCCGGTGGAGAAGGCGGCGGCGATGCCGGCCGCCAGCACCAGGTAGGCCGGGTGGTAGTACGGCGACGACTCGTCGCTCGACCGCTGGCCGACGGCGAAGACCAGTACCGCCAGCAACGTGGCGAAGGCGATGACGAGCATGAGCGCGGCCAGCCGGTCGATGACGTAGCTGATGCCGATCTCCGTGGCCCAGCTGCCGATGCGGGCCACGACGGGCGCATCGTTGCGCTCGACCTGGACGAGGAGGGCGACGGAGACGGCCAGGGCACCCGAGAGGCAGACGAGGTTGACGACCCGCTGGAGCTGCCGGTGGCGCCCCCCGAGCAGGCTGATCGCCGCCCCCAGCAGTGGCAGGGCGAAGGTGAGAGGGACGAGGTGGGTCACGCGCCGTCCTCTCCGGAGGCATCGGGATCGACGTCGTCGTCCGATGCCCCGGTGTCACGGCCCAGGCGACGGTCGGAGATGTCGTCCTCGACCTCGTCGTTGCCGTCGAGGGTCCAGTTGCGCCAGGCCAGGGCGAGGAGGAAGGCCTGGAGAGCGAAACCGATCACGATGGAGGTGAGCACCAGGGCCTGGGGAACGGGATCGGTGAACGCCCCCTCCTCCCCGATGATGGGCGCGGTGCCCGGTCGCCCCCCCGAGGTGAGCAGGAGCAGGTTGACGCCGTTGCCCATCACGGCCACACCCAGGATGATGCGGGTGATGGTTCGGTGCAGCATGAGGTAGGTGCCGGTGGCGAAGAGCACGCCCACGAGGACGACCAGGGGGAGGCTCACGGGACCAGCCCCTCGGTCCGCTCTGCGGCGCGACCGCGAGGGCCGATGCCGGAATCCGCCCCGAGGTGCGTGAGCATCGAGAGGACGACTCCCAGGACGAGCAGGTAGACGCCGACGTCGAACACGGCCGAGGAGACCAGTTTCACATCACCGACCAGGGGAACGTCGAGGTGGGCGGCGGTCGAGGTCAGGAAGTCCTGGCCGGCCAGCACGGCAGCCAGGCCGGTGCCCACCGCCAGGATCAGGCCGGTGGCGATCAGGCCTGAGGTCGGCAGGGCGCGGCGGCGGCGCAGGGCGGGCGTCCCCCCGGCCAGGTAGCGCAGCACGAAGGCCGTGCCGGCGATGAGCCCGCCGGCGAAGCCCCCACCGGGGGCGTTGTGCCCGCGGAGCGCCACGTAGACCGAGACCAGCAGGATGACGGGGAAGGCGGCCCGGGCGACCTGGTCGAACACCACCGATCGGGCCCCGACGCGGGACGCAGCTTCGTCCGGGTCGGGCTCCCCCAACGGGTCACCGTCCTCGTCGTCCTCGTCCCGGCGGGCCGCTCGGACGAGATTGGCGACACCGGCGGCAGCGATGCCAAGCACCGTGATCTCGCCCATGGTGTCGACGCCGCGGATGTCGATGAGGATCACGTTGACCACGTTGCGGCCACCGCCGTCGGGCTCGGAGCGGGCCACCATCTCGTCGGCCACCGGGCTCTCCGTACGGGCCGTGCCGGCCGCCAAGGCGAAGCCGGCCACCCCGACCCCGACGGCCACCGCGATGCCGATACGCACGGCGCGGGGCGCCCACTCCGGCGGAGCCGAGTAGCCCTCGGGGAGGTGGCGGAGCACCAGGAGGAAGACGATGAGAGAGATGGTCTCGACCAGAACCTGGGTGAGGGCCAGGTCGGGTGCGCCGTACAGCAGGAAGATGGCGCTCAGGCTGTAGCCCACCGATCCGAGCATCAGCACGGCGACGAAGCGGCGCCGGGTGGCCACCATGGCGACGGCCATGGCCGCGGCCAGCGTCGCCACCACCGCCTGGAGGACGGTGCCGTTCGAGGTCCCGGCCGGTCCCACGCCGGCTCCGGCGGCGAAGGCCGCCCCCAATGCGGCGATGGCGACGGAGAAGACCACGGCCACGTAGGCCGGCAGCGAGCCGTTCTGCACCACAGCGGTGAGACGGCGCGCCCCGTCGAGCAGCCCGTCGTAGCCCCGCTGGAACACCCGCTCGCCCGACACCCGGGCGTCGGGCATGCCCATCGTGCGGGACAGCAGAAGGTGGAGCCCGGTGCCGGCGGCGAGGATCCCGACCGAGAGGAAGAGGGGGAGGTGGAGGCCACCCCACAGGGTCAGATGGCCGTGGGCGGCGTGGTCGAGAGCCTCGCTGGCGACGCCTAGCCGGTCCCCCAGCGGACCGGCGGTCAACCCCCCGAGCACGGTGAGGGTCACGAGCACCACGACGGGGCCGACGAGGAGCGCGGAAGGGGAGTGGTGGACCTCGGCCCGGTCGTCGGCCCGCGAGCCCAGGTCCGTGAACGTCCCGAACCAGAACCGGGCGGTATAGGCCACGGTGAGGAGCGATCCGAGGACAACGAGAACGAGAGCCAGCGTGCTCCACGTGTCCCCGGCCTCCAGCAGCCCGTCGAGGGCGGCTTCCTTGGCCACGAATCCGAGCAACGGCGGGATGCCGGCCATCGAGGCGCCCGCCACCCCGGCCAGCACGGCGACGGCGGGTAGGCGGCGACCGACCCCGGCGAGCTGGCGGATGTCCCGCGTGCCGGTGGCATGGTCGACGATGCCGACGCACAGGAAGAGCGGAGCCTTGAACAGGGCGTGGGCCACCAACATGGCCACGCCGGCCGCCGTCGTCTCTGGATGACCGAGGCCGAAGAGCACGACGAGGAACCCGAGCTGCGAGACCGTCCCGTGGGCCAGCAACAGCTTGGCGTCGTGCTGGCGAAGGGCGCCGATGCCTCCGAGGAGCATGGTGGCCCCGCCGACGAGGACGAGCACCGGCCGCCACCACCCCACCTCGGCGAACAGCGGGGCCAACCGGCCAACGAGGAGCACCCCGGCCTTCACCATGGTGGCCGAATGGAGGAAGGCGCTGACCGGAGTGGGGGCGGCCATGGCCCCGGGCAACCAGAACTGGAACGGGACCTGGGCCGACTTGGTGAACGCCCCGACCAGGATGGCCAGCAGGCCGACCTGGACGACGGTCTGAGACGTGTTGGCTGCGCCCAGCCCGGCCAGGGCGGTGGTGCCGGCGGCATGGCTCACGATGGCCAGACCGCCCAGCAAGGCCAGGCCCCCGGCCGCGGTGACCAGCAGGGCCCGCTGCGCCGCAGCCCGAGCCTCGGGCATCTCGTCGTCCAGGCCGATGAGCACGAACGACGTGATCGTCGTCGCCTCCCAGAACACGAACAGCGTCCAGACGTCGTCGGCCAGGACGAGGCCGAGCATGGCGCCGGCAAAGGCAACGAACCCCCCGGCGAAGCGGGCCCGGCGGGCGGGCGACTGATCGGGCGCGAAGTAGCCGATCGAGTAGGCCAGGACGAGCACCCCAATCCCGGACACCACCAGCCCCATGAGCAGGGCGAAGCCGTCGAGCCGGAACGACAGGGCCACGTCGAGCCCATCGATCCAGGACCATCGCTGGTGCGGAGCCGCCCCCTCTCCCACCGAGGGAACCTGGGCCGCCAGCCACGCGAGGGTGGCGGCCGGCGCGACCAGAGCCGCGGCGAACGTCATCCGGTGCCCCAAGCGGTGGCCCGCGGCGAGGATCAGCCCGGCAGCGAGGAGGTGGAGGGCGAGGAGCAGGGCCATCAGGCACCCGGGGTCGACGGAAGATGACGCCGACCAGACTTCCCGGCACACCTGGCATCAGAGTAGCGACGCACTGGAGGACCCAAGGACACGGCCTCAACCCCTCGGATCCACCTCGGCGTGGGGCGTGACGCAACTGTGACATTCGGGAGCGAGCGGTGACAGATCTGGTGCCGATGGCTGTGTATGGCGAGATCCGGGAGTACGCCGTTGGCGCGCCAGGAGGGAGCGTCGCTCGTTGAGTACGCACTGATCGTCGGCCTGGTCGCGGTCGTGGCGCTCGTCGCTGTTGGCTACCTCGGGGACAGCTCGAGCGATGCGCTGACGGAGGCAGGTGACGGCCTCGGGAGATCCTCGCTGGCAGCTCCTGCTTCTGGTGGCGGAGGAGGAGGGAGCGGTGGAGGACCGACTTCGGGCGGTGGATCGAGCTCCGGGTCGACGACCACGACATCCGCCAGCACCTCCACGACGAGCACAACTGCGATCACCACGACGATGACGCCTCCGACGACGAGCACCACAACGACCGTGCCCCGAGCCACGATGGCCGAGGCAACCTTCACCGATCCGGAGGTGAGCCAGACGCGCTACACGTGGCGGGTGACGACCTCGTTGACGGTCCTGGACGACCTTGACCGCCCCGTGGCCGGGGCGAGGGCCACCATCGAGGTGCGATACTACGTGCGTCAAGGGTGGAGTGGTCGATGGGTCGAGGAGGACGTCGAGGTCACGACGAACGACGTTGGCGTTGTCGTCCTCGACTCGGGGGATCTCGACCGTTCTGACGTCACGCGCCTCGAAGCGCAACTCGAAGAGGTGTCGATGCCAGGTGACCTGCGCTGGGACGAATCGCAGCCCAGCCTGAGCGTCAGGGCACCCTGACCGTCGTTGCGGGGGGCCGGAACAGGTAGGCGGTTCGACGGGAGGCCCGTGGTGATGTCGTCTCGAGTGTGTCGCGGGTGCCGGTCGGGTGATGTTGCGGCCGGGAACCCGGGGAAGGGCGAGGCATGACCATCGAGAGGCCCACGACCGGGAGCTCCGGCGACGACCGGGCCACCACACGTCGGTCACGAGGCCGTCGGCTCCTCGGGCTGGTGGCAACGTTGATCTTCTCCCTGGCGGGGGCATCGGTCGCCGTCGCCCTCTTCGGATCCACCCAGGCCGAGATCGGACCCTTCGATGCCACCTTCTCGGCCCGCCCTGATCTCGGCGGTGGCACGGAGGTTCACCTGGCTCCGCTCGGTCGCATCTCCCTCGACTCGCACGCAGGACCGCTCGGGCTCGATCTGAGGGTCGACGAGTTGAGGCCCGGCGAGGCGGAGGCCTTCGCCGAGGATCCCGAGCTCCTCGAGGACGTGGACGAGGAGCTCGATGACGAGGTCAGGAGCGCCCTGCGGATCCTGGCGGCGCGCATCCTGGTGTGTTCTGCGCTCGGGGGGGCGGTCATCACCGGGCTTCGCCGCTTCCGGCTGCGCGACATCGCCCTCGGCGCGGTGGTCGCAGGCGTCGTGGCCAGCGCGTCGATGGGCGCGGCCGCATCGACGTGGAGAGAGGAGTCGCTCGCCGAGCCCCGGTACTCGGGCGTGCTGTCGCTCGCCCCGCGCGCCGTGGGCGACGCGAGGGAGGTGCTCGACCGACTGGACGACTACAGCGCGCAGCTCTCCGGCCTCGTGGAGAACGTCGCCGTCCTGTACCAGGCCGGTCGGTCGGTGCAGTCCTTCGAGGCCGACGAGACCACGATCCGTGTCCTCCACGTGAGTGACCTGCACCTCAATCCGCAGGCCTTCGACCTGATCGAGCGCATCGTGGACCAGTTCGCCATCGACATGGTCATCGACACCGGCGACATCAACGATTGGGGAACCTCCCTCGAGGCCCGTTTCGTGGAGCGGATCGAGGATGTCGGCGTGCCGTACGTCTACGTGCGCGGCAACCACGACTCCCGGACGACGCAGGTCGCCGTAGCTCGGCAGGAGAACGCCATCGTCCTCGACGACGACGCTGTGACCGTCGCCGGCCTGCGCCTCTGGGGCATCGGTGACCCCAGGTTCACCCCGGACAAGAGCCAGGCGGGAAGTGGAGAGGACGAGCGTGAGGTCGCCGAGGGCGTGGCGGATGACGTCGCTGCGGCCCTCGCCGAGGCCGACGGGGACCGGGCCGTCGACATCGCATTGGTCCATGATCCGGTCGCCGCCGAAGAGTTGGGAGGTCTCGTCCCGCTGGTCCTCGCCGGGCACACGCACCGCCGAGACGTCCGTGCCCTGGGTGACGGGACGCAGCTCCGCGTCGAGGGTTCGACCGGGGGAGCCGGCCTGCGTGCCCTCCAGCGGGAGGAACCGGTGCCCCTCCAGGCGTCAGTCCTGTACCTGGACGCCGCGGACGGCGATCTGCGAGCAGCGGACGCCATCACCGTCGGCGGCCTGACCCAGAGCCAGGTCCGCATCGAGCGCGAGGTGGTGGCCGACGATGGCGGCGGTTGATGAGCGTCCTGATCGGCAGTTCGAGGCCAGGGTCCCGACCGAGCGAGGTGCTCGGCTGAGTAGGGCGAGGATCCGGCGCCGATGCGGATCGCCCGAGGCGCCGAAGAGATCCGTCAGCTCGGTCCTCGGACGTCACGGTTGGGTCACAGCCCGAAGGATTGGCAGGTCGGCTTCGTAGGGTGAGGCACGACGAGGCGGAGGTTGCATGAAGATCCTGATCGCCCTTGATCAGTCCTTGGAGTCGCGCCATGCGGCCCGGACGGCTGTCGGACTGCTCGGACCGACCGGTGCCGATTTCCTGGTGATCAACGTCGCACCCGTGCCCGTGGCGCGTTCAGGCTCCAGCCTCGCCTTCGGTGCCGTGGCATCCCTGGAGATGGGCGCCTTGGGTGCGGACCACGAAGCCGAGCAGCGCGACGACATCGAAGCCGCGGCCGCAGCGGCCGGCATCCCAGGCTCCGACATCGAGGTCGTCACCGGAAATCCTGTCATCGAGATCTGCGAGGCCGCCGAGCGCCATGCCGTCGACATGATCGTCGTCGGCTCGCGCAACCGTCCGCTGCTGCGTCGCCTTCTGGAACCCTCGGTCTCGTCCGGCGTCATCCGCGGCTCATCTCGACCGGTCTTGGTCGTGAGCGAGCCTTGATCCTCCGCCCGCGACGGGGCTGTGACGCTTCCCGCCGGCCCGCGTGGATCTAGCGGGAGATCACGTGGCGGGTGGCGATGTAGGCCGGCCGGGGGGTGGGGGCTCCGAAAGGGCGCTCCAGTTGGTTGTCGATGCTGTTGTAGACGAGGAAGACGTTGCGTCGCGGGTTGGGGCTGATGTTGCTGTTCGATCCGTGCATCACGTTGCACTCGAAAAAGACGACGGTGCCGACGGGACCGACGATCTCGGTGATCTCCCCTCGACGGGCCAACTCACGGAGGCTGTCGTCGTCGGGGGTGCCGATCTCCTGACGGCGTAGGGAGCGTTCGTGGTGGCCGGCGGGCGTCTCACCGACACAGGACACGAACCACCGGTGGCTCCCAGTGATGGTGAGGAGGGGGCCGTTCCAGCTGTGGTTGGGCGTGAGGAGGACCGAGCAGCTGACGGCGCGCATGCGAGGCATACCGTCCTCGGCGTGCCAGGTCTCGAAGTCGGAGTGCCAGTAGAACTCCTTGCCCCGGAAGCCTGGCTTGAGGTTGACGCGACTCTGGTGCACGTAGACATCGCTGCCGAGGAGCTGACGGGCGATGTCGACCAGGAGCGGATCTCGGGCGAGGGCGCCGAGGAGGTCGTCGCCGATGTGCACCTCGAAGAGTGAACGGAGCTCGTGCCCATCGGGTTCGAGGATGGCCTGGGGACGGGCCCGGACGTCGTCGTCCGCCGCGAGGCGGTCGAGCTCGGCGTCGAGGGCTGAGGTGAGGTTCGGGGTCAGCAGGCCGGGCAGGACGAGCACTCCGGTGTCTTCGTAGACGCGGAGCTGCTCGGTATCGAGTGGCCCTCCGAGGCGATGAGGGCCTTGGGAGCCCGCCGGGCGCCCGTGGAGAATCGGGTCGAGTCGTGGAGTGATGGTCGGTCGATGGACCATCCGGGACGGGTAGGGATCGAAGCGCAGGTCCGTGATCGTCACCGGCCGCTCTCCCCGTCGTCCGGCGTGGTGCATGCGAACGCCGAGGAGAGGGGGTAGGCCCCGTCCTCGTCGTGAATCTCGTCGCCCGTGCAGGCGGGGGAGAAGACGCAGATCATCCGCATGTCGGTGTGAGCGCGCAATGTGTGGGGGTCGTGTTGGTCGAGCAGGTACATCGAACCGCCTGAGATCTCGTGGGAGGCACCGGTGGTGGAGTCGGTGAGGACGCCCGTCCCCTCGATGCAGTAGACGGCTTCGATGTGGTTGCGGTACCACATGGCGGTCTCGGTGCCGGCGTGGATCACGGTGTCGTGCAACGAGAACCCGAGCCGGTCGTCGGCGAGGATCAGGCGCCGTGACCTCCAAGTGGGGCCGGCCACGTCTCGTTTGGTGTCGATGATGTCGGCCAGGGTGCGGACGATCATCGGGGTACCTCCAATGCCATGAGGTCGTCGCCCAGCTGATCGACCACGGCTTGGGCGCAGTCGGCGACGACAGAGAGTCCATGGGCGAGCTGGTCGTCGCTGATGATCAGTGGAGGCAGAAGCTTGACCACCTCGTCCTCGGGACCGGCCGTCTCGAGGACGACGCCTCGCTCGAAGGCGGCCGCGGTGATCTCACAAGCCGCTTCGGGGACGGTGGTCTCGAAGCCCTGGATCATGCCGGTGCCGCGTACCTCGGCGATGAGACCCGGATGATCGCTGGCGATGGTCTCGAGCCCGCGCCGCATGGAGGCTGCCTTGCGGCCTGTGTCGCCGACCAGTTCGTCATCGGCCCAGAACGTCTCGAGGGCCGCCGTGGCGGTGACGAAGGCGGCGTTGTTGCCCCGGAAAGTGCCGTTGTGCTCGCCCGGTAGCCAGACATCGTGCTCGGGCTTGATGAGGACCACGGCCATGGGCAGCCCAGAGCCCGAGAGCGACTTGGAGAGGCACACGATGTCGGGGTCGATCCCGGCCTCCTCCCAGGAGAAGAAGGGACCCGTACGGCCGCATCCGACCTGGATGTCATCGACGATCAAGAGGATCCCGTACCGGCGACACAGGTCTTGGAGTCCTTGCAGCCAGGCGCTCGATGCGGTGCGGATGCCTCCCTCGGCCTGCGTGGTCTCCAGGATCACCGCCGCGGGGTGATCCAACCCGCTGCCGTCGCCGGCCAGGTAGGCCTCGAAGTAGTCGAGGGTGTTGACGTCCTCGCCGAGGAAGTTGTCGAAGGGCATGGAGTCGGCCAAGGTGAGGGCGACGCCTGCCCCCTTGCGTTTCATGCTGTTGCCCGTGACGGCGAGGGCACCGAGGGTCATGCCGTGGAAGGCGTTGGTGAAGCCGACGACGCGCTCGCGGCCGGTGATCTTGCGCGCCAGCTTGAGCGCTGACTCCACGGCGTTGGTGCCCGTGGGGCCCGGGAACTGGACCTTGTAGTCGAGCTGACGGGGGACGAGGACGATCTCCTCGAACCGCTGGAGGAAGTCACGCTTGGTCGTCGTCGCCATGTCGAGACCGTGGATGACGCCACCGCCCCGGAGGTGAGCCATCAGCGGATCGATGATCGCAGGGTGGTTGTGCCCGTAGTTGAGGGCGCCCGCCCCGGCGAAGAGGTCGAGATAGCGGCGTCCGTCCTCGCCGATGAGCTCGCAGCCCTCGGCGCGAGCGAACACGGTTGGCCAGGATCGGCAATAGCCCCGGACCTCGGATTCGAGGCGTTCGAACGTCTGCACGTGGATCAATCCCCAGTCATGTCGTCGTGATGTCGTGGCCCCGCGCTGCTCGGCCAGCCGAGGCTGCTCGGGGGGATGTGGGTGGCGGGGCGACGCCCCCGTCGCGCCTCCCCACCGTGTGGCTCCGTCAGCGGGCCCCGAGCGGGATCCGTAGGCGGATCTCGGCGGCGTGGGCGTAGGGGAAGAGCTCCTGCCCGTAGGCCTCCGACTCGATGACGGCCGTGCCGTGCCGCGCTCCGAAGCCACGGAAGAGAGCGGTGCTGGCCAGGTTGCCCGGCGCCACGGTGGCCTCGACCACCGTGGGAGCGATCCTGGCGACCAGCACGTCGAGCATGCGCCCGGCGATTCCCTCTCCTCGCGCCCGTGCATCGACGCCGATCTGCCACACGAACAGGGTCGTGGGCTCGGCCGGTAGGCAGAACCCGAGCGTGAAGCCGATGACCACGTCGTCGTCATCGACGGCCACGACACTGGTCGAGGCGTGGTGATCGGACCACATGACGTAGGCGTAGGGGGAGTTCAGGTCGAGGTCGACCCGCCCCGCCAGGGCCCACATCGCCTGACCGTCGGTCGGCTCCGGAGGACGAAACCTCGTCTGCCCACGCCGGTCGGCACGGGTGGTCTCAGCAGTCGGCACGCGAAGCCCAACCGTAGGCCAGCGATGTGGTGCTTCGGCCGAGGAGAGCGTCACAGATCGGTCACAGTCCGGTGCGCCGGGGGATGACTCGCATAGCGTGGATCCGACGACGAGGAGGTCGCATGGCGCACCGCGTCCTAGTGGTCGAGGACGACGAATCCGTACGGGAGGCGGTGACGCTGGTGCTGGAGGCGGCCGACTTCACCGTCGAGGGCGTGGCCGATGGGCACCTTGCTCTCGAGTGGCTTGCTCGGATGGCGCCGGACCTCGTTCTCCTCGACCTGATGCTCCCGTCCATGCACGGCTTCGACGTATGTCGGGAGATCCGCGCTCGGAGCACGGTGCCGATCGTCATGCTCACGGCCCGGGCCGACACGGCGGACGTCGTCGCGGGGCTGGAGCTGGGTGCCGACGACTACATCACCAAGCCGTTCGATCCGGCGGAGTTGACCGCGCGGGCGCGCGCCGCCGTCCGCCGGGCGGTGGAATCGGTGACGCCCCAGTGGAAGGCGCGCGATCTCGACATCGATGAGGAGGCATTCCGGGTCCAGCGCGCTGGCGATGAGATCGCCCTGTCCGCGACCGAGACGAGGTTGCTCATCGCCCTGGCCTCCCAGGCCGGCCAGGTGATCGGCCGCGAGGAGTTGCTCGAGCGGGTGTGGGGCTACGACTACCTGGGGGACTCCCGCCTGGTCGACATGGCCGTGCTTCGGCTCCGCGCCAAGCTGGGGGATCCACCGAACCCACCCCCGTACATCGAGACCGTCCGGTCGATGGGGTATCGGTTCGCCGATGGCTGATCTGCGGCGGCAGCGACCCCATCGCTTCCGACGTCGGCTCACGGCAGCGTTCATCGTCGTCGCCGCCGTCAGCTCGGGCGCCCTGGCCGTGCTCACCTACACCGTCACCAGCGGTCAGCGGTGGCGGAACTTCGAGCGGAACTCCCACAACGAGGTCCGGGTCGCGCTGGCGTTGGCTCCGTCCGATCTCGATGAGCAGGGCTTCGAGCGCATGCAGGCGGCCTACGAGAAGCGATCCGGCACCGACACTGTGGCCCTGGCCGGGGATCGCACCTACACCTCGGCGGTGACGCTCACCGCCGCCGATGTGCCGGCTGCGGTCCGTAACGGGCCGGCGGACGATCTGGTGACCGTCCGTGCCACGCGGGAAGGCCACGACTACCTCATCGTCGGTGGCGACGGGCCGGACGGCTCCCGGTATGTCTTCTTCTTCTCTCTCGATCAGGTCCAGGAGAGCCTTGCCGAGCTGCGTACGGTGCTCGCCGTCGGATGGGTGCTCGTCGTCGGCCTGGCCGCAGCCGTGGGCCACCTCGTCGCTCGGCGCACCCTCCGCCCGGTCCGGCAAGCGGCCGAGGCGGCCACCGCCATCGCCGGAGGCCTCCTGGACACCCGGCTCCCGTCGGTGGGTGAAGACGAGTTCCGGGCCTGGGCCGACTCGTTCAACGACATGGCCGATGCGCTGGAGGCGAAGATCGCCGAGCTGCACCGGGCGGCCGAGCGGCAGCGCCAGTTCACTGCCGATGTGGCCCACGACCTGCGCACGCCGCTCACGGGCATGGCCGTCACCGCGGAGCTGCTCGAAGGCCGACTCGACGACCTCCCCCCGTCGGCTCGGCGAGCGGGGACGGTGCTGGTGAGGGATGTCCAGCGACTCCGCGATCTCGTCCTCGACCTCCTCGAGCTGTCACGCCTCGACGCCGGCGCCGATCCGGTCCTGGCCGAGCCACTCGACCTGGCCACCGCACTGACCACGACCCTCGACGCCCTGCGCCCACCTCCCGGCGTGGCCCTCGACGTGGCGGTCGAACCCGGCATCATGGTGTCCGCCGAACGTTCTCGCTTCCGTCGCGTCGTGGCCAATGTCGTCGGCAATGCCTTCGCGCACGGCGGTGGGAACGTCCACGTTCGAGTTCGTCGCGACGGAAGGGATGTCGTTGTCGCCGTCGAGGACGACGGTCCCGGCATCGACCCACGTCGGGCCGAGCACATCTTCGATCGCTTCTACAAGAGCGACTCATCACGGGCAGAGGGGGGCTCGGGCCTGGGGCTCGCCATCGCTCGGGAGCATGCCCGCGCCATGGGTGGTGACGTCGTCGTCGACTCCGCTCTCGGCAAGGGGGCCACCTTCTCCATCCGGCTCCCCATGTCATCGACGACGACTTCGGATTTGGGCGACACCTGTTGGGGGTGTCGCTCATTGTGGTAGGGGCCATCGTGGCCGGCGTGAGCTACCGGCGCCGCGTCCTGGTCCAGCGTGCCCTTGCTGCCGGCGACGAGCTACCCCCAGCAATCTCCCCATGCTCCTGACGATCGTCTTGGCGCGGCCAGATGGCCGGGCCAGTGTGGGTCCAAAATGCGCGCCTCAACGTCACTGCGTCGTCGGTGCTCAGGCGATCCGGGCGGACTTCACGTTCACTCTGGGGCAACGAGGAGGAGAGTGAGGGCGACGGCGTTGGTGACGGGGTGGTCGACCGAAGCGGTGAGCTCCGGCGTGGCGCCAGCCGGCACGGTCCCATCACTGTCGCCCAGGAGGGCTGACACGTAGCCGACGCCGCTGCCGGTGTAGGAGTGCCGGGTGGAGATCGCGTCAGGTGCGGTCCAGCCCGTGGTGGTGGCTGACTTGTCGGCCCAGTACGAGACCACCCAGGAGGTGGCTGGCATGGGGAGCGATGGGGTCGTGTAGCCGGAGCGCCCGGCAACGTCGTCGAGAGTCAGGCCCCGGTAGGCAACGACGACGACATCGGTGCGGGCCCAGATCTCGGTGGAGACCTCGACCTGGTTGCCGGCATCACCGACGACGGCCGTTCGGGCGAAGACGGCGGTGCGGCTGCGGACGGTGTCGGCATCGAGGACGTGGGTCCATCCGGCCGGGCCGTTGAGGACGGCCCCGGCCGGTGCGTTGGAGCTGGCGAACACCAGGAGCTGGTCTCCTGGCTCCACCTCGGCCGGGATGGTGACGGTGTCGCGCCGGGTCGTGGCGGAGTCCGCCGACGCCGCCGCAGCCACGAAGCCCGGCCCGGTGGGTGCAGGGGCCTCGATCTCGACCTCGATGTCCTGGTGCGCGGAGTGGGTCAGACCTTCGTCGTCGGTCACGGTGAGGGTGATGCGATACGTGCCCGAGGTGGCATAGCGGTGCTCCGCCGTGGCCCCTGTTGCCTCGGTGCCGTCACCGAGGTCCCATGCGTAGTCGACGATGGCGCGGTCGTCGGTCGACGCGGTGCCATCGAGCACGCAGGTGCCGTCGGTGCAGGTGGCATCGAAGGTGGCGACCGGCGGGACGCTCTCCGGATCTGGCGGGGCGGTGACGGTGACGGCGAGCGGGAAGACGGCGGTGGAACCCTCGTCGTCGGTGACCGTGACCGAGGCGTCGTAGGTGCCGGGCGTGGCGTAGCCATGCGTCGGGGTGGCGCCCCAGCCGGTCACGCCATCGCCGAAGGACCAGGCGTAGGAGGAGATGGTGCCATCGACGTCCCGGGAACCGGAGGCGTCGAAGGTGCAGTCCAGCTCCGCGCAGGCGACCGTGGCGGTGGCGGTGGGCGGCTGGTTCGGGGCGTCCCCGGGGAGGGCAAAGAGCACGCTGTTGATCCAGCTGATGCCGCCCGCGTTGGCGCTGCTCACCGTGGCGCGTCCGCCGGGATCGATGCCGCCACCGGCGCGCCACGGCGCCCGCACGAGGGTGCCGCCGTCGCGGTCGACGTAGTACACGTCGTTCCCGGCCAGGACCATGCCGCCCACATCGCGGTAGTCGAGGCCGGCCGCCGAGGAGGCAATGTCGAAGCGCTGGGCGCCCACGACCCGGTTCTCGACGCTGAAATACCGCATGTAGAGGGTCGGGGAGCCGCTGACCGTGTAGTACAGGCGCCCGTCGTCGAGGACGGCTCCGTTGAGGGCGCGGAGCTCGTTGGCGAAGTTGGTCATGCGCTGAAGGTTCACGTCGACCGGGTTGCCGAGCGCGGCCCCGTCGAAGGAGCGGGCCTTGAGCGTGCCGTCGGAGTGAGCGGTGTAGAGGATCCCCCCCGCAGCGAAGGCGGCGCGAACGCCTGACAGAGTCGATGCGTTGACCACCGCCGTCGAGGGTGCGGCCAGGTTCGTGCCGTCGAAGTCACGGCTCACCACCGGGCTCGGGCTGCCAGTGGGAACGTACTGGTGTAGGTCGAGCGGCAGCTCCAACCGGGCCGGCTGGGGCACGGGCCGCCCCCCACTGAGCGGAAAGAAGGCGATGCGACCCCGATATCGGCCCTCGGCGATGCGATCGGTGTCGCTGGCCACGTAGAGGCCCTCCGTCGTGGCCACCAGCTGCCACACGGCGCGGCCCCGGGTCCGGCCGGGGTTCCACGACAGCGGCAGGCCGTTGACCGGATCGAGGGCGGCGATGCCGGTCGTCGCACTGCCGCCCGGGCCGAGCGAGTCGGTGCCGTAGGAGTTGTTGGAGTAGCGGAAGTGGCCACCCACGTAGACGGCCGCGCCGGTGGCCTCGACCGAGTAGTAGCTGTCGCCACCGGAGTACTCGATCCACTGGTGGGAGGAGTTGGGGGACTCGGTGTCAGCCCAGCGACTCACCGAGTCGCAGGTCCCGTTGAGGCCGGTGCCCTTGGCCCCGGTGGTGACCACGACGAAGTAGGAGCCGTCGGGACTGTAGGACACGTCGCGGACGTAGTCGGTGAAGCTGGCACAGAAGCCGGAGAAGGCGGTCGTGGACCAGGGGGAGACCGTCATCGCTCCGCCCCCGTTGGTGTTGAGCTTGACGATCTGGTTGCGGGGTTGCCCGCCGACGGTGGCGAAGCTGCCGACCACGACCACATGCTGACCGTCGGGCGAGGGCTCGATGCGCCAGATCTTGCCGTCGCCGCCGCGGTGGGTGCCCGCGAAGGCGACGTTCACGTCGTCATCGATGACACCGGTGTCGGCGTCCAGCGCGGCGAAGCGTCGAGCCCGGCCCTGCACGCTGTCGAACACACCTCCGATGTAGAGACGGTCGCCGTCGAGGGCCATAGCCGTCACGACGGCATCGACGCCGGACTGGAACGGTAGGGGCCTTCCGTCGGTGATCGAGAGGCGAGCGACCTTGCTCTGCACGAGGCCGTCGACGCGGTTGAACCGGCCGCCGACGTAGACCGACTGGCCGTCGGCCGCAGCCACGACGCTGTACACCTCCCGGTCGAGCTGGGGTGCCCAGTCCCGGCGGATGCGACCGGTGGCCCGATCGAAGGCGAGGACGTACGATCGGTCAACGACGGTGCCATCGGGATCGGTGGAGCCGGTGAAGTCACCGCCCAGCACGACGGTGTCGCCGACCACCGCCACGCTCTGAACGTTTCCGTTCGTCACGTGGGGCGTCGTCGCCGCGGGAACCGCGTTCACGAGCGTGGTGTGGACCGGAGCAGTGGCGGCGACCAGATCCGGCGGCTCGGCCCCCACCAGACCGAGGGCCCCCACCAGCACCATCACGACGACCAGCGACCGACGAGAGACGCGAACGACCCTGCGTCGAGGAGGTCGTTGCTGCCTGCCGCAGACGATGTCGGGAACGGGGTGAGACACCATGGGACGACCTCCGTGGCCATCCGCAACCGGCAAGGTGCGGGCGCGGTGGCCTGTCCAAGACCTCCCTGATACCACGCACAGCGTTCAAATTCGACCTATCAGCACGCACTGTGACGAAGCTGTGACACGGCTGTGACGCATCCGGGCTTCCGATGGGCAGACCAGAACCTCCAGGGATCCCAGTCCGATTCACAGCGCGCTGAGGGACCCTCACCGATGTCGCACACCTACCGGGTCCGGTGTCGCACAGGAACCGGGGCCGCGTCCGAAAAGTGTCACCCACCTACCGGGGCCACGGTGTCCACCATGAACCGGGTCCGCACACGGCTCCGCGCTCCGTAGTAGAGCGGGGTGGCTGGGACCGGTGCCAGAGGCCCTCCGAAAAGGGCCTCTGGCTTGGGGTTCTGTCCCGGAGCGGACGACGGGATTCGAACCCGCGACCCTCACCTTGGCAAGGTGATGCTCTACCAGCTGAGCCACGTCCGCGTGAGGGGGCGACTGTAGCAGTGGTCCGACGACGGATCACGCTGGCAATGTGCCGATCCCCGTCGCCCGGGGGGAGGTGGTGGGCGTCCCGCAGAGGCGACGATGCCGGCGCGACCCCTGGCGAGAGTACCAATGCCATTCCCCTGGTCAGCCCTCGACGGTGATGGCGTACTCGGGGCAGTTGTCGGCGGCCAGGCGGGCCTTGTCCTCCAGGCCGGCCGGCACCTCGCCGTCGACGAGCAGGATGGCGTAGCCCTCGTCGTCGACGTCGAACAGTTCCGGCGCCAGCAGGTAGCAGCGGTTGTGGCCCTGGCAGGCGTCGCGGTCGTAGTGGATCCTCACCCGTGCGCTCCTCGATCAGTTGGGTGGTGGTCAGGCAGAGCCGCCGGCGGGCGCGGCCGGGCGGGTGTCCAGGAGGCGGACGGGCAGCTCACGCGGCCCCCGCACCTGTCCCGTCGACCAGCGGACCGCCTCGGGGGCGGCCAGCTCGAAGTCCGGCACCCGGCGCATCCACTCCTCGATCGCCACCCGTAGCTCCATGCGGGCCAGGTTCGACCCGAGGCAGCGGTGGATGCCGAGGCCGAAGGCGGCGTGGCGGTTCCTCTCCCGGTCGAGGACCACCTCGTCGGGCCGCTCGAAGAACTCCGGGTCGCGGTTGGCCGACGGGAAGGGGAGGAGCACCCAGTCGTCGACGTGGAGCTGCCGGCCGCCCAGCTCGACGTCCTCGGCCACCAGGCGGGCCATGGTGACGGGGGCGTAGGCCCGCAGCATCTCCTCCACGGCGAAGGGCATGACGTTGGGATCCTCGACCAGGCGGCGCCGGTGCTCCGGGTGCTGGGCCAGGTGCCAGATGCTGGCTCCGATGGCCGACCACGTGGTGTCGATCCCGGCGATGAGGAGCAGGGCCACCGTGCCCAGGATGTGGCTGTCGTCGAGGGGCTGGCCCTCGACCTCCAGGTCGAGCAGGTAGCCGATGAGGTCATCCCGGGGGTTGGCCCGGTGGTCGGCGATGGCGTGCTCCAGGTAGGAGATCATCGTGTCCTCCTCGTCGGTCGGGCCCGTCTGGCCCGGCTTCTCGAGGATGCGGTGGATGAAGACGCGGAAGCGGTCGCCGTCCTCCGGGGGCACGCCCAGCATGTGGGCGATGACCTGCACCGGGATGTGCTGGCTGTAGGCGGTGGCCACGTCGACCACATCGTCGCCCTCGCTCAGGCCGGCCAGCATGGCGTCGATCAGCCCTGAGCACAGCTCCCGGGTGATGGGCTCCAGGGGCTTGATCGCCTTGGGGGAGAAGGCCGGCAGCAGGAGGCGACGGGCGAACTCGTGGAACGGCGGGTCGGACGTGATGGGCGGGGCGAACCCGACAGGGGCAGGGGCGGTGGGCTTGAAGTCCGACACGATCACGCTGCGCGACGTGAAGTGGGTGGTGTCGTGGGCGATGGCGGCCACGTCCTCGTGGCGGGTGGGGAGCCAGGCCCCGCCGAAGCGGTCGGTGTGGGCCACGGGGCACCGGCCCCGCAGGTCGTCCCAGATCTCGGGGGCGGCCGCCGCGTACGCATCGTGGGTGTGGTCCCAGTCGGTGGCCCAGTCGGCCGGCGCAGGGCGTTGCTCTGGCTCAGGCCGGGGCCGGCCCGGCGCCGTCTGGTCGGTCATGGTGGCGATGGTCCCCTGGGTGTCGTGATGAGACTCATCCACCGTAGCTCTCCGGGTTTCCCCGCCCGTTCGGCGGGGCACGTAAGGACGCTGGTGAGAGTGTCCCGAGCCCCCGAGACGAGCGGACCGATCGGTGTCGTGATCGACGTCGATGGCACGCTCGTCTCCGACGGCACCATCACGGTGGTTCTGGCGGGCGAGGTCGACCTCCTCGCCATCCCCCGGCTCCGGGCCGTCCTGGCCGAGCATGTGGGCGAGAGGGACGTGGTCCTCGACCTCAGCGGCGTCGCCTTCTGCGACTCCAGCGCCCTCCGCGTGCTGGTTGACGCCCAGCGGAGCTCGTCCGCCGCCGGGCGCGAGCTGGTGATCCACGACCCCAGTCCGGCCGTGCGGGGCCTGTTCGAGGTGAGCGGCCTCCGCGGCGTCCTGCGGGTCACCTGATCCCTGGGTAGCCGGGAGGGAGAGCCGGGCCCGTTGCACTAGGGTCTCCTGCCCTGGCGTCGTGGCCGAGTGGCTTAGGCAAGGGACTGCAAATCCCTGTACGCGGGTTCGATTCCCGCCGACGCCTCCACTCCCTCCCGGGCGCTAGGTGATCAGGCAGGTGGTCTTGGCGTCGCCGATCTCGTCGATGGGGATGCGGTGGTAGGTGCCGTCCGGGCAGGTGAGCCCGGGGTTGAGGTCGCTGAACACGCCCTCGGACGACTCGTAGCCCGGCACCGTCCAGACGTGGACCATGTAGCCGGTGAAGTCCATGAGGCTCCCGCCCTCGGCCGCACACATCTCCTCGGTGACACCGGTGAGATCGGCGCCGAAGGGCGTGTCGATGACGCCGTCGTCGCCGAAGACGACGCAGACGGCAGTGTGGTAGTGCCAGCGGTCGAGATCCCCGATGAAACCCTCGGGCTCGGTCTCCTGGTACGCCATGTACATGAACCCGGCCAGCGGGGCGTCGTCGTCGATCCCGTCGTAGATGAGGATGGCGTTCTCGATGTCGGCCGGATCCATCACCCCATCGGTGTTCATGGTGCTGTAGGTCGGCGGGTTGTAGTGGGTGCCGAGGCCGGGGGAGAAGGGCCCGGCCTGGCGGTACCCGGCGGCCTTGGCCGCGGCAACGGTGGGATAGGCCTCGACGAGGGGAGCGGTGAGGGCGAGCTGCTCGGCCAGGGCCCCGGCGTCCTCGGGATCGATGGAGGGATCGACGGGAGCATCCGAGCCGCCGTCCCCGTGGTTGTGGTCGCCCATCTGGCCGTTGGCCAACGCCGCGTAGCCGAGGTCGTCGCCACTGGCTTCCCCACCGTGGCCGTGGCCCGGTGCCGCCGCACCGTGATGATCCGGCGTCGCCGACTCGTGGCCGTGGCCTGATCCTCCGTGGTCCCGGGCCGACGGCGACGTGACGGCAACGGTGGCGAGGGCCAGGGCGGCCACGACACCGAGCCCGGCCAGCCCGGCACCCAGGGAGCGGGGCCGGGGGTTGGGGGCGCGGCCCAGGAGGGCGGCCCCGGCCACGAGGATCGCCGCGGCGGCCAGTCCGGCCGCCACGCCGTCGATGAACGCCACCGGCTCCGACTCGCCGGCGTGACTCCCCACGGGCAGGCCGACGGAACGGCTCACGATCCACGCCCCGAGCAGGACGGCGCTGACGGCGGCCGTCGCTCCCCACACCCACTGGCGGGGCCGGGCCACGACGAGGATGGCCAGGCCCAGCTGCACCCACCCGGCCACGAGGAACCCGGCCCCGTCGACGCCGGAGAGGTCCAGGTGGGTGGGCACCATCACCATGTGGATGAGCCCGGCGCCGGCCAGGAGGGCGGCGAGGAACCAGGAACGTGTCACCGGAGCGGTGGGTGCCGACGACACGACCACCCGGTCGGACTCCTCGATCATGATGATCCCCCTGTGACGATGGTCATGTCCCGGGGAAACGGTAGCCGTCGCCCTGGGAACCGGGGAAGCGGTGCCGTCGTCACAGGGGGGACCGGCTCCTGATGGAGGACCCCCATGCTCGCTCCGGATGCTCCCCGCCCCGTGATCGCCTCGCTCGTTCGCCGTCTCCTGGCCGGCCTGGCCGTGGCCGGCGGGGTCGCCTTCCTCGCCGCCGAACCGGCGGCCGCCTGCGGGGGGCTCGTCGGCGAGAACGGCACCATCGAGCTCGTCCGCACCACCACCCTCGCCGCCTACCACGACGGCGTGGAGCGCTACGTCACCTCCTTCGAGTTCACCGGTGAGGGCGAGGAGGTCGGCTCGATCATCCCCCTCCCCGACATCCCCACCAAGGTCGAGCGGGGCGGCGACTGGACCCTCCAGCGCCTCCAGATCGAAGTCGCCCCCGTGGCCGAGGAGTCGGCCCGAGCCGCCCCGGCCGCCGACGCGGCGAACGGAGTCGAGGTGATCCTCGAGACCCAGATCGACGCCCTCGACATCACCGTCCTGAAGGGTGGCGCCGACGAGGTGGGCCGCTGGGCCGTGGAGAACGGCTTCCTCCTCACCCCTGACGCCCCCGAGGTTCTCCGCTTCTACGCCGAGCGCAGCCCCGTCTTCATGGCTGCTCGCTTCGACGCCTCCCGGGCCGCCGACCTGGGCCAGCAGGCCGGCGACGGCACCCCCATCATGCTCACCATCCCCACCGACGACCCCTGGGTGCCCCTCCGCATCCTCGGCCTCGGCCTGGAGGACGACCAGCAGGTCGAGGCGGACGTGTTCCTCCTCACCGACCAGCGCCCCCAGCTCCTGGCCGGGGGCGAAGGGCTCACCCTCAGCCGCAGCGAGCAGGCCACCGACGGCCTGCTCTCCGACCTCCGCACCGACGTGGGCATGGAGTGGGTGCCCGAGGACATGTGGTTCACCCACCTGCCGCTGTCGGCGGAGGCCGGCGACCTCGACTACGACCTCGCCGTCTCCACCGACGACGACCGGGCCCCGGCCGTGCGCGATGCCGGCATCAGCGCCCGATCGGCCGTGCCCGTCAGCGGCGCCGGCGACGACGGCACCCCGTGGTGGCCGCTGGCCCTGGGGGTCCTCGCCGCCGGGGCCGTGGCCGCCGGCGTCAGCGTGGTGCGGGTGATGGCCCGGGCTCCGGAGCGCCCGTGAGCTGGATCGGCACCGCGGTCGCCGCCCTCGTCGTCGGGGCGGCGGTGACCGGCGGGGGGTACGCCGCGGCCTCGGCTGACGACGGCGACCCCGCCGCTGTCCGGGGCCCGGGCACGACCACCGTCACCATCACCATCCGCGACAGCCGCTTCTCACCCGACCGGATCGAGGTGTGGGAGGGAACCCAGGTGCAGTTCATCGTGCGCAACGAGGATCCCATCGGCCACGAGCTCGTCGTCGGCCCCGGGTCGGTCCACCTGCGCCACGCCCGGGGCACCGAGGCCGCCCACCCCCCGGTGCCCGGCGAGGTGTCGCTCGGCCCCGGCCAGACCGGGGCCACCGTCTACGAGTTCGACGATGCCGGCACCCTCCGCATGGTGTGCCACCTGCCCCGCCACGAGCGCTACGGCATGACCGGCGAGGTCGTCGTCCGGCCGCGCTGAGCCCCTACAAGGACCCCACTGCGTTCAGGGCGGCGTCGATGTCGTCGTCGTCGTTCCATGCGTGGACCGAGAAGCGCACGCCGTCGCCCCGGGCCGCGGCGACGACATCGGCCTCGGCCAAGCGGGCGCGCACCTCCTCGGGGTCGAGGCCGGGCACGGCCGCCGTCACCAGCGACGACCGCCCACCCTGACGGTCAGACAGCACGGTGGCCCCCAGGTCGACCAGGCCGTCGGCCAACCGGCGGCAGAGGCCGTCCACCCAGGCCCACACCTCATCGGGCCCGGCCCCGGCCAGCAGCTCGAGGGACGCGCCCAGGCCGGCGATCCCGGTGTGGTTGAGGGCGCCGACCTCGTGGGCCCGGGCCGATGTGGCCGGATCGGGCCCGCCGACATCCGGTGGGTGCGGGTACCGGGGGGCCAGGGGGCGGAGGTGTTCCCGCAAGGCCGGCGCCAGGTAGGCGACGCCGATGCCATGCGGGCCGCACATCCACTTCTGGGCCCCGGCGGCGGCGGCATCGACCCCCCAACCCGCCAGGTCGCCGGGCACCACGCCCAGGCCCTGAATGGCGTCGACGCAAAGCCAGGCCCCGTGTTCGTGGGCCAGGTCGGCCAGCGCGGCCAGGTCGGTGCGCCAGCCGTTGTGGGCCTGCACCCACGAGACGGCGACGGCTCGCACCCGTCCTCCCCCTGCCTCCAGGGCTCGGGCGAAGCCGTCGAGGGGCAGCTCTCCGGCCGGGCCGACCGGGTCGACGAGGTCGATCTCCACGCCGTCGGCGGCCCGGGCCCGCCAGGGTCCCGTCGTGGCCTCGTGGTCACCGGCGGCCAGGACGACCCGGTCGCCGGACCGCCATTCCAGCCCGGCGGCGACGAGGGCCATCCCCTCGGTGGTGTTCTGGGCGAAGGCCACGTCCTCAGCTGGGGCCCCGAGCAGGACGGCGGCCTGTCCCCGCACCCGCTCCAGCGTGGCCCACCGCTCGCCGAAGGCCTTCGCCGCCAGGTGGGAGGCGGCCTCGGCGTCCCACGTCATGGCGGCGACGGCCGCCACCGGCAGCGGGCTCATCAGGGCCGTGTTCAGATAGGCGACCTGTCCCGCCACCGGGAACTGGGTGCGATCGAGCGGAGGTGAGGTCGACATCACGTGGGTAGTGTGCCCCGGCCCACACGGGCGCCCGGGGGACATTGCCGAAGGGAGCCGTCCGTGCAGCGCTTCTGGTCCTGGATCGCGATCGAACTGGGCAAGCGCGCCGGCCTGGTCGCCGCCGTCGGGCTCGTCCTCACCGGCATCCTCGGCTTCGGCGTCACCCGCCTCGACTTCGCCACCGACCAGGACAGCTACCTCAACAAGGACGACCAGGTCTACGAGGACAGCGTCGAGTACCAGTCGCTCTTCGGCGGGCAGGCCATGCTCACCGTCTACCGCCTGGACGACGGCACCGACCTGGTCGACTTCCTCGCCCCCGCCAACCAGGAGCGCCTCGACGCCCTGGCCGAGCGGATCAAGGAGGACCCCGGGGTGCGGGCGGTGATCACGCCCCTCACCGCCGTCCGCTTCAGCGACACCCTTGTCCAGAAGGCCCCCGACGGCCAGGACGCCACCGACCCCACCCAGAGCATCGCCGGTGGGGCGCTGGCCCACGCCGCCGGCCTGGTCGAGGGCGACCCCTCCCTCCAGGAGACGCCGGGCACCCCCGAGGCCGAGGCTCGCACGGCCGACTCCCTCGCTACCCTCACCCGCCTCCAGGAGGTCCCCGCGGCCGAGCGCACCCTCGACAATCCGGCGTGGCGCGAGTTCCTGATCTTCGACAACCGCGGGGAGATCCGGAAGTCGCTGCGGCCGTTCCTCCCCGACGAGCGCACGGCCCAAGCCGTCACCCGGCTGGAGGGGAACATGTCGATCGAGGACGAGGGCACGGCCGCCGAGCACGTCACCGCTGCCGCCGACGCCACCCGCCTCGACGGGGCGACCTCCACCACCGTCGGCTCGCCCACCCTCCTCCAGGACATCAACGACTACCTGCGGGGCGGCATCCTCAGCCTGGGCGCCATCGGCGTCGGGATGATGCTCGTCATCCTCCTGCTCCTGTTCCACGTGCGCTGGCGCCTCCTGCCCCTCCTCGTGATCCTCGTCGGGTTGATCTGGGCCTTCGGCCTGGCCGGCTACCTCGGCATCCCCCTGTCGCTCGTCACCATCTCCGGCCTCCCCGTGATGCTCGGCGTGGGCATCGACTACGCGATCCAGATGCACGCCCGCATCGAGGAGGAGGTGGTGATCGACCGGGAGGAGCACCCCATCCAGGAGGCGTCCCGCAACCTCGGGCCCGGCCTCCTCGTCGTCACCTTCGACGCCGTGCTGGCCTTCGCCGCCCTGCTGCTCGCCGACATCCCCATGATCCGCGACTTCGGCCGTCTGCTCATGGTGGGGATCGCCGTCATCTGCCTGTGCTCCATCATCCTCCCCATCGCCTTCCTCGGCGTGCGGGAGCACCGCTCGCCCACCAAGGGGCGCGACTTCCGCGAGGGGGCGCTGGGCCGCCTCACCGTCTGGCTCGGCAGCCTGTCACCCCGCCTCGCCGTCCCCTTCGCCCTGGCGTCGGTCGCCATCCTCATCGGGGGCGTGGCCGTCGAGGGGGAGATCGTCATCAAGGCCGATCCCGTCGAGTGGGTCGACCAGTCGTCGGACACGATCCGCAAGATCGACACCATCAAGGAGCAGACGGGCTCGTCGTCCGAGCTGGGCGTTTTCGTGAAAGCCGACGACACCTTCGACCAGGAGGCGGTCACCTACGTCCACACCCTCGCCGGCTGCGTCCTGGGCACCTTCCCCGAGGGCTCGGCCGACGACCCCCTCACCCGGGAGCACTGTCGGCGCGACCTGGTCGACGAGCAGACCGTGGAGATCGATGGCGAGCAGCGGCCGGCGTTCCTCACGGCCTCGAGCATCGTCACCACCCTCAGCTACATCATCGAGACCCCCGGGGCGACGCCGCTCCCACCCCGGGGCGAGGACGTGGCCGCGG
>CAZXRA010000117.1:0-5183 GCA_964643485.1 uncultured Iamiaceae bacterium | reverse complement strand
ATCTGCCGCAAGGTGTGGGCCCGCGAGGAGCGCGTCACCGCCGACGGCCCCAACTACCCGCTGCCCCTTCCCGAGGGCGAGGGCACCGGCCTGGGCAAGCCCCTCAAGATCATCGCCCGGCCCGTCCGGCCCCGCATCCCGATCTGGGTGGCGTCGCTCGGCCCCAAGAACGTGGAGATGACGGCCGAGGTGGCCGACGGCTGGCTCCCCATCTTCTTCCACCCGGAGAAGGCCAAGGACGTGTGGGGCGACGACCTGGCCCGGGGCGCGGCCAAGCGCTCGGCCGACCTCGACCCGCTGATGATCTCGGCCGGCGGCATGGTGGCCGTGGGCGACGACGTCACCGGCTTCCGTGAGATGGCTCGCCCCATGGTGGCCCTCTACGTGGGGGGCATGGGGGCCAAGGGCCGCAACTTCTACAACGACCTGGTCTGCCGGTACGGCTTCGAGGCCGAGGCCGAGATGATCCAGGACCTCTACCTCGACGGCAAGAAGGAGGAGGCGGCGGCGGCCGTCCCCGACGAGCTGCTGGAGTCGATCTCGCTGTGCGGCCCCGAGGGCTACGTGAAGGAGCGCATCGCCGCCTTTGCCGAGGCTGGTGTCAGCCACCTCAACGTGATCCCCATCCCCACCGGCGACCAGACCCAGGCCAGCCTGGTCGGGAAGATCAAGGAGTGGTGCGAGGCCGTCTGACCCGCCCCGCCCCTCAGTCGGGGACGGCTCGGTCCTTCGTGCCGTAGATGAGGGGGATGGAGGCCACCGACACCAGGCCCTTCACCCACAGGTTCACCCAGAAGATGCTCCAGACGGTGGCCCACGGGAGGCCATCGGTGCCCAGCAGGGCGATCGGTGCGAAGGCGCCCAGGGCGAAGACCAGGTTGTCGACGGGCACGCTCACCGCGTTCGACACCAGCACCCGCAGCCACTGGTGCCGACGGGTCACCCGGGTGACGAACCAGTGGTACACCTCGGTGTCGATCAGCTCGGAGATCACCATGGCGGCCAGGGAGGCCAGCACTATTCGCCAGATCGGCCCCAGCACCGCCTCGTACTCGGCCCCCAGGCCCCAGGTCGGGTCGCTCTCCACGTTCGCCGTCCAGGCCAGGTAGGCGGCCAGGAACAGGTTCACTCCGGCGCAGGTGAGGATCAGGGTGCGGGCGGCCCGGCGGCCGGCCACCTTGTGCACCACGTCCCGCAACGTGAAGGTGATGGGGTACACGAAGGTGCCCATGTCGACGGCCTGACCGCCGACGATGCCGATCTTGAGGCTGGTCACCTGGGCGATCACCTGGGCGCCGGCGTAGGCGCCGACGGCGATCACCGCGGCTCGGGCCACGAGGGGACCGGCGGCGGGCGCGGGAGCCGTCAGGGGGGGAGCCTCGGACGACGTCATGGATGTCTCCTCGGTTTTGGTGAGGCGGGTGGCCGACACCGCCGCGACCCCGGATGCCACGACGTCGAGCGCCGCCGCCCGGGGGGTCGCCTCCGGACGACGACGAGTGTACGGACGGTCGGGACGACGAGGCCATCTCCGCGCCGGGCCTGGGCACGGGCCTTCCGCCCGACGGAGATCGGCCGACCCGGTGGGGCCCGTCGCAGGCCTCTTGCCCCGGCCGACGACCGGGGCAAAGCGGTCAGCTCCGGTCGCTGTTCCCACCCCCACCTCGCGCCGCCCGGGCGGCGTCGAGGATCTCCTTGCAGGTGGGGCAGATCGGGTAGCGGCCGGGATCCCGGGTGGGCACCCAGCGCTTGCCGCACAGGGCGGTGACCGTGGCCCCGGTGATGTAGGCCTCGGTGACGGCCGAGGCGGGCACCACGATGTGGGCGAAGCGCTCGTGGTCGCCGTCGTCGGTGATCGGGCGCTCGTCGACGCGGGTTCGCTCGTCGACGTCGACCGAGGGGTGGAGGGTGGGCAGGTCGGTCACCGCTCCCCAGCCTGCCAGACCCCTGTCCCTCCACGAACTCAGCACCTCTTGTTACCTCAGAGGTACAGAAACGTGCCGAGAACGGGTCAGACGGGGCGGGAGGCGCGGGTCAGGGCGGCCTCGGCCTCGGCCACGAACCGCTCGACCAGGGTGGCGGCCGGCACCAGCTCGTGGATCATGCCCGCGCCCTGGCCGGCAGGGAAGAACTCGCGGGCGAGGTCGATGTCCTGGGAGAACTGGTTGCCGCCCAGGTGGTTGGCCCCATCCTGGATCGACTTGATGACCTGGTGGGGGAAGGGCTCGGGCTGGCCCCCGGCCGCCTCGAACTCCTCGGTGTAGGTGTTGCGCACCACCCGGCACGTCTTGCCGGTGTAGGCCCGGGTGACGACGGTGCCGTCCTCCTGGAGGCCGAGGAGGGCGTCCTTGTAGCCGGTGACGGTGTGGGCCTCGGGGGTGGCGATGAAGCGGGTGCCGACCCAGATGCCGTCGGCCCCCAGGGTGAGGGCGGCGGCCAGGCCCCGCCCGTCGCTGATGCCGCCGGCGGCGACCACGGGGATCTTGGCGCCCACGGCGTCGACCACCTGGGGGACGAGGGCCAGCGTGGCGACGGTGCCGGTGTGGCCGCCGGCCTCGGTGCCCTGGGCCACGACCAGGTCGCAGCCGGCCTCGACGGCGGCCACGGCGTGGCGCACCTTGCCGCACATGTTCACGACCAGCAGGTTGAGCTCGTGGCACAGGTCGACCACGTCGCGGGGCACGCCCAGCCCGGCCACGTAGACCGACGCCCCGCCCTTGGCGATGTCGCGGATCTTGGCCTCGAAGTCCTGGGGGGCGGCGGTGAGCAGGTCGACGCCGAAGGGCTTGGCCGTCCGCTCCCGCACCGCCGCCATCTCCTCCACCAGCATCGGGTGGGGCATGGTCGAGGCGCCGATGCAGCCGAAGCCGCCGGCCTCGGACACCGCGGCCACCAGGGCGGAGTACGACACCCCGCCCATGCCGGCGAGCATCACCGGGTGCTCGACGTCGAGGATCTCGGTCAGACGCGTCCGCATGCGCTCACCCTACCGGCCTCTTGACCGCCCGGTCAGTTTCGCCCCACCCCCGGCAACTTTGGACGGAGTTCGTTCCCTACGCCCGAACTCCGTCCAAAGTTCGCGGGGGGAGGGGCGGTCAGTGGTTGCGGTAGGCGCCGGGGGCGGAGAAGAGGTGGCGGTGCCAGCGGTGGGGGGTGGCGAGGACGGCCCGGGGATAGTCCTCGAAGAGCCAGCGGCCGAAGTTGCGGCGGGTCCAGGGCGTGGCCCCGGCCAGGCGCACCGCCGCCACCGCCCCCCGGCGGTGGCGCAGGGCCCGCACCAGGGTCTCGGCCAGGCGATTGTCGCGGGCCAGGCCTCGGGCCACCTCCCGCTCGTAGTGGGCCCGGGCCACCTCGGGGGCGCCGGGTGAGGCGGCCAGGATGGCCTCGGCGGCGGCGATGCCCGTCTCCAGGGCCTGGCCGATGCCCTCGCCGGTCATGGGGTCGGTGGCGGCCGCGGCGTCCCCCACGAACAGGCCCCGTCCGGCGGTGAGGGGGATGCGGTCGACGCGGGCGGGGATGGGCCAGGCCCGGTGCGGCCCCTCGGGCTCCCACTCGGTGCCCAGGGCCTCGGCGATCACCGGGCGCTCGAGCAGCGTGCGCCACACCTCGGCCATCTCCCGGACCGACACCTTGCCCCCTCGCTGGATGCCGAAGCCCACGTTCACGGCCCCGTCGGCCAGGGGGAAGGACCAGGCGTAGCCGGGCAGCAGGTCGGGCTCGAACCACACCCACAGGTCGCGGCGGGCCGGGGCCGCCGCCCCCTGCAGGTACTGGCGGAAGGCGTGCCACTCGCCCCGATAGCCGGGCACGGCGACGCCGAGGCACTTCCGCAGGGGCGACCACATGCCGTCGGCGCCGATGACGTAGCGGGCCCGCACCTCGCCCACGCCGTCGACCTCGGCGGTGACGGCGTCGCCGTCGTCCCGGGCCCGGATCAGGGCGCAGCCCTCGTGCACCTCGGCTCCGGCCGAGCGGGCCAGGTCGACCAGGGCGACATCGAGCTCGACCCGCCGGGCCACGACGGCGTAGGAGCCCTGGCCCCGCGGCATGGGGAAGGTGACGGTCCTCCCCCACGGCGGGGAGACGACCACGTCGTCCACCCGCTGCCAGGAGGGGACGGCGGCCGGGTCCAGCCCCAGGGCCTCGAGGTGGCGCAGGGCCCCGGCGGTCAGGCCGTCGCCGCAGATCTTGTCCCGGGGGAAGGTGGCCTTGTCGACGACGATCACCGACTGACCGGCCCGGGCCAGGGTGGTGGCGGCGGCCGCCCCCGCCGGGCCGGCCCCCACCACGAGGACGTCGGTGCGCCGGCTCAACAGGAGGTGGCGCCGGAGTCGCGGTAGCGGGCCCGCACCGTGTCGGTCTCGGTGCGGCCGTCGGCGTAGGTGATGGTGCGCTGGGTGCTGACGGTGGTGCAGCGGCCCTGGCGGCCGGTGGTCTGGCCCGTCTGCTGCCCGAAGGCGTGCTGGGTGGAGTACAGGGTGACGGTGACGCTCGTCGGGGTGTGGGACGTCCAGATCAGGATCCCGTAGGGCGTGTTGTTGGTGAAGGCCAGGTCCGGGTGGGGGTGGCCCATGGTGGCCTCGCGGCCGTAGGGGTAGCGGTCGAAGTGCTCGGAGTGGGCCTGGTACTCCACGAAGGGCAGCCCGGCGAAGAAGGCGGCGTTGAACATGGTCGTGGCGAACTGCGACACGCCGCCGCCGACCTCCTCGACGTGCTCCCCGTTGGCGATGGCGCCGGCCACGACGAAGCCCTTCTCCGTCGTGCGGGGACCGACGTGCCCGTTCACCGAGAACGTCTCGCCCGGCAGCACCAGCGCTCCCCGCACCAGGTCGGCGATGCGGTGGATGTTGGTGACGCGGGCTTGCCCGGCCTGGAAGTACGTGGTGAACGACTTGACCTGGGGTTGGCCCTTCCAGTCGGTGGTGGTGCCGACCGGCTCCCGGATGCCCAGGGCCTGGGCCTCCTCCGTGGTGAGCGAGGGCTGCTCCTCTCGGGGCTGGACGGTGACGGCGTCCTGGCCGGCGAGGAGGGTCTCGGCGACCTGGGCCGCGGCCCCGTCGGCGCAGCACGACATCCCCACCACGGCGGGGATGAGCTGCACGGCGCCGTTCACGACGTCGAAGCGGGCGTTCTGGGGCGCCGCCAGGTGCTGGTACGACACCCCCGCGCCGAACGCCGCCCAC
>CAZXRA010000116.1:0-13719 GCA_964643485.1 uncultured Iamiaceae bacterium | reverse complement strand
CCCTCAACCCGCTGCAGCCGGTCTACGCCGGCACACCTGCCGCGCGGGTCGATCCGGACCAGCTCGGCTGGGTCGAGGTCGAGGGCGGCCTGGTCGAGGTGGGCCATGGCGGCGACGGGTTCAGCTTCGACAACGAGCTGCCGCGCCACCGCGTGCACCTCGAGCCCTACCGGCTCGCCGACCGGCTGGTCACCAACGGCGAGTGGCTGGAGTTCATCGCGGACGGCGGCTACGAGCGACCCGAGCTGTGGCTCTCCGACGGCTGGGCCACGGTCACCGCCCAGGGCTGGGCCGCTCCCCTCTACTGGGAGCAGGTGGGCGACGAGTGGCACGAGTTCACCCTGGCCGGCCGGCACGCCGTCGACCCGGCCCGGCCCGTGGTCCACGTCAGCCACTACGAGGCCGACGCCTACGCCCGCTGGGCCGGCGCCCGCCTCCCCACCGAGCAGGAGTGGGAGGTGGCGGTGGCCGGCCAGCCTCACCACGAGCCGGCCTTCGCCCTCGACGGCCCTCACCCCCGGGGCGTCACCCCGGCCGACCCCGGCCCGATCCGCCAGGCCTTCGGCGAGGTGTGGCAGTGGACCTCCAGCGCCTATGTCGGCTTCCCCGGCTTCACGCCGCCCGCGGGAGCCGTGGGCGAGTACAACGGCAAGTTCATGAGCGGCCAACTCGTCCTGCGAGGGTCGAGCTGCGCCACCCCCCCGGCCCACGCCCGCCTCACCTACCGCAACTTCTTCCCCCCCGCCGCCCGGTGGGCCTTCTCCGGCGTGCGCCTCGCCGCCGACGCCTGACCCCACTCACCGTCCCCGGAGGCCCCGTGCCCGACCCCTCCCGTCCCGCCACCGCCGCGTCCCCGACCGTGCCCGAGACGATCGCCGAGAGCGTGCGCCGCACCCTCACCGCCGAGCCCCAGCGCTGGCTGTCGCCCAAGTGGTTCTACGACGACCTGGGCAGCGTCCTCTTCGACGCCATCACCCGGCTGCCCGAGTACTACCCGACCCGCCGCGAGCGGGCCATCCTGCGAGAGCGCGCCGCCGAGATCGCCACCGCCTCCGAGGCCGACACCCTGGTGGAGCTGGGCTCGGGAACCTCGGAGAAGACCCGCATCCTCCTCGACGCCTTCACGGCCACGGGCCAGCTCACCCGCTTCTGCCCGCTGGACGTCAGCGGCACCACCCTCGCCGCCGCGGCCGAGGCCATCGCCGCCGCCCACCCGGGCCTCGCGGTCCACCCGGTGGAGGGCGACTTCCTCCACGACCTCGACCGCATCCCCCCCGGCGGCCAGCGCCTCGTCGTGTTCCTGGGCGGCACCATCGGCAACCTGACCCCCGACGAGCAGGACCGCTTCCTGGCCCGGGTGGCCGCCACCCTGGCCCCCGGCGACAGCCTGCTCCTGGGCACCGACCTGGTGAAGGACGTCGATCGCCTGCTGGCCGCCTACGACGACTCCGTCGGGGTGACCGCCGCCTTCAACCGCAACGTGCTCGCCGTGCTCAACCGGGAGCTGGGGGCCGACTTCCCCCTGGCCCGCTGGCGCCACGAGGCTCGTTGGGACGCCGGCCAGGAACGCATCGAGATGCACCTGGTGGCCGAGGAGGCCCACCTGGTCCGGGTGCCCGAGGCGGGCATCGAGGTGAAGTTCGAGGCGGGCGAGAGCATTCAGACCGAGATCTCGGCCAAGTTCCGGGTCGCGGCCCTGCCCGACCTGCTCGGTCGGGCCGGCTTCGCCGTGGCCTCCACCTGGACCGACGACGACGGCGACTTCGCCCTCACCCTTGCCCGGCGCCGCTGAACGTTCTGGTCAGCCGACGGCGGCCAGCTCGTACTCCGACAGGCTCCGGCCCAGCTTGCGCTTGATGCGCTGCACGGCGTTGTCGACCGACTTGGCGTGCCGGCCCACGTGCTCGGCGATCTCCGTGTAGGACTGGCCGCCGACGTAGAGGTGCAGCACCTCCACCTCCAGGGCCGACAGATCGGAGGCCACGGCATCGGCCAGGACGACGACCTGCTCGTCGCCCACCATCCGCTCGGCCGGATCGTCGGTGGCCGCCGGGCCGGGGAGCCGATCTTCCAGGGTGAGGGCCTCGTCGTCGGCCGCATCGCGGCTGGCGTGGAGGGAGACCGAGGTGTTGAGGGGCTGGTGCTTGTGGCGGTTGGCGGTCTTGATGGCGCTCAGGAGCTGGCGGGTGATGCACAGCTCGGCGAAGGGACGGAAGGCCACCTCGTGGTCGGGCCGGTAGTCGCGAGCCGCCTTGTAGAGGCCGATGAGCGCCTCCTGCTCGAGGTCGTCGGCGTCGCCTCCCAGCAGGTAGTAGCTCCGGGAGCGGGAGCGGGCGAAGCGCCGGTAGCGGGCCAGGAGCACGTCGAGGGCATCGGCGTTCCCCTCCTGGGACAGCCGGGCCAGCTCGGCGTCGGGGGCGGCGGTGAGGGTCGACGGGCGGCGGGTTGCCGTCTGACCGGGGGTGGTGCGGTGCTGCATCGGTGTGGTCCTTCGGCTGGTGCGGTGGTGTGATGGGGGAACGACGGATGACCAGAGGCGCACTAGTCATTACTGACTAGTGAATTGTTACTCCCGGCACCGCCAGGCGTCAACCACTCTCCGTGCCGCATCGGCCTCGAAAGCGTCGGATCAGCTCCGGTGGCGGGCCACGGCGAAGCAGGCCAGAGCCCCGGCCGTGGCCGCGTTGAGGCTGTCGAGCGGGCCCCGCATGGGGATGGCCACCACCTCGTCGCAGCGCTGGCGGACCAGCCGGGAGAGGCCGGCCCCCTCCGCCCCGACCACCAGGGCCACGGGGACGTCGGGCACGGGCACCTCCCACACCGATCGGGCCCCCTCGGCGTCGAGGCCCAGCACCCACACCCCGGCGTCCCGCAGGCGGGACACGGCGCTGGGCAGCCCCCCGACCACGGCCATGGGCACGTGCTCGATGGCCCCGGCCGCCGCCTTGGCCACGGTGGGGGTCACGTGGACGGCCCGGTGCCGGGGCAGCACCACCCCGGTCACCCCCGCCGCCGATGCCGAGCGCAGCAGCGCCCCCAGGTTGCCGGGATCGGTGACGCCGTCGAGGAGCAGGAGGAAGGGGGGGCCGTCGCCCGAGGCCGTGGCCCGCACCGCCCCGGTGGCCAGGTCGTCCAGCTCGTGCTCGTCCAGAGGCGCGGCTCGGGCCACCACGCCCTGTGGGGCCTCGGTGCGGGCCTGGGCGTCGAGCCGACTGCGACTCACCTCGCGCACGGGGACACCGTCGCCGGCGGCCAGGTCGCGGATCTCGGCGAGCACCGGGGAGGGGTCGAGGTCGGTCGCCACCACCACCTCGTGGACCCGGCGGCGCCCGGCCAGCAGCAGCTCCCGCACGGCCTGACGCCCCTCCACCTGGTCGCCGCCCAACCCTCGGGGAGGGCCCGACCGGCGCGGACCGGCGCTCGTCCCGCCGGAGCCGGACCCTGCCGCCGGTCCGGCCGGCGGCCGGCGGGCGCCCCCGGGACCACGGCCTCGGGACGCGGCCCCCCGCTCGACGGGTGCCGGCTTCGCCTTCGCCCCCCGCGACGTCTTGGGTGCCGGTGAGGCCGACGAGGCCTTCGCCGACCCCTTGGGCCCGGCGCGCCGCGACGACCCGCCGCGACCCTTGGCCCCACTCCGGCCTTGCGCTCCGCCCCGGCTCACGGCTTGGTCACCACGGCGACGGCGAAGGCGGCGACGCCCTCCCCCCGGCCCAGCGCCCCGATGCCCTCGGTGCGGCGGCCGGTGACGGTGACCGGCGCCCCCACCGCCGCGGAGAGACGGGCGGCCATCTCGGCCCGCACCGGCGCCAGGCGCGGCGCGTCGAGCACCACCGAGCAGTCGACGTTGCCCGGCTCCCATCCCTCGGTCCGCACCCGGCGGGCCACCTCGGCCAGCAGCTCCACACTGTCGGCATCGGCCCACCGGGCGTCGGTGTCGGGGAAGTGCTGGCCGATGTCGCCCAGGCCGGCCGCCCCGAGCAGGGCGTCGGCGCAGGCGTGGGCCACGGCGTCGGCGTCGCTGTGGCCGGCCAGGCCCGGGCCGGGCAGCTCGATGCCGCCGAGGAGGAGCGGCCGATCGGGGTCGTCGCTCCACGGGTGGAGGTCGACCCCCAGGCCGACGCGGACCTGCATCAGGCGTCGCCTCCCCCCGGGGCACCCTCACTGGGCACGCCCAGGTGGCGAGCGACGACGGCCAGGTCGGCGGGGTGGGTGACCTTGACGTTGGCGGGGTCACCGGGCACGACCATCACCCTTCCACCTGCCCGCTCCACCAGCGTGGCATCGTCGCTGGCGTCGCCCCTGCCGGCGTGGGCCTCCCGCAGGGCGGCGGCGGTGAAGGCCTGCGGCGTCTGCACCGCCACCAGCTCGTCCCGGTCGACGGCCGCGCCGTTCCGGTGCCGGACGCTGTCGACGAGAGGGACCCCGGGCACGGCGGCGTCAGCGCCCTCACGGATGGCCCCGATCACCGCGTCGTACAGGCTGGGGGATGCAGCAGGGCGGGCGCCGTCGTGGACCACGATCACGCCGGCCTCATCGGGCACGGCGCCCAGGCCGGCCCGCACCGAGTCCGAGCGCGTGATTCCGCCGGGCACGACGACGTCGGCCGCCGGCTCAAGGTCGGCCGCCCGCTCCGGCGGAACGACGAGCACCACGCCGTCGGTGGCGCGCCGGGCGGTGGCCAGGCTCCAGTCCAAGACCCGCCGCTCCCCGAGCGGGGCGTACTGCTTGGCCCCGCCGAAGCGCGTGCCCCCGCCCGCCGCCACCACCACGGTCCACACCGGGCCCTCGTCCATCGACCGGACGCTACCCGCCTGTCGTCGTCGCTCTCCTCGACCGGGGTCGCAAACCATCGCACCGGCGCGAGCGCACCCACTCGGGTTCGGTCCGCGGCGTTCACCGGCTTCCTGTGGGCCCGGCCCGCTTCGGTACGCTGCCGGCGTGGCCGAGACCTCCCTGCTCCGCGACGTCCCCCTCCTGACCGATCTCACCGACGACGAGATGGCGGAGGTCGAAGCGGCGACCACCACCACCGACCTCCTCCGGAACGATCTCCTCTTCGCCGAGGCGGCCGAACCGACCGACCTGCACGTGGTGGTCAGCGGGCGCATCGCCATCTCCAAACGGTCGATCGACGGTCGGGAGTCGATGGTCGCCCTCATGGAACGGGGCGACGTCATCGGCGAGATGGGTCTCTTCGACGGGCTGGGCCGGTCGGCCGAGGCCCGGGCCCTGGAGCCCTCGCAGGTGCTCACCATCCCCTTCGCCCCCCTGCAGGCCATCTACGAGCGGCGGCCCACGCTGCTGTGGAACGTGGTGCGGCTCCTGGCCGGACGGCTGCGCAGCACCGACGACGCCCTGGCCGACTCGGTGTTCCTCGACGTCACCGGGCGCACGGCCAAGCGCCTGCTGGAGCTGGCCGGGGAGGACGACGAGTTCCTCCTCCCCATCACCCAGGAGGAGCTGGCCGGCATGGTCGGGGCCTCCCGGGAGCGGGTGAACAAGGCCATCGCCTCCTTCGTGCGCCTGGGCTGGATCGACCAGCGGGAGCGTCGCTACCGCATCCTCAATCGCGTCGAGCTCGAGCGCCGGGCCCGCTGACCCCCACCTCGACCGTGTCGGCCATGCTGGCGGGGTGATGTTCACCCTCCCCTCCGGCACGCCGGCCTACCGGGCCGTTCCCTCCGAGCCCACACGCGGGCTGGTCATCGCCCCGGACATCGGAGGCCTCCGACCCCTCTTCACCGAGATGTGCGACCGGTTGGCCACCGAGCACGGGTGGGCGGTCGCCGCCGTCGAGCCGTGGCCCGGGCGGGAGAGCCTCACCCTGGAGGAACGCCTGGCCTCGGTGGCCACCCTCGATGATGCCGCCGTCCAAGCCGACATCACCGCGGCCGCCGACGCCCTGGGGATCGAACCGGTGGCCGTCATGGGCTTCTGCATGGGAGGCATGTTCGCCCTCAAGGCCGCGGCCGGCGGGCGGATCGACCGGGCCGTCTCCTTCTACGGCATGGTGCGCCTGCCCGACCACTGGCGCAGCGCCACCATGGGTCACGCCCTCGAAGCCTTGACCTCGGCCGGGGACGACGGTCCGGCCCCGGTCCTCTTCCTCACCGGCACCGAGGATCCCTGGGTGTCGGCGGACGACGCCGCCGCCTTGGCCGCCACTGGGGCCGAGGTGGTCCGCTACCCCGGGGCCGACCACGGCTTCGTCCACGACGCCAGCCGTCCGGCCCACCGCCCCGACGATGCCGCCGACGCCTGGCGCCGGGTCGCCGCCTTCCTGGGCTGATCTCGCTAGCTGTAGCGGTCGAGGATGCTGGCCTCGGCCATGCGGCTCAGGCCGTCCTTCACGGCCCGGGCCCGCAGCTTGCCCACCCCAGCCACGTCGTCGAGCTCGTCGATGCTGGCCCGCAGGATCTTCTGCAGGTCGCCGAACTGCTGGACGATGGCGTCGATGACCCCCTCGGGCAGGCGGGGGATGCGGGCCAGCAACCGGTGGCCCCGGGGCGACAACGACTCGTCGAGATCGGGCGGGCCGTCGGAGAGGTGGATGGCCGACGCCACCCGCTTGAGGTCGACGAGCTCGTCGTCGGACAGGTCGGACAGGGCGGCCAGGGCCTCGCCCAGGTGCCACTCGTCGCCTTCGTGGAAGTAGTCGCGCACCACCAGGCGACGGTCGTCGCCGATGCCCCCCATCAGCTCCTCGAGCTGAAGGCGCACCAGGCGGCCGTCGTCGCCCAGCTCGATGATGTAGCCCTCGATCTCGGCGGCGATGCGGGCCACCATCTCGTTGCGCTGCAGGACGGTGACCACGTCGCGCAGGGTGACCAGATCCTCGATCTCCAGGGCCGAGAGGGCCACCGACACCTCGTCGAGGCGCGCCTTGTAGCGCTCCAGGGTCTGGACAGCCTGGTTGGCCCGGGCGATCACCCGGGGCACCGGGTCGATCTGGTGCTTCTCGTCGCCCACGTACACGCTGATGACGTTCATGCGCTGCGACACCGAGATCACCGGCACATGGATGGACCGGGCCACCCGCTCGGCCGTGCGGTGCCGGGTGCCGGTCTCGGTGGTCGACACGTTGGGGTTGGGCACCAGGTGCACGTTGGACCGGGCGATGCGACTGGCGTCGGCGGCCAGGATGATGGCGCCGTCCATCTTGGCCAGCTCCGAGAGGCGCTGCGGGCTGTAGGCGGCGTCGAGGAGGAAGCCTCCCGAGCAGATGCTCAGCACGCTGGGACCGTCGCTCACCACGATGAGCGCCCCCATGCCGGCCTGGAGAACACGGTCGAGGCCGTCGCGCAGCGGGGTGCCCGGCGCGATCAGGGCCAGGGCCTGACGCATCGCCTGTCCGTGCGAGCCGGTCATGGGGGGAGCGTAGACGGCTCCGGCCGTGGCCTCATCGAGACACCGTCGCTTCGGTGCCGGGGAGCGATCACCTCCTCACCATGGGGACCACGGTGGAGGGCTCCTGCAACCCCAGGGCGGCGATGGCCTCGGCCAGGGAGCGGACCCGCAGGAGGGTGACCCCGTCGGGCGGCTCGGGCGCCGACGTCGGCACCACGGCCTCGGTGAAGCCCAGCCGGGCCGCCTCGGCCAGGCGCCGTTCGATGCCGGCCACCTGCCGCACCTCACCGCCCAGCCCCACCTCGCCGCAGGCCACCACCCCGGCCGGCACGGCCACCCCGCTGGCGGCCGAGGCGACGGCCAGGGCCAGGGCCAGGTCGGCCCCGGGCTCGGTGACCCGGACCCCGCCGGCGGCCAGGGTGTAGACGTCGGCCGTCTGCACCCGCACCCCGGCCCGGGTGGCCAGCACGGCCAGCAGCACCGACACCCGGCTGCGGTCGAGGCCGTGGCTCGTCCGCCGGGGCTCGGCCAGGTTCGTCGGCGTGACCAGGGCCTGGAGCTCGACCAGCAGCGGGCGGTGGCCCTCCAGCGTGGGCACCACGGTGGAGCCCGGCACCCCGGGGAGGCGGTCGGCCAGGAAGAGACCGGACGGGTCGGGCACGCCGTCGAGCCCCGTCTCGCCCAGCTGGAACAGGCCCAGCTCGCTGGTCGACCCGAAGCGGTGCTTGAGGGCCCGCAGCAGGCGCAGGCTGTGGTGGCGATCACCGTCGAGCTCCAGCACGGTGTCGACCACGTGCTCCAACACCCGGGGGCCGGCCAGGGCCCCGTCCTTGGTGACGTGCCCGATCAGCACCGTGGCCAGGCCCCGGGTCTTGGCCTCGCGCACCAGCCGCTGAGAGACCTCCCGCACCTGGGCGACGCTCCCCGGCGTGGACGCCACCTCGGGATCAGCGACGCTCTGGGCCGAGTCGACCACCAGGACATCGGGCTCCACCTCGTCGACCGCAGCCAGGAGACGGGGGATCAGCGACTCGCCGACCAGCCAGAGCCGGTCGTGCAGGGCCCCCAGGCGCCGAGCCCGTTCGCGGACCTGGGCCGGGCTCTCCTCGGCGCAGGTGTAGAGCACCGTGGCCCCGGCCCGGGCCAACCCGGCCGCGGCCTGGAGGACGAGGGTGGACTTGCCCGTGCCCGGCGCGCCCCCCAGCAGGGTGACCGACCCGGGGACCAGCCCCCCGGCCAGCACCCGATCGAGCTCACCGATCCCGGTGGCCAGCGGGGCGGCCTCGCCCTCGGGCCCTCGGGTACTGGGGTGCGCCGGCGCGACCGGACCGTCGGCCCCCCACCCCGCCCAGCCCGGGACCGCCGCCTCGGGCGCCGGCTCCGTCTCCTCGACCAGGCTGCTCCACGCCGCGCAGGCCGGACAGCGCCCGATCCACTGGGGCGTGGTGGTGCCGCACTCCGTGCAGCGGTGGACGGTGCGGGCGCGGGCCATGGACCCGCACGCTACGCACCCCCCGCGACATCGTCCGGCGACGGGCCACCCGGACCGGCCCCCCCGTCGAGAGCAGCCAGGTCGTCCCGGCCCCGCACCCCCAACTTCCGGTAGACGCGTCGGAGGTGGCTGTCGATCGTCCGCACCGAGACCACGAGCTGATCGGCGATCTCCTGCCGGCTGGCTCCCTGGGCCACGAGGGCGGCGATCTCGGCCTCGCGGGCGGTGAGCACCGGCCCGTCGCCGACATCGGCCAGCAGGGGCGACGTGAGATCCTCCCCGCCCGCCCGGAGCTGGGCGACCCGGCGCGCGGCATGGGCCCGCGGCCGATCGTCGACCGACCGGCAGGCCACCGCGGCCCAGCACTCCACGGCATCGAGACGGGCGCCCATGGCCTCGTACCAAGCCCCCACCTCGGTCAGGGAGGCCACATCGCCCTCGACCACGGCCCGGGCCCGCCGGGCGTGGGCGGCGAAGAGCGGGCTGTCCGAGAGGACAGCCGCCGCCTCCAGGCCGGCCGCCGCCTCCTGCCGCGATCCGGGGAGGCCCAGGCGGGCCAGGGCGTGCAGGGCGTGCACCCGGTAGGGCAGCGACCCGTTCCGCTCGGCCAGGGCGATGGCCTCCCGCAGCCGCTCGTCGGCGCCCTCGACGTCACCCGTCCCCGCCAGGTAGGTGGCGTCGAGGCGGAGCTCCTCGGACCGGAACAGGGACACGGCATGAGCGGGGATGGACGCCCACCGCTCCCGCGCCTCGCTGGCGGCGTCCATGTCACCGGCGAGGGCCAGCGCCGCGGCCAGCCCGGCCGATGGATAGCCCAGCCAGCCGGGCCGGTGGACCCGCCTCAGGTCGCTCACGGCCTCACCGAACCAGCGCACCGCCGTGGCCGGGTGCCCGGCGGTCAGGGCCGTGCGCCCCAGGTGCAGGGCCAGCCACCCGTGGGCCGAGGGGTCGCCCCCAGCGGCGACGGAGGGCTCGACGGCCAGGGCCCCGTCCGTGGCCTCGGCGAAGCGGCCCAGGTCGGTCGCCACCGAGAGCCGGAAGAGGAAGGGCACGCCGGCCAAAGCGGACAGGGACTCGGGCGCCCCCGCGACCAGGGCCAGGGCCCGGTCGAAGACGGCGATGGCGTCGGCCAAGCGGCCCCGGTGCAGGACGGCGCTCCCCACCACCTGGAGGGCGACGATGCGCAGCTCAGGATCACCGACCTCCGCCCAGCGCTCGGCGATGGCGGCCGCCTCGGCCGGCTGGCCGGCGAAGGCCCGCAGCCGGCTCTCGCCCAGGTCGATGATCCCCTGCACCTCGGGGCCGGCTTCGGCCCGGGCCCGGGCGAAGGTGGCCCAGGCCCCCTCGGCATCGCCGAGGTGGAACCGCGACGCGGCGATGGTCTCGGCATGGTGGGCCCGGTCCTCGGCCGGCAGGTCGGCCGCCTCCACCTCGGCGGCGACGCGGCGGAGGGCATCGTGATCCCCCATCTCGGCCCAGGCATGGGTGAGGATGCGCAGCCCGTCCTGGCTGTCACCCCGTCGCCACGCCACCTCGGCCAGCTCGGCCGCCACCCCCCACCGGCTCCGGGCCGCGGCGGCACTGGCCGCGTCGACGACGGCGCCCACCTCGCCGGGTGACGCCGCTCCCTCCAACCGCCCGCTCCCCACCAGGGCCCGGCCCCGGACGATCGCGACCTCGCCGCCGGCCTGCTCCGCGGCGAGGACATCGGCGATCCGAGCCCACCGGGCCGCCCGCTCGACCGGGTCGAGTCCCGCTCGGGCCGCGGTGGCGATCATCTCGCTGGCCGGGCGGCACCACAAGGTGCCGTGATCGTCCTCGGCCACCACCAGTCCCCGCCGCTCGGCCTCGGCGAGAGGAGCGGGGCCGTCCACGGCCTCGGCCGCGGTGACGGGCAGGGTGCCGGCCAGGGCCAGGGCCACGAGGACGGAGCGCACCGGGACCGGCGCCCGATCGACCTCCACCAGCGTTCCCGCGTCGACGAGGGCATCGAGGTCACCGACCAGGCTCCACGGGCCGGACGATCGCTCCCACGCCCCGGCGGCGCGGGTGGCATCGACGACGGCGGCCACCCAGCCCGGGTGGCCCCGCGTGAAGCCCCACACCCGGCCCCGGCTGGAAGCGTCGGCCGGGCCGCCCAGCAGAGCCTCGACCAGGGCATCAGCGGCTCCCCGATCGAGGGGGCCCAGCGGCACCCGTTCCACCAGGCCCCGCCACCACCCGGGAGCCGGGCCCGTGCGAGCTCCGTCCCCTCCCCCGTCGTCGGTCCGAGCCGTCCCCAGGAGGGCGACCCGATCGGCGGCGACGAGCTGGTGGAGGACGGCGACGGAGGGAGCGTCCACCTCCTCGACCTCGCCCAGGACGACGACGACCGGGCCGGGGGCGGCACCGTCACCCCCCGGCCGCCCGGCGCCGGCCAGGAGCCTCTCGCCGACGGCGGCGAGGGTGCCGGCGTCGACGACGGTGGGCGGCTCCGCCGGGAGGACGTCGCGCAGGGAGGCGAAGGCCTCCGGTCGAGTCGGTCCGACAAGGGGGGCATCGGCCCGGATCACCCTGGCCCCCGTGGCGGCGAGGCGCTCGGCCGCCGCCCGCACCACGGCCCGCCGCCCGATGCCCCGCTCTCCTGTGACGACGGCACCGGATCCGGTCCGGACCGCCTGCACCAGCCTCTCGACGGCGGCGTCACGCCCGACGACCGGTACCGAGTCGGGGCCCGGGACCGGTGAGGGGTCCGGTGCGGAGGACCCGGTGGTCACGGCGCGGAACCTACTCTCCGCAGGGGTGGAAGGGGTCGGGGACGCCTCCCCTCGGCCGGGGCCCACCGAGCCCAGCGCCGGTCGGGACGACGGTGGTAGACCCGCGATCATGTCCCCCAAGTCGGCCCTCTTCTCCGGCCTCACCGCTCTCGTCCTGATCCTCGCCCTCGGCAACCCGCCGGTGTCCGACGAGCTGGTGGGGAACGGCTCCACCGACACCGCCGCCCTCACCCGGTCGGCCCTCGCCTCGCCCCTGCGCTGGGATCCCGACATGCCCTCGGAGCTGCTGGGCCCGACCGTCCTCCGCCTGGTGGTGCTGGTGCTCGCCGCCGCCCTGCTCGGCGGGATCGCCGGGCGGGCCCGCCCCCTCGCCGCCCTCGTCGGCGGGTGGGGGGCGGCCTTCGGGGCCCTCGCCCTCTCCGGTGTGACCTTTGCCCTCGTCGCCGACGAGCGCTACAACCCTGCCGTCTTGCCGGGAAGCGACACCCTCGATCAGATCACCGCCGGGGCCCGAGCCGGCAGTGGCCTCGCCTTCTGGCTCGGCTGGCTCTTTGGCCTGGCCGTGCTGTTGGGCTCCTTCGGGAAGAAGCAGCCCAAGATCCTCCCGCCCGGCGCCGTCGGGGGAGCACCGCCGCCCGTCTCCGCTCCGGGCTGGACCCCACCGGCAGCTACCGCCCCGGCCCCGGCGGGCCCGCCCTTGGGATCGGGTCCCTCCCCGGCGACCGAGGCGTATCCGGTGGCGACACCGGCGTCGGCGCCCGGCCCGTTCCCCGTCGACCAGCCGACCGAGACCGTCGCCATCCCGCCCGCCCCGGCCCCGGAGTCGGCACCGGCCGACGACCCGACGGCCGTGGGCCCATCAGCGACGCCCTCGTCGGAGACGGCCGCGCCCCGGCCCGACGACCCGACCACCGTCGGTCCGTCGACGGAGAGCCCGGTCATCGGCACCCCACCGGAGCGCCTCGACCGGCCACCGGCCTGATCCCCAGCCGCGGGCGAGAACGAGCAGAGCCCCCGCCACCGGCGGGGGCTCTGGCGTCCGAACGGGACGGGAGCGGGCTACTCGGCCGGGCCGGCCTCGGCCAGCTCCACCGCCGGCGTGGGCTCGAAGCCCTCGACCGAGCGGAAGACGATGGTGGGCTTGCCGCCGTCCTCGGGGTCGGGCTCGGCGTCGACGATGATGATCTCGCCGGCGTGGTAGCTCTTGTAGAGCAGGCGCTCCGACACCGGATCCTCGACCAGGCGCTGGATGGCCCGGCGCAGGGGCCGGGCCCCGAGGGTGGGGTCGTAGCCCCGCTCCACCAGCAGGAGCTTGGCCGCGTCGGTGAGCTCCAGCCCGATGCCCTGGGCCTCGAGCTGGGTGCGGGTGCGCTTGATCATGAGGTCGACGATGACGGTGACCTCGGCCTTGGACAGCTCGTGGAACACCACGGTCTCGTCGATGCGGTTCAGGAACTCCGGCCGGAAGTGCTGCTTCAGGGCGTCGTTGACCTTCTCCTTCATCTTCTCGTAGGTGACCGCCTCGTCGGCCTTGCCAAAGCCCACGTTGGCCTTGCGGAGATCCTGGGTGCCCAGGTTCGAGGTCATGATCAGCACGGTGTTGCGGAAGTCGACCGAACGGCCCTGGCTGTCGGTGAGCCGGCCTTCCTCCAGGATCTGGAGCAGGGTGTTGAACACGTCGGGGTGGGCCTTCTCGATCTCGTCGAAGAGCACCACCGAGAAGGGCTTGCGCCGCACCGCCTCGGTGAGCTGGCCGCCCTCCTCGTAGCCCACGTAGCCGGGGGGTGAGCCCACCAGGCGGCTGACCGTGTGCTTCTCCATGTACTCCGACATGTCGAGGCTGATCAGGGAGTTCTCGTCGCCGAAGAGGAACTCCGACAGCGTCTTGGCCAGCTCGGTCTTCCCCACGCCGGACGGCCCGAGGAAGATGAACGAGCCCGACGGGCGCTTGGGGTCCTTCAGGCCGGCCCGGGTGCGGCGGATGGCCTGGCTGACGGCCTTGATGGCCTGCTCCTGGCCGATGACCCGCTTGTGCAGCTCGTCCTCCATGGTGAGGAGCTTCTTGGTCTCCTCCTCGGTGAGCTTGTACACGGGGATGCCGGTCCAGATGGAGAGGACCTCGGC
>CAZXRA010000115.1:0-3360 GCA_964643485.1 uncultured Iamiaceae bacterium | reverse complement strand
CCTGCGCCTGCTCGTGCCCGGCGCCGAAGGGCTCAACGGCGACATCGGACTGCCGTTCGTCGGCCTCGTGCGGGCCGCCGTCGACATCTGGTCCGAGGGGCGGGAGCTGATCGGTATGGCCAGCACCCTCGGCGCCCTCGTCCTCGGCATCCTCGCTCTGCACCGCCGGGGCCTCCGCCACCCCCTCGGCATCACCGTTGTCCTGCACCTCGGTCTCCTCGCCATCTCCGGATCCAACCCCCTGGGGATGAACTTCGGGGGCACCCGGACCAACCTCGCCCTGGCCGCCCTGGCCCTCTTGGCCCTGGCCACCCCGCACGCCCCCCGGGTCCGCCCCTTCTCCCGCCGAAAGGTCGATCCACCCCCGCATGGGTGGACGAGTGACCTTTCGGTCGAGGGCGCCGTGGCGTCGGCCCCGTGACCGTCGCCGCTCCCCCGCGCCGAAAGGTCGATTCTCCCCCGCAGGGGGGGACGGGTGACCTCTCGACGGGCCGGATGGCGGTGCTGGTCGTGGCCCTGATGGCGACCATCCCCCTGGCGACGGGGACGGTGCTGTGGGCCGTGCCGGGCGCGGAGGGTGACTGGAACCAGCGCGTCACCGTCGCCCCCTTCGACGTGGTGCTGGTGGCCCTGGCGGCGTGGGTCGCCGTGCACCCCGGCGTGGCGGCGCCGCTGTTCCGGAGCCGGACCGTGCGTGTCCTGGCCGGCCTCTACGCCGGGTGCTTCACCGTCTCCTTCCTAGCCAGCCCCTCGTGGCTGGGGATCGCCCTGGGCGCCCGCCTGGCCGCGGGCGTAGCGGTGACGGCCGCCGCCGGCGTGGCGCTGGGCCCGTCGTCCGGACGTCGGGTGGTGCTGGCCGGCCTCACTGTCGTCGGCGTGCTCCAGGCCGTCCTGGCCATGGTGCAGTCCGCCCTCGGGCGGGCCCTCGACGCCCCACCCCTCGACTTCGCCGGCCCCCTCTACCCCTTCGGGTCATCGTTTGCGGGCCGGGGCGGCCTGGGCCACCCGTACCACCTCGCCGTCCTCCTCGTCGTGGCCCAGGGCTCCACCCTCCTGGGCCTGCGGTCGGCCGGGCGGCGGTGGCCGTGGGCGGTAGCCCTGGTGGTCCTGGGGGCCGGGCTGAGCGTGACCTACACCCGCGCGGGCCTCCTCGGTCAGGGGGCCCTGGTCGCCGTGGCTCTCCTGGCCCGGAGGCCCGAACGGCGCACCTTGTGGCTGGGGGTCGGCGCCGCGGTGCTGGGCCTGGCTCTCGGGGGCGTGGCCTTCGGTGACGGGTGGGTCGCCCGCGGCGGGCAGAGCGTCGATGCCAGCCGCGCCGATAGCGACCGGGGGGACCGCTTCGCCGAGGCGGGCCGGCTCGTCGCCGACGACCCGCTGACCGGCACCGGTCCCGGCCGCTACGTCGAGGCCCTGGCCGGCGTGGAGCACACCGATCTCCTGCCGGCCCACGACGTGGTGCTCCACCAGGCCGCCGAGCTCGGAGTGGCCGGGGGGGCGGTGACCGCCGCCCTGATCCTCCTCCTGCTGGCCCGGGCGGCCCGGGGCGGGGCGTGGGCCGGCGCCGTGGTGGCCCCCATGGTCCCCTTCCTCCTGCTCGACGCCTACCCCTACGTGTTCGCCGCCGGCCTGGCCCTGACCGCCCTGTGGCTGGCCCTGGTCCGCCACGCCCTGCGACCCGTCCCTGCACCGGCTCCGCCCGCCGAGGTCGACTCCGGCACCGTCACCGCCGCCGGCTGACCTCGGACGCCAGGCATGGGCCCACCGGCCGGGTGGGGCCGGGCTCCGGGTCGGGGGGTTGGACGAAGCGGTAGACGAGGACGCTGCCGCCGCCCAGGAGGTCGACCGGGCAGTACTTGCGCAGCCAGGCCAGCTCGTCGCGGTGGACGACGGTGAGGCTCGTCGCCCCCACCGCCACCCAGCCGGTGACGGCCCCGGGCTCGGCGCTGACCAGGTCCCGCACCCCGGGCCCGGCGTCGAGGCCCCGCGGGGCGATGACCGCCACCCACGGGTCGCGCCCCTCGCTCCACGCCCGCACCCGCCACAGGTCCTGGCCGAAGTCGAGGTTGGAGTCGCTCATCCACCGGTAGGCGGGCCGGAAGGGCGGGGGGCTCCACGCCAGGGAGTGGTGCATCCCGGCACCGGTGGCGACGAGCTGGAGCATGACGAGGACCCCCAAGGCGACTCGCCCGGCCCGGCCCCGGCCGAGGAGGTCGGCGACCGGCCCGGCGGCGACCAGGGCCAGAGCGAAAGACGGCAGAATCAGCCGCAGGCCCAGCGCCAGTGGTTGCACCGCGGTGACGGCGGCCAGGGCCAGCCCCGGCGCCCCGATTACCAGGGCGGCGTCGATCCGGCGGGCCCGATCGCGCTTCCGCCAGGCCACGACGGCCAGGGCCAGCACCACCAGGGCGGGCAGGGGCACCTTGGCCACCAGGCTCACGGGGAAGTACCACCACTGGGTGCCCTCCCAGGCCTGCCCGGCCAGCCACGCCGGCCGGGCGTCGGACGTGAGGGTCAGGTATCCGAACCCGGCCCGCCACTCCTGGGGGGCGGGCACGGCCAGCACCACCCGGGCCAGGAGGGAGCGGTCGGCGGCGGCAGTGACGATCCCGGCGAAGCGGTCGGCCGGAGCGCCCGTCGGGGCCGTGAGGTCGAAGCCCCGGTAGATCACCCACAGCCCGGCATACGCCACTCCCCCGGCGACGGCCACGTTGCGCACGGCGCGGCGGCGGGCCGTGGGGGCGGCGGCCACGACGGCCAGCGCCACCAGCACCAGCACCAGGCCGGTGTGGCGGGTGGCCAGGGCCGCGGCCAGGACGACGCCCACCACCGCGGCCCGCCCCAGGGTCGGCGCCTCGCGGTGGCGCAGCAGGGCCAGGGCCGTGGCCAGGGTGGCCAGGGTGAAGGCCACGTCGATGGACTGGACGTGGCCCAGGCCCAGCACGAACGGCGTGGTGAACCAGAGGCCGGCGGCCAGCAGCCCCGCCGCCTCGCTCGCCAGCCGCCGGGCCAGGAGGAACAGCAGCAGCCCGCACAGCGCCGCTTCGGCCAGGGGCACGAGCCGGCTGAGGAACACCACCCGCCGCAACCGCCCGGCCTCGTCGTTGGCGGCCAGCACCGAGTCGGTGCGGTCGACCCCGTCCCCCTCCCGCCCGGCGGCGTCAGTCGGGACGATGGGATCGGCGGTCAGGGCCGGGGCCGTGGCCAGCAGCTTGGGCAGCACCGGGTGCTCGGGACTCATGCGCAGGTCGTGGTGGACCCAGTGCGAGAGCCCGCCGGCCAGGTCGACGCCCTCGTCCACGGTGGGCGAGTCGGTCCACGCCTGCCGCAGCCCCGCCCCCACGAAGGCCACGGCCGCCAGCA
>CAZXRA010000114.1:0-5780 GCA_964643485.1 uncultured Iamiaceae bacterium | reverse complement strand
TGTGGATCTGCACCCCGGACAAGGACCTGGCCCAGTGCGTGGGCGGGAAGATCGTCCAGTTCGACCGGCGGAAGGGGGTGATCCTGGACGCGGCGGCGGTGGAGGAGAAGTACGGAGTCCCGCCCGAGTCCATCCCGGACTGGCTGGGCCTGGTCGGCGACAGCGCCGACGGCTTCCCCGGCCTCCCGGGGTGGGGGGCCAAGTCGGCGGCGGCGGTGCTGCGGAAGTTCGGGCGCATCGAGGCCATCCCCGACGACGCCCCCTTCTGGGGCGTGAAGGTCCGCGGGGGCGGCACCCTCGCCGCCACCCTCCGGGAGAGCCGGCCCGAGGCCCTCCTCTTCAAGCGCCTGGCCACCCTCGAGCCCGACACCCCGGTCTTCGCCTCGGTCGACGCCCTGCGCTGGACCGGTCCCCGGCCCGAGCTGGCGGGCGTGGGTGACGTCCTGGATGCGCCGGGCCTGGTCGAGCGGGCCGTCGCTCGCGCCGCCGCTCTGGCCCGACCCTGACCGGCGCCGGCCGGAGCCGCCGGCCGGGGCCTGACGCGACGTGAGGACGGTGGCCCGCTGCCCCTCCCGAGCACCAGGCCACCGCCCTCATCGCCGATCCTCAGATCTTTCCTGAGGGGGCGCAGTCCGGCGGTGGAGTTGCCTCCACCGCCGGCCAGTCTTCTCGGATCCCCCGAACCAAGGCGACCGACTGGGCGTTTGGTGCATCGCGTGCGCTGCGTCACACCCAACTGCTGGCGCACACAATGCAAGAAGTTCTGTCCCGGTTCTATGGTCAGAACGGGTGGTTTCTGAACTAGTCACCAAAGTCGTGGGGGTTTGCCAGCACGAAGCGGAGTGGCAATCTCGCTGCACGTGTGCAGAGTTGGGGTCGCTGTCGTCGGAGGCACCGGCGAGGCTGGCCGTCAGGCCCGCCCCAGGACCTCGGCCAGCTCCACCGGGGGGACGACCTCGAGCTGGTCGTAGCGGCACGAGGCCGGCTCCCGGTCGGGCCGCCAGCGCAGGAACTTGGACGTGGCCCGGAAGCGCCCGTGGTCGACCCGCTCGTAGCCCACCTCGGCCACCCGCTCCGGGCGCAGGGGGACGAAGGACAGGTCCTTCTTGCCGTTCCACCGGGACGGCGCGCCGGGCAGGCGGCCCTCGGTGTGGGCCGCGGGATCGGTCCAGCCCCCCCACGGGTGGGAGGCGATGTCCTCGGGCGCCACCACGAGGGGGGCGAGCTCGTCCAGCAGGGCCCGGCGGTCCGGTGCCTTGAACGACGACGCCACGCCGACGCTGTGGAGGCGGCCCTCGTCGTCGTGGAGGCCGATCAGCAGCGAGCCCACGCCCTCGCCGTCCTTGTGGACGCGGTAGCCGGCGACGACGACGTCGGCGGTGCGACGGTGCTTGATCTTGATCCAGCCCCGGAGCCCCGGGGCGTAGGGGCTGTCCACCGGCTTGGCGATCACGCCGTCGAGACCGGCGCCCTCGAAGCGGACGAACCAGTCCTCGGCCGTGGCCCGGTCGAACGTGCCCTGGTTGACGTGCACCTGCGGGCCCGGGGTGATGGCATCGTCGAGGAGCGCCCGCCGCTCGGTGAAGGGCAGGGCGGTGACGTCGCGATCGTCCACGGCCAGCAGGTCGAAGGCGACCACCTCGGAGGGGGTCTCGGCCGCCAGCCGTTCGACCCGCGAGGCGGCGGGGTGGATGCGCTGGCCCAGCAGGTCGAAGTCGAGGCCGTCGGGGGCGGGCACCACGATCTCCCCGTCGATCACCGCCTTGTCCGGCAGGGCCGCCTTCAGGGGGGCGACGGCCTCGGGGAAGTAGCGGGTGAGGTCCCGGCCCGAGCGAGAGGCCAGCTCGACCTCATCGCCGTGGCGGAACACGACGACCCGGAACCCGTCCCACTTGGGCTCGAACCACCAGTCGCCCTCGTCACCCGGGGGCAGGCCGGTGTGGGACTTGGCCAGCATGGGCGTCAGCGGCGGCATGACGGGCAGGTCCATGCCACGAAAGGTAGGGCGTCGGCGAAGCCGACGCCGTCAGGGTGGTGGGTGGGGTCGGAGGACGTGGTACCGGGCCGCCCGGATGACGGCTGGCGCCGAAGGCGATCCCTCGGCGGCGTCCGTTGGGTCGGGCGGAACGGGCGGGTCTACCCTCCGCCCCATGACCGCGCACCCACTCAGCGAGCAGATCGCCGATCTGGAGAAGCTGAAGGAAGAGGCCCGCCAGCCCGGCTCCGAGCGGTCGGTCCAGCGCCAGCACGACCGGGGCAAGATGCTGGCCCGGGAGCGGATCGAGTACCTCCTCGACCCCGATTCCTTCAACGAGCTCGACATGCTGGCCCGGCACCGCAACCCGGCCATTCCCGAGCACCCGCTCACCGACGGCGTGATCACCGGCTGGGGCACGATCGACGGCCGCAAGGTCTTCGTTTTCAGCCAGGACTTCACCCTCTTCGGCGGGGCCCTGGGCGAGGTGTTCGCCGAGAAGATCCACAAGGTGATGGACCTGGCCCTCAAGGTCGGCGCCCCGGTCATCGGCCTCAACGACGGTGCCGGCGCCCGCATCCAGGAGGGCCCGGTGAGCCTGGCCTCCTACGGCGGCATCTTCTACCGGAACGTGAAGGCCTCGGGCGTCACCCCGCAGATCAGCGTGATCATGGGTCCGTGCGCCGGCGGCGCCGTCTACAGCCCGGCCATGACCGACTTCGTGTTCATGGTCGAGGACACGTCCTACATGTTCATCACCGGCCCCGACGTGGTGAAGACGGTGACCGGCGAGGACGTCACCCAGCAGGAGCTGGGCGGGGCCCACGCCCACTCGGCCAAGTCCGGTGTCGCCGCCTTCACCGCGGCCGACGACAGAGCCGTCCTCGACGACGTCCGCTACCTGCTCAGCTTCCTGCCCTCCAACAACATGGAAGAGCCGCCCCGCAGCGCCAGCGCCGACGACCCGCAGCGGTCGTGCGACGAGCTGGTCGGGATGATCCCCGACAGCCCCAACCAGCCCTACGACATGCGGAAGGTCATCGAGGTCGTCGTCGACGACGAGGACTTCGTCGAGTACTTCCCGAACTGGGCCCAGTCGATCACCTGCGGCTTCGCCCGCGTCGACGGCCAGCCCGTCGGCATCGTCGGCAACAACCCGATGTTCTACGCCGGCGTGCTCGACATCGAGTCGTCGGAGAAGGCGGCCCGGTTCGTCCGGGTGTGCGACTCCTTCAACATCCCGCTCGTCACCTTCGTCGACGTGCCCGGCTTCCTCCCCGGCGTGGGCCAGGAGCACGGCGGCATCATCCGCCACGGCGCCAAGCTCCTCTACGCCTACTGCGAGTCGACGGTGCCCCGCATCCAGATCATCACCCGCAAGGCCTACGGCGGTGCCTACGTGGTGATGAACTCCAAGTCGATCGGGGCCGACCTGGCCTTCGCCTGGCCGTCGGCCGAGCTGGCGGTGATGGGGGCCACCGGGGCCGTCGAGATCCTGCACCGCACCGAGATCAACGCCGCCGCCGACCCCGATGCCCGCAAGGTCGAGCTGGTCGACGACTACTCGGAGAAGTGGCTCAACCCGTACGTGGCCGCGGAGCGGGGCTACGTCGACGACGTGATCGACCCGGCCGACACCCGGCGCAAGCTGGTCGACGGCCTGGCCATGCTCCGCTCCAAGCGGGAGGAGCTGCCCCCCCGCAAGCACGGGAACGTACCCCTGTGACGGTCGGCGCAGCCGGCCTTCAGGGCGGCGGGTGGGGTCGGAGGACGTGAGCAGCGGCGACGTGGCCGGCATCCGCCCGGTGCCCACCGACGAGGAGGCGGCCGCCATCGTGGCCGCCGTCGAGGGGGCCTGGCCCCGCGCCGCGGTGGCCGCCGAGGCGCCGGCCGAGCGCTGGCGCTGGAGTGGCCGCTGGTGGTCGAAGCCCGTCCCCATGCGCCGCCACCGCCCCTGGTAGATCAGCTGGGGGGTCCAGGCTCCTGAGCCTCTCGCAGCATCCGGCGGAAGCGAGCGAGGCGCGGGTGCATCGTCGGACCACGTAGGTCGACGAGAAGGTCCTCGATCGCGTCGATGTCGACATCGGGGTTCCACTCGGCGAGCGACCTGAGGTCGACCCAGTCCTTCTCGCGACCGAACGACAGCTTGAAGAGGATTGTGTCCTGCGCGCTCAGGAACGGGATGGGGACCATGTCGGGCCCGTAGGAGTGGATCTCGCACCGTGACTGGATCTCGGCGTACCGCTCGTTGAGAGAGGGGAACAGATCAAGCTCCTCTTCGTCGTCGGGCCTGGCCATCGGGATCCCGGCGATGGGCATCCGTTCCGGAGGCGCCGTCAAGGGCGCGAGGCCGATCGACGCGAGCGTTGCGATGACCGGGTCGATCGCCTCGCCGTCGACGAAAACGCTCAGGTCGGCATCACGAGTTCCGCGTGCTTCGGCGTGGTACCCGAACGCCAGCGCTCCGCCATAGGCGTGGGGGATCCCGGCGTCTTCGAGCACCTGATGAGCGTCGACCACCAGTCGGATGAGGCTCATGGTGCTCTCCGGCCCGTGCGGATCGCTTCAGCAGATTCGAGGACCGAGGTGAGGATGCGCGCTCGTTGGTCGCTCGACAGGTATCGCCGAACCGGAAGGCTGATGTCCAGCGGATCGTCCGGGAGGCGGGGTGGGAGGTCGTCGAAGGGGTAGCCACCGGCACCGATGGGGAACGGGGCGTGCAGCACCGTGCTCCCGCCGTCGGCGGCCAGCTCGTAGCCGCACGAAACGAGGATGCGGTTGAAGGTGTCGAGGCTCGGGGTGCGGTGGTCGTTCTCGTAGGCCGAGAGGTTGGGCTGGTTGACGCCGCTCACTTCGGCCAACTGGGTTTGGCTCAGCCCCCGGGACTCCCGGACCTGGCGCAGGAACGCTCCGTACATGCCGACACCCTGCCATATTTGAAGCGATATAGGCAAGGATCACGACTCGGGCGGGTGGGGCCGGCATCATGGGGGGATGGCCGGCCTCCACCTCGTCCTGGCGTCGGCCTCGCCGGCCCGGCTGGCCCTGCTGCGGGCCGCAGGCATCGACCCCGAGGTGATGGTCAGTGCGGTGGACGAGGACGCCGTCACCACCGCCCTCGGCACCGACGATCCCGAGGTGGTGGTGGCCGCCCTGGCCCGAGCCAAGGCCGAGGTCGTGGCGGGCCGAGTCGGCGAGCGGCCTGAGCCGACCTTGGTGCTGGGATGCGATTCGCTCTTCACCTTCGCCGGCACCACGTGGGGCAAGCCCTCGTCGCCGGCCGAGGCCATGGCCCGCATCCGATCGATGCGTGAGGGGGAAGGCGTGCTGCGCACCGGGCACCACCTGGTCGACCTGGCCTCGGGTCGGGCCGTGGGCGAGGTCGAGGCCACCACCGTGCGCTTCGGGCCCATGACCGACGCCGAGATCGACGCCTACGTCGCCACCGGCGAGCCCCTGCGGGTGGCCGGGTCGTTCACCCTCGACGGCCGGTCGGCCCCCTTCGTCGAGGGGGTCGACGGCGACCACACCAACGTGATCGGCCTGTCCCTCCCCCTCCTGCGCCGCCTCCTGGCCGACCTCGGCCGTTCGGTCACCGACCTGTGGTGGTGAACGGGCCGGCGTTGCGGATCGGGCCGCTCACCCTCGACGTGCCCGTCGTCCTCGCTCCCATGGCCGGGGTGACCAACGCCGCCTTCCGGCAGCTGTGCCGGGAGCAGGGGGCCGGCTTGTACGTCTGCGAGATGATCACCTCGCGCGGTCTGGTCGAACGCGACGCGAAGACGCTCCGGATGCTGGTGTTCGA
>CAZXRA010000113.1:0-3130 GCA_964643485.1 uncultured Iamiaceae bacterium | reverse complement strand
GGCCCGGAGGCGGACGGGGAGGTGGCCGCCGAGCAGGCGCCGGACGAGGGGAGCGAGGAGCGGGGCGACAGCGGCCACGACGTACCTCCAGGATGCTTGGTCCCCTCGGTGACGACACCGTGTCGTCAGGTGCCGCTCATCCTGCCGCTACCACCCCGCCTTGTGCAGTGAATTTCGTCACATATCGCCGTGGGGGGTCGCTTCGCCGCTCAGACGGCGATGCCCAGCCGGTCCATGCGGTCGAGGTGGCTGTCCCCGATGAGCAGGGACTGGAGCCGCCGGTAGGGATGGCGGGCATCGAGGTGGCCGGACCCGGCCGTGGGGGGATAGGCCAGCAGCTCCTCGACGTCCCAGGCCACGGCGTAGAGGCGGCACCGGTCGAGCTGGTGGGGAGCGGAGAAGAGCTCCGGGTAGTCCTCGGCCAGCCAGAGCGGCACGTCGGCGTAGTCGCGGGCGTGGGTCTGGTCGGCGTAGCTGGCAGGGACGTGGAGTTCGGGCAGGGCGCAGAAACGCAGCAGGACGTCGAGGTCGAGGTCGGCCGGGGCGGCCCGAGCCCACTCGAAGTCCAGGATGGCGAGGAGGCGCCCGGCGCGGGGGTCCCAGAGCACGTTCTCGAAGCTCAGGTCCCCGTGGATGAGCGTGGTCGCGGTGAAGGGGTCGAGACAGGGGGCCAGGGTCCGCACCATGTCGGCCAGGTCGTCGGTCAGGCGCCGGTCGACGTGGGGGAGCCGGGAGGCCCGGTCGAGGGCGATGACCAGGCGGGCCACCGCCGTCGTCCCCGACGGTGAGGGGTCGAGGAGCTGGGGGAGGTGGCGGAGGGGCGAGACGGCCGGGGCCCGGGTGGTGTGGACGAGGCGGAGACGGCTGGCCAGGTCCCGCACCGCGGCCCGGCGTTCGGGGCCGGAGAGGGAGGGCCAGCACCGGCTGAGGGGGAGGCCGGGGAGGCGCTCCAGCACGAGCCACTCGCTGCCCATCTCGCCGCCGTAGCCCACGATGGCCGGGTAGCCGACCTCGGCCGGCAGGGCCTGGGCCAGCTGGGTCTCCCGGTGCAGGCGCTGCTCGGGGCGACAGTTGACCCGGACGACCTCGCGGGCCGTCAGCCACACCTCGTTGTTCACGCTGGGCACGGCCTCGAGGGGCTGGTTCGGGGCGACGCCGACGTCGGCCAGGGCCCGGCGGGCGCGAATCTCAGGAAGCACGTCAGGTCGTCCCTGGATGTCGGGGAAGGACGACGTCCACCCCCGGTCGCCGGCCGGCTGCCATGGCGCTCCATCGGCCGCCCCGTCCTCACCGTGAGTGGTTCGTCCGGAGTACGGCGGCACCCAGGGCGGGCCAGAGGGGCTTGGCCCAGGCCTCGAAGGTGCGGTCGGTGAGCGCCACCAGGGCGGTGCCGGCCTCGGGATCGACCCAGAAGAAGGTGCCGCTGCGCCCGAAGTGCCCGTAGGTGCGGGGGTTGCCGCCCGGCGCCGTCCAGTGGGGATCCTTGGTGCCCTTGACCTCGAACCCCAGGCCCCAGTCGTTGGGGCTCTGCTTGCCGTAGCCCGGCACCAGGCCGTCCAGGCCGGGGAAGGACACTGCGGTGGCGGCGGCGATCGTGGCTGGCGCCAGGAGCCGGGGCGCCATCAGCTCCGCCACCATCCGGGCCAGGTCGGAGACGGTGCTCACCGCGGCGTGGGCGGGGGAGCCGTCGAGGTGGGTGGCGGCCATGTCGAGGGGGGCGAGGACGGCCTCGTCCAGGTAGGCGGCCGGGTCCAGGCCCGTCGCCGTCTCCAGGGTGGCGCCCAGGACGTCGAAGCCGGCGTTGCTGTAGATGCGGCGGCGGCCGGGCCGGGCCAGCTCCCCGCCGTCGAGCCCCAGGCCCGAGGCATGGGCCAACAGGTGGCGCACCGTCGCCCCCTCGGGACCGGCCGGGTCGTCCAGGCCCAGCGACTCCTCCTCCACCGCCACCAGCACGGCCAGGGCGAAGAGGGGCTTGGTGACCGACGCCAGGGCGAAGGGCTGGTCCTGGTCGCCGTAGGAGGCGGTCACCGTGCCCGTGCGGTCGACCACGGCGGCGGCGGCGTGGTCGACGGGCCAGTCGGCCACGGCGGCAAGGGCCCCGGAGGGCGGGTCGCTCACGGAGCGGCGTCCCAGACCATCCCTCCCGAGCCGGGGTCGTCAGGGGCCGGCGCATCCGGGGGCGGGCCGAGGAGGACATCGGCGGGGTCCCGCTTGTCGATGTGGCCGATCAGGCCCCGGTACATGCCGAAGCCGCACAGCTCCCGCAGCTCCGGAGAGAAGCGGCGGGCCACCTCCAGGGGGATCCCGAGCTGCTGGTTCTCCTGCTGGCGGACCCAGCCGCCGCAGTAGTTCATGGCCAGCCCGGTGCGGCGCTCGGCCGTGGCGTTGGCCCCGCCCCCGTGCCAGAGGCTGCCCGGCCACACCAGGACCGAGCCCCGGCGCATCTCGGCCGGGATGGTGTCGTGGACCGAGCCGTACTCGGGCTGGTGGTCGCGGGTGTGCGAGGCGGGGACGAGGCGGGTGGCCCCGTTGGCTTCGGTGAAGTCGGTGAGGGCCCACATGGAGTTGCAGATCACCGGGGCATGAGGCCGGGGGAGCCGGATCATGGCGTCGTCCACGTGGAGGGGCTGGGCCGCCTCGCCCGGGTCGATGGCGATGGACGACAGCGACGACACCAGGCAGCCCCGCCCGATGACGCCCTGGATCACCGGGAGCACGGCCGGGTGGACGGGCACCCGCTCGAAGACCCGGTCGCGGGCCAGCAGGTTGTAGATGCGCACGGTGGCGTGGCCCTCGAACGAGTTGGCGGCCGGGACGGCGCCCAGCTCCCGTTCCAGCCGGGCCAGCACCTCGTCGAGGGCGTCGAGCAATGGTTCCTCGATGGCGTCGACGAGGACCGTGTAGCCCTCGTCCTGGATGCGGGCCAGGTGCTCGGCCACTTCGTCCAGGTCGGCGCGCCTCTCCGTGTCAGCCATGGAGCGGACCCTACTGGGGGCCTCCCACAGGGAGGGTCCCGCTCCGTCGAAAGGTCACTTCGCCACCCATGCGGTGGCAGAGTGACCTTTCGTTCGGTGAGAGGAGACGACAGGGTGCGCATCGACGGGAAGGTGGCCCTCGTCACCGGGGCCAG
>CAZXRA010000112.1:0-4701 GCA_964643485.1 uncultured Iamiaceae bacterium | reverse complement strand
ACGTCGTGGGCCCGGACCATGGCCGCCCCGGCGGCGGCGCACCACACCGCCGTGGCCAGCGACCCTTCGATGCGGTCGTCGGCGGGGACGGGGTCGTCGTCGCCGTCGGCCTGGGCCAGCAGCGTGCCGAGGAAGCGCTTGCGGCTGGTGCCGACGACGACGGGCCAGCCGGTGGCGACCAGCTCGTCCAGACGGGCCAGGAGGCGGAGGTTGTGGGCCGTCGTCTTGCCGAACCCGATGCCCGGATCGATCCACACCTCCTCCACCCCGGCCGACCGGGCCGCCTCGGCCCGGGCCACCAGGAACGCCCCCACCTCGGCCACCACGTCGTCGTAGCGAGGATCCCGCTGCATGGTGACCGGGTCACCCTGCATGTGCATGGCCACCCACCCCACCCGACCCGCCGCCGCGACTTCGTGGAGGGTGGCCGACACGTCGTTGACCAGCGTGGCGCCGGCGGCAACGGCGGCCTCGGCCACGCCGGCCTTGCGAGTGTCGATCGACACCCGCACGTGGGGAGCCAGGGCCTCGACCACCGGGATGACCCGGGCGATCTCCTCTACCTCGGGCACGGGCGCCGCCCCGGGGCGGGTCGACTCCCCGCCTACGTCGACCACGACCGCCCCCTCGGCCACGAGCCGCAGGCCGTGGGCGACGGCGGCGTCATGATCGAGGAAGCGCCCACCGTCGGAGAAGGAGTCGGGGGTGACGTTCACCACCCCCATCACGAGGGGAGGGCGGCCCGCCACCACCGTCCTCTCAGTGCCCGTCGCGGGTGACGAAGCGCATGGCCTCCTGCCGGGTGGCCACGTTGGTGCGGAACAGGCCTCGCACCGCCGAGGTCACCGTCGTCGCCCCCGGCTTGCGCACACCCCGCATCGACATGCAGAGGTGCTCGGCCTCGACCACCACCATCACGCCCTTGGGCTCCAGGGTCTGGGCCAGGGCGTCGGCCACCTGCGACGTGAGCCGCTCCTGCACCTGGGGCCGCCGGGCGGAGCCGTCGACGAGACGGGCCATCTTGGACAGGCCGATCACCCGCCCGTCGTCGTTGGGGATGTAGGCCACGTGGGCCCGGCCGAGGAAGGGGATGAGGTGGTGCTCGCACACCGAGTAGAGGGCGATGTCCCGCACCATGACCATCTCGTCGTGGTCGGCCTCGAAGGTGGTCTGGAGGTGGCGGCGGGGGTCTTCGTGCAGCCCGGAGGCGATCTCCGCCCACATGCGAGCCACCCGCTCCGGTGTGGCCTGGAGGCCGTCCCGGGTGACGTCCTCCCCGATGGCCTCCAACAGCTCGTGCACGGCCGCCGCCACCCGGGCCTCGTCCACGCCCGGCCCGGGCTCGGACGGCGGTTCCACCGGCACCGGGCGCCCGGCACCGTCGGCGCTCACGCCGGCCCCTCGTAGAGGCGGATGTCGCCGAGGTTGCGGTAGCGCTCGGCCACGTCGAGCCCGTAGCCGATGACGAAATCGGGCGGGATGTTGAAGCCGGTGTAGCGCAGGCCCAGGTCGCCCCGCTGCAGCCCGGCCCGGACGAGCAGGGCGCACACCTCGAGGCTGGCCGGGCCCCGGGCCAGGAGGTTGCGGCGCAGGTACTGGAGGGTGAGGCCGCTGTCGATGATGTCCTCGACGATGATCACGTCGCGGCCGGTGAGGTCGATGTCGAGATCCTTGACGATGCGGACGACACCGCTGGTCTTGGTGGCGGCGCCGTAGGACGACACAGCCATGAAGTCGCACTCGACGGGCAGGTCGATGGCCCGGGCCAGGTCGGCCATGAACACGAAGGCGCCCTTGAGGACGCCGACGAGCAGCGGGGCCCTCCCGGCGTAGTCAGCCGTGATGGCGGCGCCCATCTCGGCGATGCGCGCCGCGATGTCGGCCGCGCTGACGACCACGTCACCCACGGCGGGGTCGGGGGAACCGGGGCTGGACGTCTCCATCGCCTCCATCGCCGGGAACGGTACCGGGTCGCTTCCCACCGCCAGCCACCCGAGCCGGCGCGCCCACCCCCGCCCGGCGGCGCCCTCGGCGTCGAGCTCCCACCCCACCGGGAACCTTTCCCGCGGTGGGGACGACCGGCACGGGCATGGACCCTCGTCCGGGCCGCCCTGGCCCCCGCCGTGCTCGCCCTGCTCACCCTCGTGACGGCCGGGCCCGCTGCGGCCCACACCGAGTCCGACGTGGTCGCCGTGCCCGCGGGTGGGGCCGCCACCGTCACCCTGGCCCCGACCCACGGGTGCGATGCCTCGCCGACGGTGGAGGTGAGCGTGCGGGCACCCGTCGCCGGGGCGGCGGCCACGCCCGTGGAAGGCTGGACCGAGTCGTCTTCCCCCGACGGCGACGGCACCATCCTGCGGTGGACGGGCGGCGTGCTGGCCGCCGACGCCACCGGGGCCTTCCCCGTCACCTTCACCGCCCCCGGCGAGCCGGGCCGCCTGCTCACCTTCCCAGCCATCCAGATCTGCGAGGACGGGGAGGAGCTGGCCTGGATCAGTGGTGACCCCGACGGCGACTACCCGGCGCCCCGCCTGCTCGTCCTGCCAGCGGGGAGCGTCCCGGCGTCCACGGTCGACGACGTCCCGCCCGATGCTCCGGGCCGGGAGCAGCTGACCGAGATCGTCGACATCGACAACCCGAACGCCGAGCCTGCACCTAGCACGACGTCGTCGTCCACGACGGCCCCGACGAACACGACGACGTCCACGACCGCCAACGACGACGCCGCCGCCCCGGCCGATCCCACCCCGGTGCCCACTGAGGACGACGACGGCGGCAGCTCGCTCCTCGTCCCCCTGGTCGTGGTGGCCGTCCTGGCTGCGGCCGGCACCGCCTACATGGTCCTCCGCCGGAAGCCGGCCTGACGCCCCCGAGCTCCCGGCGGGGTCCCGGCCGTCACCGAGCCCGGCCGCAACGCGTGCGCTACGGTGTGCTACGTGCAGGAGATCACCCATCGGCAGATGCGGAACGAGAGCGCCGACATCCTTCGGCGCGTCGCCGCCGGCGAGACGCTCATAGTGACCAACCACGGACAGCCAGCGGCCGTGATCGGTCCCCCCCGGGGCGACATCCTGACCCTCCTCGCCGCCCGCGGCCAGCTCCGCGAAGCCCTCACGTCCCCCACCAGCCTGCGGTCGATCAAGCGGCGGAAGGCGACGACGACGACGACGACGGAGATCCTCACCGACGTCCGGGGCCGTTGGTGAAGCTGTCGTACGTGGACGCCTCGGCGGCCCTGAAGCTGGTGATCGACGAGCCACAGTCAGCTGCCCTGGCCGACGGGCTCTCCACCGATCGGCGCCTGGTGGCGTCCTGGCTCCTCCACACGGAGCTGCACTGCGCCGCCGGCCGGCATCCGCATGACGTCGACGTTGCCGTGATCCAGGAGGTGCTCGACACCGTGGACCTCGCCGACCTCACCCGCGGAGACATGATCTCCGCCGGGACGCACGCCCCCCTCCGCTCGAACGATGCCATCCACCTCGCCGTGGCCATCCGTCTCGGTGCCGACGAGATGGTGACCTACGACGACGAGTTGGCTCACGCGGCGCGCGCCGCCGGCCTGGCCGTCTTCGCCCCCGAGCCGTAGCCCGACCCAAGACGGACCGGACCCGCCGACCGCCAACCCCTCCATGACCTCGACCGAGGAGAGGCCGGTCGTGCCCGGGGGGATGGACACGACCGGCCCACGATGCTGATCGGTCCCGCCCCGGCAGGGTGGCGGGACCGATCAGCAGGCCCTCGATCTGCTCGAATCAGTCCTCCGGGTTGGGGAAGCCCTGGGCCCGGGTCTCGAACTCGGACAGGCCCATGAGCTGGGCATAGAGCGCGGACCGGTCACCGGTGGAGCGCAGGTGCGTGATGCCGCTGCTGCGCTCCCCCGCGCTGGGGGCTCGGCTGAGGATCTCGTCGTAGGACAAGCCCACGAGTCGACCGAGGGGCTCGTTCAGGTTGGCCAAGTTCAGGATCAACGCCCGACGCGACACACCATCCTCGAGACGGCCGACCCAGTGATCCAGACCACCCTGATCCGGGGCCCGGTTCAACAGCCGCTCGTAGACACGGGTGACGAAGCCGGTGTTGGAAGATCCGGCCTTGGACCAGAACTCCCCCGACGCACCGAGGTCGGCCAGCAGCGTGTCGTAGCGACCCGATGCCTGGAGGCGCTTGACCCAGAACACCCGACCCGCCGCATCAGGCGCCCGGCCCAGCATCGTCTCGTAGGCGTCGTCGACGACCTTCCCGACCGCTTCGGGGGTGCGGGCGATGGTCCGAGCGAACGCCTCCCGTGAGGTGCCGTCATCGAGGCGGTCGACCCAGTGGTCATAGCCGGCTTGGTCGGGGCAACGTCCCAGCAGCTCCATGTAGACGAGGCGGACCACGGCACCGTTGCCGTCCTCGGCGAAGGCCGCGCACTCCGTCGCCACAAGCACATCCAGCTCGACCGGCTCCGTCGTGGAGGACAAGGCGCTGACACCGCCGAAGAAGCGGGCGGTCAGCTCGTGGATGCCCACGGGGAGCTCGTCGGTCTGGAGGCTGGCCGTGCCGAGGCTGTCCACCGCCACCAGGCCGAGGCTGTCGGTCCCGGAGAAGAACTCCACCAGACCTGCGGAGCCGATGGGATGGATCTGCGTGGTGAGGGTGACCATGTCACCCACCCGGGCCGGCTCCGGAGCGCCCACCGCGAGCGCGGCGCCGGCC
>CAZXRA010000111.1:0-12514 GCA_964643485.1 uncultured Iamiaceae bacterium | reverse complement strand
TCGACGGCGCCGTCGCCGGCTACGCCGAGGACCGCGATCGCCCCGACCTCGACGGCACCACGCGCCTCTCCCCGTACCTCAAGTGGGGGTGCCTCCACCCCCGTCAGGTGCTGGCCCGCCTGGGCCGGGGCCGAGGGCCGGAGACGCTCACCACCGAGCTGGCCTGGCGGGACTTCTACGCCGACGTTCTCCTCCACCACCCCCGCTCGGCCCGGGAGAGCCTCAACCCGGTCATGGCCGGCATCGAGCTCGACACCGGTGCTCGGGCCGACGAGCGCTTCGCCGCTTGGCAGGAGGGCCGCACCGGCTTCCCCATCGTCGATGCCGGCATGCGCCAGCTCCTGGCCACCGGGTGGATGCACAACCGGGTGCGGATGATCGTGGCCTCGTTCCTGGTCAAGGACCTCCACCTCGACTGGACCCGCGGCGCCCGCCACTTCATGGAGCACCTGGTCGACGGTGACCTGGCCTCCAACCAGCACGGCTGGCAGTGGACGGCGGGCACCGGCACCGATGCCGCCCCCTACTTCCGGGTCTTCAACCCGACAGCCCAGTCGAAGCGCTTCGATCCCGAGGGCCGCTACATCCGCCGGTGGGTGCCGGAGCTGGCCGACCTGGCGGCCCCCGACATCCACGCGCCGGCCGTGGGCGAGGCCGACCTGTTCGGCTCCGCCCCCGCCTACCCCCCGCCCATCGTCGACCACGCCACCGAGAGAGAAGAGGCCTTGCGGCGGTGGCGCGCCGTGACCGGACGCACCTGACCCCCCTCCTCCCCGCCAGCACTCGGTAGTCTCGAGTGCCAATGCTGGACGATCGCAAGGCCTCGATCCTCCGGGCCGTGGTGGAGGAGTACATCCACACCGCGCAGCCCGTCGGCTCCGGCCACGTCGCGTCCATGGCCGGGGTGGCCGTGAGCTCGGCGACGGTCCGCAACGAGATGGCGGCCCTCGAGCACGACGGCTACCTGGCCCAGCCCCACACCAGCGCCGGCCGCATCCCCACCGAGCAGGGCTACCGCTACTTCGTCGACCACCTGGCCGGGCGGGGCACCCTCGATCGAGCGTCGGCCCAGCAGGTACGGGCCTTCTTCGACCGGGCCCACGGCGAGCTCGAGCGCACCCTGGCCGACACGTCCCGGCTGCTGTCCGGCCTCACCGGCACCGCCGCCGTCGTGGTCGGGCCCCCGCACGAGACGGCTGTCGTCCGCTCCGTCCAGGTCGTCGGCCTGTCGCCCCGGCTGGCCCTCCTGGTCCTGGTGCTCTCCAACGGCGCAGTGGAGAAGACCACCGTGGAGCTGCACGGCGACGCCGCCGACGCCACGGAGGCCGAGCTCCTCGCCGCCGCCGCCCACCTGAGCACGCACCTGGTGGGCCAGCGCCTCGACCGCCTGCCCGCCATCCCCGCCCCCGCCGTCGAACCAGGCCTCCCGTCGAAGGTTCCCGCCGTCGTGGCCTCGATCTGCTCGGCCACCGGCCCCGACGCCGACCACGTCTACATCGGCGGCACCGACCGCATGGCCGGCGCCTTCGAGGCCGTCGACACCGTGCGCCAGGTGCTGGGCATCCTGGAACAGCAGCTCGTGGTCGTCTCCCTCCTCCGTGACGTCCTCGACCGCGGCCTCCAGGTGGCCATCGGCTCCGAGACGGGCATGGCCCCCCTCGCCGAGTGCGCCCTCGTCGTCGCCCCCTACGAGATCGAAGGCGAACCGGTCGGCACCGTCGGGGTGCTCGGACCGACCCGCATGGACTATGCCCAGGCTCTCGCCGCGGTGGCCGTCGTCAGCAAGCGACTCGGCCGCCGGTTGAGCGAGGGCTGACCGCAACCGCAGGAGCGAGGCACCACCGCCCATGGCCGACGACCACTACGCCACCCTCGGCGTCTCCCGCAGCGCCACCGCCGACGAGATCAAGCGGGCCTACCGGCGCCTCGCCCGCGAGCACCACCCCGACGCCAACCCGGGCGACGGCGGGGCCGAGGCCCGGTTCAAGGAGATCGGCCACGCCTACGCCGTGCTGTCCGACCCCGAGCGGCGCCAGCGCTACGACACCTACGGGAGCGACGAGCCCGGCCTGGGCGACGCCTTCGGCGGCGGCGGCCTGGGCGACATCTTCGACGCCTTCTTCGGCGGTGGGAGCGGCTTCGCCGGCGGTCGTCGGGGCGGCCCCCCCCGGGGCGGCGACATGGAGGTCGTCGTCGACCTCACCTTCGAGCAGGCCGTGTTCGGCACCAAGGCGCCCGTCGAGGTGGAGCTCCCCTCGCCCTGCGACTCCTGCGAGGCCACCGGCGCCGCCCCCGGCACCCACCCGACGACGTGCTCCACCTGCGGGGGCGCCGGCCAGGTGCGCCAGGTCCGCCAGTCGATGCTCGGGCAGATGGTGACGGCCCGCCCGTGCCCGGCCTGCGGGGGCCAGGGCCAGGTCGTCACGTCGCCGTGCCCCGACTGCAACGGGCAGGGGCGTCGACCGGTCGGGCACACCTACACCGTCGACATCCCCCCAGGGGTGGACGACGGCAACACCCTGCGCCTCCCCGGCTACGGGCCCGCCGGCCCCCGGGGCGGGCCCGCCGGCGATCTCTACGTCCACCTGCGAGTGGCCGCCCATCCCCGCTTCACCCGGGAGGGAACGCAGCTCGTCCACGACCTGCGCCTCAGCCCCAGCCAGGCCGCCCTCGGCGTGTCCTTCGACTTCGCGACCCTCGACGGGCACGAGCAGCTCACCGTGCCGGCCGGCACCCAACCGGGACAGGTGTTCCGCCTGCGGGGCCAGGGCGTCCCCCGGGTGCGGGGCCGGGGTCGGGGCGACCTGGAGGTGCGGGTGGTGGTCGACGTGCCCACCGACCTGAGCGAGGAGGAACAAGGCCTCTACCGGCGCCTGGCCGAGCTGCGGGGTGAAGAGGTCTCTCCTCCCGACGCCGGCCTGTTCTCGAAGCTCCGCTCGGCCTTCAAGTAGCCCGGTGGCCGGCATCCCCCCGCGGGGCGTCGGCCCCCACGCCTTCGTCGTCGACATCGAGGCTCCGGAGCTCACTCCGGAAGATCACCATCACCTGGCGCGGGCCCTGCGGGTCCGACCGGGTGAGATCCTCACCGTGGCCGACGGGCGGGGTCGCTGGCGGACGGCGCGCTTCGGCGACTCCCTGGAGCCGGACGGGCCGGTGCAGGTCGACGACGTCCTCGCCCCTCCGGTGACGGTGGGCCTGGCCCCGGTGAAGGGCCAACGTCCCGAGTGGGCCGTGCAGAAGCTCACGGAGCTGGGCGTGGACGTCATCTGGCTGCTGGTGGCCGAGCGATCCGTGGTGCGCTGGGAGGGTGACCGGGCCGAGAGCCACGGTGATCGGCTGGCCAAGGTGGCCCGGGAGGCGGCCATGCAGTGCCGGCGCACCCGGCTCCCGGCCCTGCGGGTCGGGGTCCCGGTGGCCGAGGCCGTCCAGGCCCCGGGCGCCGTCCTGGCCCACCCGGGAGGGGAGTCGTTGCGCCTCGACCGCCCCGTCGTCCTGGTCGGTCCCGAAGGGGGCTGGACGGACGCCGAGCTGGCCGCCGCCGACAAGGTGTCACTGGGACTGACAGTGCTTCGGACCGAGACGGCGGCCCTGGTCGCGGGCACGCTCCTGACAGCGGCCCGGGCCGGCTTGGCGACTCTGAGCGCGACGCCCCGTACGCAGAACGCGGACGGTGGTTGATCGCGACGGCGCCACGACGTACTGTGGTCATCCGGCCGGGCTTTGTCCCGCCATACTCTGGGGTGGGACCATCCCCCGCCTGGTCATAGTCACCGAGCCTCCGCCGTGGACGCTCGTCCTGCAGGAGAAAGACTCCGTTGAGCATCATCGACAACGAGATCGACGACGAGGCGACACAGATCTACGGCCGCAAGGTGGGCGAGCGCCTTCGCTCCATCCGACGCCAGAAGGGCCTGTCGCTCCAGGATGCCGAGGAGGCCTCCGCCCAGGAGTTCAAGGCCTCCGTGCTCGGCGCCTACGAGCGGGGGGAACGGGCCATCTCCGTGCCCCGCCTCCAGCGCCTGGCCCGGTTCTACAACGTCCCCGTCGACCAGCTGCTGCCCCGTGATCGCACCGGCGACGACGACGTCCTCGATCTCACCATCGCCCCGCCCGACCGGCGCAAGATCGTCATCGACCTCACCCGGCTCGACTCCCTGTCGGGCGTGGCCGCCGAGATGCTCACCCGCTACCTCACCATGATCCAGGTGCAGCGCCAGGACTTCAACGGGCGGGTGCTCACCATCCGCCGGGACGACCTGCGAGCCATCGCCTGCATCCTCGACACCACCGAGGACGGCGCCCTCAAGCGCCTCGACGAGCTGGGCCTGGCCCTCAGCCGCTGACCCCCGAGGCCCTCTCTCCTCCGTCCGCCTTCGGCGCGTACCTGCACGTCCCCTTCTGCCGGCACCGGTGCGACTACTGCGCCTTCGCCACCTGGACCGACAAGGACGAGGTGGCCGGCCGCTACCTGGAGGCCTGTCGCCGCCACGCCGCCGCCCTCGCCCCCGACCTGCCCCTCGTCACCTCCGTGTTCGTCGGGGGCGGCACGCCGACCCGAGTCGACCCCAGCGCCCTGCTGGCCGTGCTGGCCGAGCTGCCCGTCGCCCCCGGAGCCGAGGTCACCGTCGAGGCCAACCCGGAGGATCTCGATCCCGCCCGCGTCGCTACCTACGCCGCCGGCGGCGTCACCCGGCTCTCCATCGGGGTGCAGTCCTTCGTCCCCCACGTCCTGGAGGCCCTCGGGCGCCGGCACCCTGTCGAGGCGGTGGCCCCCGCCGTCGCCGCCGCCCGGGACGCCGGCCTGCACGTCAACCTCGACCTCATCTACGGCGGCGCCGGCGAGACCCGGGACGATTGGGCCACCACCGTCCACCGGGCCGTCGCTCTGGAACCCGACCACGTGAGCGCCTACGCCCTCACCGTCGAGGCCGGCACCCCTCTCGCCGCCGACCCCGACCGCCACCCCGACGACGACGACCAGGCCGACAAGTACGACACCGTCACCGACCTGCTCGGCGAAGCGGGATACGCATGGTACGAGATCTCCAACTGGGCCCGCCCCGGGCACGAGTGCCGACACAACCTCCTCTACTGGTCGATGGGCGAGTACGTCGCCCTGGGCTGCGCCGCCCACGGCCACCGCCACGGCGAGCGCTACTGGCACGTCCGCACGCCCGAGCGCTACCTGGCCGCCGTCGAGGAGGGGCGGTCCCCCGTGGCCGGGTCGGAGCGCCTCGACCCCGAGCGGCGGGCCCTCGAAGCGCTCCAGCTCTCGCTCCGCACCCGGGCCGGCGTCCCTCTCGATGCCCTCCCACCCGCCGACCGGGAGGAGATGGCCGACCTGCTCACCCCGAACGGCGATCGCCTCGTCCTCACCCGGGCCGGCCGGCTCCTGGCCAACGAGGTGGCCCTCCGCCTGTCGCCCTGAGGTTTGGCGGTCGGCCGGCTCGTCCCGCGAGGCTGCACCGATGGCCGCCGAGCTGGACGAGGAGTGGGATACCGACCTGCACAGCGGCAATCCCCTGGGCACGCCCGGCTACGCCGACCGCCTGGTCGACATCCCCTTCGAGTCGGTGCGGACCGGGCGGACCGCCACCCACGTCGTGGTGGAGGGCTGCTTCGACGCCCTGGGCGGGTCGATGGGCGTCGTCCACGGCGAACGGGTGGTCCGGGCCTTCGGTCGCGCCGTCGAGCTCGGACTCCCCGTCGTGTGCCACACCCGCAGCGGCGGGGCCCGCATGCAGGAGGGCATGGTCTCCCTGATCCAGATGGGACGCGTGGCCTCCGCCGTCCGCCGCCATCGCGATGCCGGGTTGCTGTCCGTCGCCGTCCTGCGCTCTCCCACGACGGGTGGGGTGCTGGCGTCCTACGCATCCCTGTGCGACCTGCGGGTGGCCGAGGCCGGTGCCGTCGTCGGCTTCGCCGGCCCTCGCGTCGTGGCCCACACCACCGGAGAGCAGGTGGACGGGGTGTCGCACACGGCGGAGACGGCTCTCGCCGCCGGCCTGATCGACGCCGTCCGTCCCGCCGGTGAGCTGGACGCCTGGGTCGAGGTCGCCCTCGGCCTGCAGACCAGCCCTCTGCCCCCCCGCACCCTGACGTCGGCGGCGACCGCTGATCCCCCGGCCGGCGGCGCTTGGGCCGAGGTGGTGACAGCCCGGCGGACCGACCGCCCCAGTGGCATCGACATCGCCGCCCGTCTCTGCTCGTCCTGGCTGGAGCTGGGCGGCACCGACCCCACCGTCCGCACCGCCCTGGCCCAGGTCGACTCCACCCCGGTCGTCGTGGTGGCCAACGACCGCCACGCCGGCACGGGGCGGGTCGGGGTGGCCGGGTTCCGCCAGGCCCAGCGGGCCGTGGCCCTGGCCGGCCGGCTGGGCCGCCCTCTCGTCACCCTGGTCGACACCCCGGGGGCCGAGCCTGGCCCGGCCAGCGAGAACGCCGGCATCGCGGCCGAGATCGCCGTCACCTTCGCCGCCCGCGACGGGGCGCCCGTGCCAACCGTCGGCGTCTGTGGGGGCGAGGGAGGCAGCGGCGGAGCGCTGGCCCTCGCCTGGACCGATGTCCTCCTCATCCAGGAGCACGCCGTGTTCTCCGTGATCGGCCCCGAGGGGGCGGCCACCATCCTGGAGCGCGACGCCGGACAGGCCCCCGCCGTGGCCGAGCAGCTTCGCCTCACCAGCGCCGATCAGCAGGCCCTGGGCATCGTGGACGCCGTCGTCCCCGACGACATCGCGGCCACGGTCGCGGCGATCGAGGCCGCCCTGGCCTCGGCCGCGATCGGCCGTCGTCGCCACCGCCCCGACGCCGTCTCCGCCGCCGCCCTCCGGGGCTGACGCTGCTCGGCCGGGGAGAAGCCGCCAGCGGGACCATCAGCGGGCACCGGGAGGCGGGGCCGAGGGTGGGATGGGGACGGTGAGGATCTGGCCGGGACGGACGAGGTCCGGGTTGGCGGGATCGAGGAGGTGGGCCCGATTGGCCTCCACCACGGCCCGCCAGTAGGGATCGACCTCGGCATCGCTCGGAGAACGTCCCCAGGCTCGGGCCAGCGTCGTCTCGGCCACCGCCCACAGGTGGTCGCCGGGGACCACGGCCCACCGCCCCGCCGTGCTCGCGGAAACGGCCCCGTCGTCCACCTCCACGATCGCCGGATCGGCGGGGCCGGGCTCCCCTTCCACCACGACCGGTGCCTCTGCTGCCGCGGGCGGTTCGCCGTCCGACACCCGACGCGGGTCGGTGGGAACGGGGTCGGATATCGGCGGCGGCGCCTCGTCGGAGGGGACGACGACGGGAACGGTCATCGGGGCCAGGGTGTTGGTGGCGACCATGCTGGCGGCCGAGGCGGTGAGGCCGGCCCCGGCCAGGGCCCCCAGGACGGAGCGGACGGGAGGCACGGTGGCCACGTCGGCCGCGGCCACCAGGGCGGGGATCCGACTCAGCCGAGCGACGACGCCCAGGGCAGTGACGGCCAGCAGGTAGAGGGTGAGGGCGAACCCGGCCAGGCGCACCAGGGCGAAGGCGATCACCAGGGCATCCCGCTCGGCCAGCCAGCGCTCCAGTGCGGAGCGGTCGAGCACCGGCGGCGGGGCGAGAAGGCCCGACCCGAGGGCGTGGAGCAGCAGGGCCGATGCCACCAGCGTGACCACCCACGCCCCCGCCCCCAGGGCCCGGGCCCAGGACGACGCGGGCCGCTCCGGGGCCGGTGCCTCGACCGACACCTCGCCGAGAGTGAAGGGGCGGGCCTCCCGCGACAGAGCTCGTCCTTCCTCGTGCCGCCGGAGCTGTGGCCGACCCTCCCGGGTGTGACCTCCCCCTGGCGACGGCGCCGAGGCCAGGGGGCCGACCCTCCTCTGATCGCCACCGATGTCGGCCGCCTCCCGCAGGGACACGGCCAAGGCACCGGCCGACGGGCGGGCCGCGAGATCGTCAGCCTGAGCCTGGTCGGCCAGCACCAGCAGCACCGCCCGCAGTCCCCGATCGCGGCCCGGCCGCTCGGCCCACGCTGCCGGGCTCCGCACCCTCCCCCACCACTGGTCCCACCACCGCTCGGGGAGCACGACATCGTCGGGGAGCGGCGCCACCAGGGCCGAGAGCAGGGCCCCCAGCGCGGCCACGTCGTCGCCCCGATCGGCACGATCGACGGCCACGGCATCGGCGAAGCCGGCGAGCACGGGCTGGCCCCCGGGACCGAGGACGACGTGGTCCGGGGTGAGGCGGCGGTGGACGAGGCCGGCGGCGTGGACGTCGGCGACGATGGACGCCAGGCCGGCCACGATCTCCGCCGCCGAGCGCGGCGTCACGCCCGTGATGGTGGCCAGGGTGTGGGATCCGGCCCAGGCCAGGTGGAGCTCCACGGCATCGGTGTCCTCGACGAGGGCGACGACGCTTACCGTCGCCGGGTGGGCCAGGGCCCGAAGGATGACGGCTTCGGTGCGCAGGCGGGACCGGCCCGCCTCGTCGGTCGCCCGCTTGACGAACACCGGGGCGCCACCGTCGACGACGTCGATGCGGTGGGTCGAGAACGCCGACGGATCCACGCCGCCCCCCTACCCCACCTCCCATGAGATGACACGAAAGATGCTGAGGGGGAACCCGTCACGGGGAGAGGCGGGCCCGGCCCGTGGCCGTGACGGTGACGACCCGCGGCCCGCCGGGCAGGGCCTTGGCGAAGATCGTCTCCACCGGAGCCCTCACCCGGACCACCACCTCGCCAGCCGGGGTGACGGTGAAGGCGGTGATGGTGACGGGGCGAGGGTGGGCGGCGAGGGCGGCCTCGACCTCGGCCCGGGCCGCGGCCACGTCGATGACGACCGTCCCCTCGCGGTAGAAGGTGGCTTCCCGGTAGGACGCGGTGGCGGCGTCGCCCGCCGCCCCCTGGACGGCGGCGACGAGCTCGCGCTGGGCCAGGTGGACGTGCGACAGGTCGACGGCCAGGGCGCCGAGCACGATGACCACGAGCACCCCGGCCGGCATCAGCAGGAGCGACGAGCCCCGCTCTCGTTCACGCACCGCAGCTCGCCTCCCCGGGCAGGTGCGAGCGCAGGTCGTCGATGCGCTCGGTGTGGGTGACCGACACCACCACATCCCGCCCGAACCCACCGATGAACGGGACGCGCACCGCGGGGACCGGGTACGTCGCCGTGTAGCTCACCCGGGAGCAGCGGGCGAAGCGTCCCTGGGGCGGGCTGAGGTGGAGGCGATCGGGATCCCGGCCGTAGCTCCGGATCGCCTCCCGGGCCGTGCGCCGAGCGGCGGCATCGCCGGAGACGGGATCGGCGGCCTCGGCGTAGGTGCGCGTGGCCTCCCGGGCCGCCGATGCCACGGCGAAACGGGCATCGATCACCCCCCACGCGTTCAGGAGCAGCAGGCTGCCGCCCACGAAGACCAGCACCGAGAAAGGCAGGGCCTCCAGCCCGCCCACGGCCCCCCGCTCCCCTCCGACACTCCGGCGAGCCGGGCCCCCGCGCCGATGGGCCACGGCGATCACCGGACCCGCTCCACCCGCACCGTCACGGCCCGATCGATCTCCTCCCCCCCGAGCACCCCGTCGGCGAAGACCAGGAAGCTGGGGCTCTCGGCCCGCACCCGGAGGCGGACCGCCTCGGCGTCGGTGCCCGACCAGTCGAAGGGCGCCAGGCGCCGGGCGGACCGGCCCAGGGCCGCCCGCACGTCGGCCTCGGCCCGGCGCTGCGCCGCGGCCACAGCCCCGGGATCGCCGTGGTCGATGTCGGCCGCCGCCACCCGGCGAGCGGCATCGTAGGCGTGTCCCGTCACCACCGAGGTGGCGTAGAGGCCGACGACGAGGTGGACGGCGAGGAACAGGAACCCGAGGAACACCCCCACGCCGGCCACGGCGCCGATGAGGCTCTGCCCCTCGTCCCGTCGGATGCCGGGCCTGGGAGGACGGTGGTGCGACCACCGGCGGGCGGTCACGTCACCGGCCGATCTGGTCGACCTCGGTGCGGGTGTTGGTGGCGGCATCGTCGAAGATCGCCTTGAAGGCCACCCACATGGCCGCGCCGAGGAAAGCCATGATCAGCACGACGATGGCCGCCGAGATCACACCCTCACCCCGCTCGTCGCGCACCAGGCGGTGACGGGTGACGACGAGCGTCGAGCGCAACCACGCGTCGGCGGCCCGGCTGCGGTGGGCGAGGGTGTCGAGGACGGACATGGGAGGACCTCCGGAGGAGGGGACGGGGGATCAGGTGCCTCCGGAGAACAACGAGAGGGCTTGGACGAAGGGCACGGCGATGAAGATCACGCCGGGGACGAGGGCGGCCACCGTCACCGGGATCCAGACCTGCTGGCTGCGTCGCTCGATCCGCTCGACGAGCAGGCGTTGGGCGTCGCGGCGGATGGCGCGGGCCTCCTGGCTGATGAGGCGGCCCAGGTCGCTCGCCTCGCGGTTGAGGGCGAGCACGTGAACCAGACGGTCGACAGCGTCCACGCGGGCGATGGCGGCCCATTCCCGCAGGGCTTCGGTCTCCCCCAGGCCCTGGCGAGTGCGGCCGATCACCCGGGCCAGGTCGCGTCCACAGCTCCCGCCGCTGCGCCGGGCGACGCGGGTGAGGGCACCGGAGAGGGAGTAGCCGGCCGAGAGGAGGAGGCCGATCTGCTCGCTGACCACGGGGAGCTCCAGGAAGAGGCGGCGCTGCCAGCGGGACGAGGCCGCCGCGACCTGTTGCTCCAGGACGAGGAAGGCGAGCAACGGGCCGCCGATCACGCCCAGCACCCCGAGGGCGGGCGGGACACCGAGGCCGACCACCACCAGGGCCCCCAGCCCGAAGGCGGCGACGGACCACCCGAGTTGGCGCACCCGGAAGGCGGTGACGTCGAGAGGCGAGTGGATCCGGGCCAGACGGGTGGCCAGATCCTCGGTGACACCGAACAGCCGGCCGACCTGGTCGCCCACCTGGCGCGACAGGGGCCCGACCACCTCGCGGAAGCTCTCGAGCGAGAGCAGGCCGGCCCGGTGGACGGGGGCCAGGCCCCCCGGGGCGTAGGGCCGCAGCCGCTCGGTGAGGGGACGACGGGAGAACCAACGGCGCGTCGACAGGAGCAGCGCCGTACCCACCCACAGGACGAGGCCGGAGAAGACCAGAAGCCTCATGAGGCGAACACCCGGTCTTCCTCGGGGAGGCGCATGATGGCGCCGGCCCACAGCCAGCACAGGACAGTGAGGGCGATGGCCAGCACCACCGCCACCTGGCCACCGCCGCTGCGGTAGGCGGCGCGGCCCTCCCCCACCGACACCCCGGCGGCGGCCATGCCCAAGGGGACGACCAGCACGAACACGCGAGCGAAGCGGGCGCCGGCCTGCCGGGCCCGGGCGTCCTTGCGGCCCTGCACGTCCTGGATGCGGTCCTCGACGAGGTCGTGGAGACGACGATCGAGGTCGGTGCCGCCGACCTGGTAGGCGACGAGGAGGGTCTCGCACGTGGCGTCGGCCGTGGGATCGGCCAGGCGATCCTCGAGGACGGCCACCGCTCGGGCGAAGTCGGTCGACACCAGCCATTCCCGGTGCGCCGCGGCGAAGGCCGGGCGCATCTCCTCCGGCCCCCGTCGGCCCACCTCGAAGAGGGCCTGGGGCACCGACCGCCCCAACGACGCGGTGAGGATGCGGATCTCCTCGATCATCCGGGGCCAGGCCTCCTGGGCCACGGCCCGCCGGTCCCGGCGCCGGTTGCGATAGCTGGCGATCGGGAAGGTGCCGGCGAACAGGCCGACGGCCAGGGCCGGGATCGGGGCTCCGAAGACGGTGAACCCCAGGGCCGCGCCCACCACGACGAGCACCCCGACCACGGCCCCGAACTCGACGGGGCGCACGCCGTCGAGGCCGGCCTGGACGAGCCACTCCCGCCCGGCGGGGAGGCGGGTCCGGGGCCGATCGTGGCTCGGCCCCGGACCCACGCCGGTCCACCGCAGCACCACCGCGGTGAAGATCAGGTGGACGCCGTACGCCCCGACGAGGGCGAGCAGGAGGGCGGCGAGGTCGTTCACGCCGAGACCTCGGATGTCGATGCCGCGGCGAGCAGCGTCCGCAGGTCGAAGCCGGCGTCCCGGAGCGGGCGGGCCAGCCGCAGGGGGATCTGGCCCGTCCACCGCAGCGGGGTGTCCACGCCCTCGCGGTGGAACACGTCGGTGACGGTGTAGGAACTGCCGTCGGGGCTGGCGGCCAGATCCTCCACGGCCACGACCTCGGTGACGCGGGGCCCGTCCCCGGTGCGGGCGCAGTGGACCACCACGTCGACCGCCTCGGTGACCAGGCTGTTGAGGGCGGACAGGGGCAGGTCGCTCTCGGAGAGCTGGCACACGAACCGCAGTCGGGACAGGGCCTGGCGGGCCGAGCCGGCGTGGATGGTGGTGAAGCCCTTGACCCCGGAGGAGAGGGTGAGCAGGAGGGGAAGAGCCTCGCGGTCGCGGACCTCGCCCACGATGGCCACGTCGGGGGCCATGCGGAGGAAGCCGGCGACCAGGCGGCGCAGGTCGACGGCCGGGCGCTCGGGACGGG
>CAZXRA010000110.1:0-2507 GCA_964643485.1 uncultured Iamiaceae bacterium | reverse complement strand
GCCTCACCTCGGCCGCCATCAGCGCCAAGGGCACCATCGCCCAGAAGGAGCGCTGGGTCCCCGAGCTGCTCACCATGGAGAAGGTGGGGGCGTGGGCCATCACCGAGCCCGGCTCCGGCTCCGACGCCTTCGGCTCCATGGCCGCGACGGCTCGCCGCGACGGCGACGAGTACGTCCTCAACGGCTCCAAGACCTTCATCACCAATGGCCCCTACGCCGACACCATCGTCTTCATCTGCAAGCTCGACGAGGGCAACCCCCCGTCCGAGCGCAAGGTGCTCTCCTTCGTCCTCGACAAGGGGATGCCCGGCCTCGAGCAGTCGAAGCCCCTCCGCAAGATGGGCATGCACAGCTCGCCCACCGGGGAGCTGTTCCTCTCCGACGTGCGGGTCGGGCGCGACCGCCTCATCGGCGAGACCGAAGAGGTGGCCAAGGGGGGTCGAGAGGGGGCCAAGGCCACCTTCCTCCAGGAGCGCTCCGGCGTGGCCGCCATGGCCCTCGGCATCATCCAGGAGTGCCTGGAGCTGTCGGTGCAGTACGCCAAGGACCGGGTGCAGTTCGGCCAGCCCATCGGTGACTTCCAGCTCATCCAGGACAAGCTGGCCCGCATGGAGGTGGCCCGTCTCAACGTCGAGAACCTGGTCTTCCGCACCATCGAGATGTCGGCCGCCGGCCGGACCATGACCCTGGCCGAGGCCTCGGCCATGAAGCTCTACTCGGCCCGGGCCGCCACCGACGTGGCCCTGGAGGCGGTGCAGCTCTTCGGGGGCAACGGTTACATGAGCGAGTTCCGCGTCGAGCAGCTCGCTCGCGACGCCAAGGTCCTGCAGATCTACGGCGGCACCGACGAGATCCAGATCACCCACATCGCCAAAGATCTCCTGCGTGGATAGTCTCTCGCCCTCGTCGCACGTCACGCCGTGGCGGTGGACTTCGAATGACAGCCATCCACGATCCCGACAGTAAATGGCAATTGAAGTTCCTCAATTGCTGCCACCATGATGGCTCGCGCCGGCTGATGAAGGCTCGGATCGATGACGATGGCCATCCGCTGGTTGATGTGGTCGATGGCCAGACCTATGACCTGCTGCTCGAACTGTCGCTCCAGCTCCCACAGCTTGGGCAGCGCTGATTGTGCTTCAGGAGCCGCGAGCCAGCGCTGGTACGCAGCATTCCCGTCAATCGTTCCGGTGCCGGCGGTCAGAGCTGACGCGTCAGGAATGCCGCATGGCAATTCATCCCATGACCCCTCGAAGGTTGCTTTCGACACCTCAAGGTTGAGTGTCGAGGCACCAACCCCACGAGGTGCTGTGACAGTTGCACCGGCCAATAGACAAGTGACTTGGATCGCCGTCCTGGCTCGTCCCATCTTCGCCTCCCCGCGAGAACCACCTGAGCTGGATGGCAGTCTTTAACAACTTCTAGACCCTGTCAATGCTGCGGTGATGGTCAGCCATTGACAACGAAGGTGACCGACGCCCCACAGCGGTGCTCGCCACTCCGGACTTCACCACCGGCCAGATGGAGAATGTCGCCGACCTGCCCCACCGGTGTGCCGTCGGTATTCATTACCGCGACGGGGTCATCGGTGCTGCGATATCCGAAGGGCCATCGCAACGCCACCCGCTCGCCGGTTCCTTCTCGGATGCCGTAGATGCAATGACGTTCCTCATCGATGGCCAACTCGACGGTGAGACGAGCCAACGCCCCCCCGGTGACTGGCGCCTCCTGCACATCGAGTAGCGGGTCGTCCGTCGTCGGCGGCAGATCATCGATGGTGCCGGACATCACCTCGATGAACGCCCGCACCTCCGTCTCTCCCGGCAGGCTCGCGCGAATTGTCGCAGTGACAGCGGCATCAGTGGCATAGAGCGAGACGACGGTGACGGCCGCCGCCGTCCGGCCGATGGACACTGATGGAAGGTAGACGCCATCGATCGAGTCCAGGGACGCTCGCACCGCGTCGATATCCGATCGTGGAGCAGGTGTGACGGTCTCTGATCGAGTGGGCGCTGGCTGGGGCGACCCGATCGGGACGAACCCAGATGGCGACATCGTCCCATCGATCACCTGGAGTGTCGAGGACGGAGTCAGATCACCCAGGACACGAAGGCCGGCGCAGGCGGCATCGGTGGGGCAGATCTCGTGCTCTCCGCCCGAAGCGAGGACCACGCCGGTCACTCGAACCGGCACGCCCGGTTCCGAAGGGCGGGCGTCTGACCCGGAGGGAGACGGATCTGATGCAGGTGGGCCTGCGACGTTTTGCTGCACGTCACCATCGTCGCGAGTCAGGGCAAAGGTGATGCCGCCGGCCAACATCACCAACGTCAGGGCGACGATGGGTACCAGGGGAAGATGCCGCCGTGTCCCTTCGGGCGGGGGTGGCGAGATCTCCGATGCGGTGTCTCCGAGAGCAAGTGCGTACCGGGCGATCTGATGCTCCAGGTCAGGCATGGCTGTCCACCTTCATGGCCGATCGGAGGGCTTCCATGCCCCGCGTGACGTGC
>CAZXRA010000109.1:0-4857 GCA_964643485.1 uncultured Iamiaceae bacterium | reverse complement strand
GCGCAGTCGGCCTCGGCCAGCGAGGCGGGCGCCACCATGATGTGGCGGTACTGCACGCCGGGGTGGAAGGAGATGCCGTCGCCGCCCAGCTCGGCGTCGAGGGCCCGGATCACCTCGGCGGCGTCCTCGGTGGAGGGGTGGCCGCCGGCGAAGTCGGCCATCACGCCGTCCTCGGAGCCGTCGTCGGCCAGGGTGACCAGGTTGCAGCGGTAGGCCACCTCGTCGGGGGCGAGGCGCAGGCCCAGGGCCGCGGCCTCGATGGGGGCCCGGCCCGTGTGGTGGACGACCGGGTCGTAGCCCAGGATGCTCATGTTGCCGACGTCGCTGCCCGGCGCCATGCCGGGGGGGATGACGGCGGCCCGGCCCACCTCGCCCCGGGCGGCCAGGGCGTCGAGCACCGGAGTGGACGCCGCCTGGAGGGGGGTGAGCCCGTCGAGCGCGTCGACCGGCTCGTCGGCGCAACCGTCGGGGACGCAGACCACATACTTCGTCGGACGCTTCACCGGCCCAGCCTGGCACGCCCGTTCCCCCCTCCCCAGCCGGCCCCACCCCCCGAACGGGGGGAGAAGGGGAGGGACAGTCAGGACGTGCGGGTGCCGCCTACCCAGGAGCGGTGGAGGGCGGCGTAGGCGCCGCCGGCCGCCTCCAGCTCGGCGTGGGTGCCCTGCTCGACGAGCCGCCCGGCTGCGAACACGAGGATGCGGTCGGCCCGCTCGGCGGTGGAGAGGCGGTGAGCCACGGTGACGGTGGTGCGCCCGGCGGCCAGGCGGGTGAGGGCCACGGCCAGGGCCCGCTCCGTCTCCGGGTCGACGGCCGAGGTGGCCTCGTCGAGGATCAACAGGCCGGGGTCGGACACCTGGGCCCGCACCAGGGCCACGAGCTGCCGCTCCCCGACCGACAGCGAGCCGCCCCGCTCTCCCGCCTGGGTGGCGAGCCCGAGGGGCAGCCGGTCGACCCACCAGCGCAGGCCCAGGGTGTCGACGGCCGCTTCGATCTTGGCGTCGGTGGCGTCGAGGTGCCCCAGGCGGATGTTCTCCCGCACCGACGTGGCGAACAGGAAGCCGTCCTGGGGCACCATCCGCACCCGGGCCAGGCGATCGGCCGGCGCCGCCTCGCGGAGGTCGACGCCGCCCACGGTGATGCTCCCGGCGGTGGGGTCGGCCAGGCGAGCCAGGAGGCTGGCGAAGGTGGTCTTGCCCGAGCCGGTCTCCCCCACGATGGCCACCGACGTGCCCGGGGCGATGTCCACGGTGACGCCGTGCAGCACCCGGGGCCCGGTGCCGTAGGTGAAGTCGACGTCGCGCACCTTCACCGCCAGGGCGCCGCCGGGCAGAGGCTCCCCTGGATCGGGTTCCACCACCTCCACCGGCGCCCGCAGCACCGACAGCACCTTGCGGGCCCCGGCCGCCGCGCTCTGGGTCTGGTCGAGCACCTCGCCCAGCTCGGCCACGGGCTGGGCGAGGAGGGTGACGAGGAACAGGAAGGCGACCATCTCCCCAGCGTCCAGGCCCCACGCCGGGCCCCGCCACACCCCGACGGCGGCCACCGCGGCCACGGCCACCGCCCCGAACACGTCCCCGACGGGGGCCATGGTGGCGACCATGCGGGCGGCCCGGGTCTCGGCGAGGCGCTGGTCGTCGATGGCCCGGCGCAGGCGGCCCCGACCTCGGCCCTCCAGGCCGTAGGCCCGGATCACCGGGGCGCCGCCGATGGCCTCGGAGAACTCGCCCAGGGTCTCGCCCACCCGGGTGCGCACCGTGTCCCAGCGGTCGAGCTGGCGGCGCTGGAGGCGGCGCAGGAGGACGGTGGCCGGGACGAACACCGCCGCCGTCAGCAGGGCCAGCGGCCACGAGTAGGCGAGCATGACGACGACGATCCCGAGGACGGTGGAGGTCGCCGTCAGCCACACCATGGCCCCCCACTGCCAGAACTGGGCCAGGGTCTCGACGTCGCTGGTGACCCGGGCGACGAGGACGCCCCGGCGGGTGCGGGTGTGGTCGGCGGCCGACAGGTGGTGGACGTGGGCGAAGGCCCGCACCCGCAGGCCGGCCAGGCCGGCCTCGGCGGCCCGGGTGAGGCGGGCCAGGGTGATGCGGCCGAGGAGCCAGAACCCGATGACGGCGACCACGCCGACGACGGTGGCGCCGGCCACGAACCCGGGCCGGTAGCCGTCGGGCCCAAGGATGCCCCGGTCGAGCACCTGCTGGACCATCACCGGCACGACCACCCGCCCGGCCGAGGTGGCCAGGGCGAGGCCGACCGAGAGGCCCACGCCGGCCCGCAGCTCGGGCATCTGGGCCACCACGGCCCGGAAGGCGGCCAGGGCCCCGCCGGGCACGTCGCTCCCGTCGAAGGGCACCGGCCCGTCGGCGGCGTGGACCTCGTCGAGGCCCTCCTCGGCCGGCATGGTCGTGCTCACGAGGCCACTCCCGCCGCGTCGGCCTCGTCCCGGTCGGCCTCGTCGTCTTGTTCCTCATAGGCCCGGACGAGGGCGGCATAGGCCGGCACCCGGGACAGGAGGTCGTCGTGGGTGCCGGTGGCGGCGATCCGTCCGCCGTCGAGGAACACCACCCGGTCGGCCAGGCGGATGGTGGAGACGCGGTGGGCCACGACGAGGGTCGTCACGTCGAGGGCCTCGCCCAGCCCGGACAGGATCTGCTCCTCGACCGTGGGGTCGATGGCGCTGGTGGCGTCGTCGAGGATCAGGAGCCGGGGTCGGCGGACGAGGGCCCGGGCCAGGGCCAGGCGCTGACGCTGCCCGCCGGAGAGGGTGACGCCCCGCTCGCCCAGGACGCTGTCGAGGCCGTCGGGCAGGGCGGCCACGAAGCCGTCGGCCCGGGCCAGGGCCAGGGCGGCGAGCACCTCGTCGTCGCCGAGTGTGTCCGGCCCGTCCTGACCGGCCCCGACGTTGGCCCGCACCGAGTCGGCGAAGAGGAACGTCTCCTGGAACACGACGCCCACGGCGGCGGGGAGGGCGGCCCGGTCGAGGGTCGTGATGTCGACCCCGCCGAGGCGGACCGTACCCACCGTCGGCTCCAGCAGACCGGCCACGCAGAGGCACAGCGACGTCTTCCCTCCCGCCGTCGCCCCGGTGAGGGCCACCACCTCGCCCGGCGCCACGGCGAAGGTGACGTCGTCCAGCACGGGCACGGCCGGGTCGTGGGCGAAGTGGAGCCCCTCCACCTCCACGGCCAGCGGTCCGGGCGGGAGCGTCGCCGTCCCCCGGGCCGGGTGGCGCTCGTCGGGGTCGACGGCCAGCACCCCGTCGAGCCGGTCGGCAGCCACCACCGACGGGGGCATGGTCATGAGCAGGTAGCCCATCACCCGCATGGGCGTGGCCAGCACGGCGAACAGAGCCAGGGCCTCGACGATCCCGCCCTCCGTCACCGCTCCCGTCGAGAGGCGCCACGCCCCCAGGCCCAGCACCACCACCGAGCCCAGGTTGGGCAGGGCGGTCAGGCCCGGGTCGAACCAGGCCCGCAGCTCGCCGACCCGCACCCGTTCCCGGCGCAGGGCGTCGGCCGCGGCCCCGAGGCGACCGGTCTCGTGGCCGGCCAGGCCGAGGAGCTTCACCACCAGGGCCCCGTCGAAGCTCTCGTGGGCCACAGCGGCCATGTCGCCGTAGCGGGCCTGGCCCCGGGCCGCCGGGCCCTCGGCCCGCGACGTGTACACCCGGTTCAGCCCGAGCAGGGTGGGAAAGACGACGAGGGCCACGGCGGCCAGCACCCAGTCGACCGTGAGCAGGCGGGCGAAGGCGGCGGCCCCGATCACGAAGGCGCTCAGGGAGAAGGGCGCCGGGTTGATGAACTCCACGGCCTTCATGGCGTCGTTGTCGGCGTGGGCCATCAGCTCCCCCGCCGGGCGGTGGGTGTGGAACCGGAGGGGGGCGTCGAGGTAGCGGTCGGCGAGGGCGCTCCGCCACGTGGCGCCCATGCGGAAGGTGGTCTGGGCGCAGAAGTAGCGCCGGGCCATCACCCCGGCCGCCCGGGCCAGGGCCACGACGACCACGGCGGCGGTGACGAGGAGCACCGTCCCACCGTCGACGGGGCCGAAGGTGCCTTCACCCCGCTCGCCGGAGAGCCCGGGGACGACCACCTCGTCGGTCACCCGGCCCAGCACCGTGGTGGCGGCCACGGTCATCACCGCGAAGAGGGTGGCCCCCGCCACCGACACAGCGAAGGGGCGAGGGTGGGTGCGCACCGACCGCCACAGCAGGGCGGACCCCCGCCGGAGCATCGAACGGGGGTCGGCCGGGGGCTCCGGGGGTGGCACGGCAGACATGGCAGACGGCATCCAACCCAGTTCCCGGTCCCACGGCAACCCGGATCGCCCATCGCCCCATGCGTTTCTGAGCCAGCCAGACGCCCCTTCGGGCGTTCCCGTGGCTCAGAACGGTGCGACCCCCGCCCACGGGTCGTTCTGAGCCAGCCAGATGCCCCTTCGGGCGTTCTCCTGGCTCAGAACGGATCAGGACAGGACGAGGCGATGGGCCTGGGTCGGGTCGGGGGACGGGAAGTCGCGGCGGGCGTGGGCGCCCCGGCTCTCGGTGCGGGCCGTGGCCGCGGTGACGACGGCCCGGGCCACGACGGCCAGGTTGGCCAGCTCGTGGGCCGCGGTGGGGACGTCGCTCCCCGGCGGCACGACGGCCTTGGAGCTGGGAATTCTCACCACCCTCGGGGTCGGAACAGCTTCCCTCCAGGGAGAGGATCTGGATCCGCAGCTGACACGCACCACCCGGCTCACCGACCTGGTGGGTTCCCGCTCATCCGGGCGCCTTGTTTCCGCGGGCTTGAACAACGACATCTATATCGAAGCGGTGCAGAACGGAGCGGACTTCAATGGCGTTTCCGTGCAATT
>CAZXRA010000108.1:0-26108 GCA_964643485.1 uncultured Iamiaceae bacterium | reverse complement strand
ACCAAGGTGCGCCTGGACGTGAGCGAGGTCGAGCGGACCCTCCAGATCAAGGCCGAGACCCAGCTGCCCAGCGACATCGTCGTGCCCCAGTCGATCAACAAGAGCGTGCCGGTCGTCATCGACGCCCCCCGCAGCTCGATCGCCCGGGCCTTCGAGACCCTCGCCGACTGCTACATCCCGGCCGCGTCCAAGAAGAAGAAGCGCTGAGCTACGACCGCTGAGAGTCACCTCGTTGGTAACCCACGGTGAACCTCGGGACGTGCTCTCACACTCGGCGAAACCGCGCCGATGGTGTTTCGATGTCCCTCTACAAGCGCCTCCACGAAGCCAACCCGCAGACCAGCGGGCTCTCCGCTGCCAAGCGCCGGGACCCGGTGATCGACGAGCTGCGTCAGAAGATCCACCACCACCTCATCGATGAGCTGGGCCCGATCCTCTACGACAAGCGCCTCACCGAGGACGACCTCAGGCGCCGGGTCCACGAGCAGCTGCACTCGGCCCTGGCCCAGGAGCGGGCTCCGCTCTCGGCCGCCGACAAGGCCCAGCTCATCCAGGACGTGTCCGACGACATCCTGGGCTACGGCCCCATCGACCGCCTGCTCCGCACGGACGAGATCTCCGAGGTCATGGTCAACGGCCCCGACTCCGTCTTCGTGGAGCGCTCGGGCAAGGTGGAGAAGACCAACGCCACCTTCGTGGACGACCAGCACCTGCGGCGCATCATCGACAAGATCGTGGCCCAGGTGGGCCGGCGCATCGACGAGGCGACGCCCCTGTGCGACGCCCGCCTGCCCGACGGCTCCCGCGTCAACGCCGTGATCCACCCCCTCGCCGTGGGTGGGCCGTTCCTCACCATCCGGAAGTTCGCCAAGGATCCCTTCCAGATCGACGACCTCATCCGCTTCGGCACCCTGAACGCGGCGTCGGCCCGGTTCCTCCAGGCCATGGTCGTCGGCAAGCTCAACATCATCGTGTCCGGCGGTACCGGCACCGGTAAGACGACGATGCTGAACGTGCTGTCGTCCTTCATCCCGGGCGACGAGCGCATCGTGACCGTCGAGGACGCCAAGGAGCTCCAGCTCCACCAGGAGCACGTCCTCTCGCTGGAGGCCCGCCCGCCGAACATCGAGGGCAAGGGGGCGATCAGCATCCGCGACCTGGTGAAGAACACCCTCCGCATGCGCCCCGACCGCATCGTCGTGGGCGAGTGTCGAAGCGGCGAGGCCCTGGACATGCTCCAGGCCATGAACACGGGCCACGACGGCTCGCTCACCACCATCCACGCCAACACCGCCCGCGACTGTATGGCCCGCTTGGAGACCCTGGTCCTGATGGCCGGCTACGACCTCCCCCTCACCGCCATCCGCCACCAGATCGCCTCGGCCGTCGACGCCGTGGTGCAGATCGGGCGCCTCCGGGACGGGACCCGCCGGGTGATCAACATCTCCGAGGTCCAGGGCATGGAGGGCGACACCATCACCATGCAGGACATCTTCATGTTCGACTACGGCATGGGGGTCGACGAGCACGGTCGCTTCCGGGGCCACCTGAAGGCCACCGGGACCCGGCCCAAGTTCGCCGAGAAGCTGGCCGACCTGGGCATCCGCCTCGGCCCCGAGGTCTTCACGCCGGAGCAGTTCGTCCGCCGGGGCGGTGGCCGATGACCGCCCCCGCCCGCCGCCGTACCCGGCTGCTCGGGGGGTTGGCCGCCTCGTTCGTCGCCTGCCTCCTCGTCGTCGCCGGCCCGGCCGTGCTCGGCCAGGAGGGCGGGGAGCTGCCGGACCTGTCCGTCCGCAAGGTCGACGCCAGCGATCCCACCGCCGTCCAGGCCTCCTTCATCTGGACGGGCGAACGCCAGGCCCTCGAGGATCTGGTGGTCCGCCAGGGCGGGCGCGAGGTCGAGCACCCGCCACCCGTGCCCCTGGCCACGGCCGGCATCGAGACGGCCATCGTCGTCGCCGTGGACACGTCGGGCTCCATGGGCACCAACGGCGGCCTGGCGGCGACGCAGGAGACGCTACGGAGCCTGGTGGACGATCTGGAGGGCAACGAGGCCCTGGGCCTCGTGTCGTTCAACACCGAGGTCGAGGTCCTGAGCGAGGTCACCACCGACAAGGACGAGCTCCGGGACGCCATCGATCGCCTCTCCGCCCCCGAGGACGGGGAGACGGCCCTGTGGGGCGGCCTCCGCCGCGCCGCCCTCCTGCTGGAGCCGGACAGCGAGCTCCAGCCCAACATCGTGCTCATCGCCGACGGCGACAACGACCAGGAGACGACCGAGGCGCAGGCCGTCTCGGCCCTGAAGGCGTCGGGGGCCGCGGTGTTCGCCCTGGTCTACGACGCCCAGCAGCAGGCGGATCTGGGATCCATCGAGGGGACGGTGGGCCAGACCGGCGGGGCGGTCATCCCCGCTCCCGGTCCCGCGGACTTGGATGCCGGCCTGGAGGAGGTGCGCCAGGCCCTGGCGAACCAGTACGTCGTGACCTTCTCGGCCGGGGAGGAACAAGGGAAGACCGACCTGACGATCACCGTGGGGGGCGAGAGCGTGGCCGCCACCTTCGTCCCCGGCGGGGTGTCCCAGGGAGAGGCCAACCTGGCCGCACCGGCCACGTCGCGCTCGATCATGCCCGGCTTCCTGCGGGGCGACGTCGGCCTGATGATCGTGGTGGCGGCCGGGGGCCTCGCCGTGGCCCTGGCCGTGGTGGCGGTGGCCGCCCTGGCCTCCAAGGACGAGTCCGGCCTCGACCGCATGCTCCAGCAGTACACCGAGCCGGGCCTGGCCCAGGCCGAGGCCGACCAGGGGTTCGCCCAGACGGCCTTCGTGCAGCGGGCCGTGGAGCTCACCGAGGAGATCGCCGAGAAGCAGGGAGTCCTGGTCAAGGTCGAAGCCTTGATGGAACAGGCCGACCTGCCCCTCCGGGCGGCCGAGGCCCTGTTCTTCTACGTCGCTGCCGCCGCCGTCGTCGCCCTCCTGGGCTTCCCCGTCATGGGCCCCATCGGGGTGCTGATCTTCGGCGCCTTCGGCTTCATCACGCCCCTCGCCGTCCTGAGCTTCCTCGGCCGCCGTCGCCAGAAGACGTTCAACGCCCAACTCCCCGACATGCTCCAGCTCTTGGCCGGTTCGCTCCGAGCGGGCTACTCCCTGGTGCAGGGAGTGGACGCCGTGGCCACCGAATCCGACGGCCCCATGGGCCGCGAGCTGCGCCGGGCCATGACCGAGGCGCGCCTCGGTCGTGAGCTGGAGGACGCTCTCCATGCCTCGGCCGAACGGATCCAGAGCAAGGACTTCGAGTGGGTCGTCATGGCCATCGGGATCCAGCGGGAGGTGGGCGGCAACCTGGCCGAGCTCCTGATGACGGTGTCCGACACCATGATCGACCGCGAGCGCCTCCGCCGGGACGTCGCCTCCCTCACCGCCGAGGGGAAGATGAGCGCCATCATCCTCGGCATCATGCCCATCGCCCTGGGCGGCCTCATGGCGGTGGTGAACCCCTCCTACATGGAGCCGCTGTTCTCCCAGTCGCTGGGCCACATCCTCCTGGGCGTCGCCGTCGTCACCATGGGCATCGGCTTCGCGTGGATGAAGAAGTGCATCACGATCGAGATCTGACCGTGGACCCTGCCCTGCCCGCTCCCCTCACCCCCGAGAGCTGAGGACACCATGCTCATCCTGGGACTCGCGCTGATCTTCGCCGCGATCGTCATCGGCCTCGTGACCGTGCTCGGACAGGCCGACGAGCGGGCCACGATCCGCGCCTCGCTGCGCCAGCTCGACGGCTACGAGGTCACCAACGTCCGTGACCAGGAACTGCTCAAGCCGGTCACCGAGCGGGCCGTCGCTCCTGTCTTCCAGGGACTGCTCACCCTGGGCAAGCGGCTGACGCCTCTCGGCTCGATCGAGCGGATACGGGGCCAGTTCCTGTCGCTCGGCCACAACGGGTCCAAGAGCTACGAACGGTTCATGGCCGCTCGCACCCTGGCTCAGATCCTGGTGCTGCCGTGGGTGGTCTTCGTCCTCGGCGTCATGAAGATGGAGGGGATGCTCGGCCTCGCCCTGGCCGGGATCGGCGGGTTCCTCCTCTTCAAGGGCCTCGACGTCCTCCTGACCCGACGGGTCGAGGAGCGGAAGGTGGCCATCCGTACCGCCCTGCCCGACGTGCTCGACCTCCTGGTGATCTCCGTCGAGGCCGGCCTCGGGTTCGAGCAGGCCCTCGACCGCACGGTGAGCGCCGTGCCCGGCGCCCTGACCGACGAGTTCACCCGCATGCTGGGCGAGGTGCGGGCCGGGGCCAGCCGGAGCGACGCCATGCGCAACATGGAGCGACGCTGCAACGTGTCCGAGCTGCGCTCCTTCGTCCTGGCCATCATCCAGGCCGACAGCTTCGGCGTGTCCATCGGACGGGTCCTGCGGGCCCAGGCCGAGGAGATGCGCATCAAGCGCAAGCAGCTGGCCCAGGAGAAGGCCCAGAAGGCGCCGGTGAAGATGCTGATCCCCATGGTGTTCTGCGTGTTCCCGGCCCTGTTCATCGTGGTCCTGGGCCCGGCGGTGCTCAACATCATGGAGGGCTTCGGCGGGTGAGCCCGGGGACGGCGGTGATGGCCGACGCTCCGGAGGTCGCGGACCCGGTCGTGGTGGCGGGTCCCGGTCAGGTCCGGGACCTGTCCTCAGGGCGCGTCCCGGCCACCTTCGTCTTCGGGGCGCTGGCCGCGCTGTGGGGGCTGCGCATGGGCATGGCCTCCCTGTCCGACAACAGCTTCCTGACCCACCTGGCGACGGGTCGCCTGATCCTGGACGGGGGGGTCCCCCGGTCCGACCCCTACTCGTTCACGGCCGCCGGCGACCCCTGGGTCGTGCAGAGCTGGTTCGCCTCCCTGGCCTACGCCGGGGCCGAGCGGGTGGCGGGCCTCGGGGGGGTGCGGCTCCTGCAGGGGCTGCTGACCGCGGGGCTGGGCGCCGCCGTCTGGGCGTTCACCGACCGCTCACGGTCGATCTTCGTGCGCATCGCCGTCACCGGCGCGGTGCTGGCCGCGGCGACCGGGTCCTGGTCCGGGCGCCCCCTGCTGTTCGGCCTCCTCGGGTTGGTGGCGGTGATGTTCGCCGCCGACGGGCGCCTCGACCCTCGGTGGTTGGTGCCCATTGCCTGGATCTGGGTCAACACCCACGGTTCCTTCCCGTTCGCCCTCGTCCTGCTGGCCCTGTACGCCGTCGGGGGGCGCCTCGACCGGGGGACCTGGGGGCCCGAGGTCCGCGCCCTCCGGTGGGCGGCGGTGGGCGTCGCCCTGGGTGCGGTCAACCCGCTGGGGCCGCGGCTGCTGGTGTTCCCGGCCTCCGTGACCCAGAAGAGCGAGGCCTTCCAGCAGGTGGTCGAGTGGCAGGCACCGACCTACGAGAGGCTTCCCGAGATCCTCGTCCTCGGGCTCTTCCTGGCCGCGGTCGTGGGCCTGATGCGGGCCCCCCGTTGGCGGGACGCCCTCCCGCTCCTCGTGTTCGGGGGGCTGGCCCTCACGGCCCAGCGGAACGCGGCCCCGCTGCTGCTGGTGATGACCCCTGTCCTGGCCGGCGCCGTGCCCCGCCTGGGCCGGTTGGCTCCCACCCTCTCGCGCCGGGGCGCGCTCGTCACCGGGACGGTGCTGACGGCCCTCGGGCTCGTCGTCACGGCGAGCCTGCTCCGCGGGCCCGACACCGACCTCGAGGGTTACCCCGTCGAAGCCGTGGCCTGGATGGAGGGCGACGGCCTGTGGGACGAGGGCGCCCGGGTGGTGTCCTACGACTACGTCGGCAACTACCGCGAGGCCCTCCGAGGGGCCGATGCCCGGGTGTTCATCGACGATCGCGTCGACATGTACCCGGTGGCCCTGGTGCGGGACTACCGCACCCTCCTGGATGCCGCCCCCGGTTGGTCGGAGGTGTTGGCCCGCCATGGGGCGACGGCCGTGCTCTGGAAGGCCGACACTCCCCTCGGTGGGGCGCTGGAAGGCGATGGCGGGTGGCGGGTCGTCCACCGGGACGCCATCTGGATGGTGGCTGTGCCCGGTTAGACGCTCTCCGTGGCGAATTGGGTCGTCCGGCCCATCCAGAGTGAGGGAGAGGCGCCGATGGGGGGCCTGCCACCATCGGAAGGACATCTCATGCTCGACGCCGTGCGTGATCTGTGGGCTCGACTCGGCGCCGAGAAGGGCGCCAGCCTGGTCGAGTACGCCTTGCTCCTCGCCCTGATCGCCCTGGTCTGCATCGGAGCCCTGATGTTCGTCGGCGGGGGCACGGACGGTGGCCTCGTGAAGTCGCAGAGCTGCATCGGAGCGGCCTACGACGGGGAGGCCCTCCCCGAGAACTGCGCCGGCTGAGGGACGAGTCGTCCTCAGCCCAGGCGCACGATGCCCATGCGCACGGCCTGGAGCACGGCCTGGGTGCGGTCGCGGGCATCGAGCTTCTGGTAGATCGACGCCAGGTGGTTCTTCACCGTCTTCTGGCTGATGTAGAGGCGCTCGGCCACCTCGGTGGTGCTGCAACCGTCGGCGATGAGCTGGAGCACCTCCTCCTCCCGTTTGGTGACGACCCGATCCGGGTGGTCGTCGTCGACGACGCCGGCATCGAGGCGACGGACCTCGTCGAGCATGGACGCCGCCACCCCGGGGGAGAGGGAGCTGTCGTCGTCGGCCGCCAGGCGCACCGTCTCGGCGATCTCGTCGATGGAGCAGTCCTTCACCAGGTATCCGGCGGCCCCGGCGGCCAGAGCGGCCTGGAGCACCTCGCGGTCGGCGTGCATGGTGAGCATCACGACCCGCACCCCGGGCTGGCTGGCGCGGATGCGACGGGTGGCCTCCACGCCGTCGCAGTTGGGCATGGTGACATCCATCAGGACGACGTCGGGCTGGAGGCGCCCGGCCAGGTCGACGGCCTCCAGGCCGTCGGAGGCCTCACCGATCACGGTGAAGCCCTCGTCCTCGAGGGAGCGACGGAGCCCGTCCCGCAACATGGTGTGATCGTCGGCGAGCACGAGACGGATCGACATCGCCGCTGAGGGTATCCCCACGGGGTCAGCTCGTGCTGGTCTGGAGGTAGCAGCGGATCGTGGAGCCCACGCCCTCGACGCTGTCCACGTCCAGGGTGGCGCCGATGCTGGCCGCCCGCTCCCGCATCCCCAGGATGCCGTAGCTGTCGAGCCGCCCGGCCCGGCCCGAGGCGAAGCCGCGCCCGTCGTCGCGGACCTCGAGCAGAGCCGCCCCCTCCTCGCACCACCAGCGGACCAGGCAGCGCCAGGCCCCGCTGTGCCGCTCCACGTTGGCCAGGGCCTCCTGGGCGATCCGGAACAGCTCCCGCTCCTGGCGGACCGGGAGGCGCATGTCGACCCGGATGTCGATGCGGATGTCGAGGCGGCTCCGCCCCCGGAGGCGCTCGACGTAGTCGGAGAGGGTGGTCGGCAGGTCGGACACCTCCGACACGTCGGTCCGCAGGTCGTACAGGGTGTCGCGCACCTCGCCGATGACGCCGCGCACGTCGTCGCGCAGGCGCTCCAGCGACGGGCCCACCGCGTCCCCCCGGCCGTCGGTCTTGACGATGCGGTCGAGCTCGAAGGCCAGGTAGGCCAGCGACTGGCCGATGCGATCGTGGAGGTCGCGGGCGATGCGGGTGCGCTCCTCGTCGGCCCCGACGGTGCGGAGGCGATGGAACCACAGGGCGTTGTCGACGGCGAGGGCGGCGGGGGCGACGAACCCGTCGAGCAGCTCGGCGTCGCGCTCGGAGAACTTCTCGGCCTCGGTGCGCTCCACGGCGACCAGCCCGATCACCCCCTCCCGGCCGAGCAGCGGGGCGTAGAGCCCACACCGGCTCTCCACCCCGAGGCCGGGACCGATGCCCCGGGCCAGGTCGGGCTCGTTCACCAACATGCGGGTGCGGACGGCCTGGGCCGCCGGGCCGGGCAGATCGCCCTCGGGCCACACGGGGACGACGCGGTTGCCGTCCGTGCGCACGGTGCGCCAGCCGCCGCCGGTCTCGTCGAAGAGGAGGACAGCGGCGATGTCGTAGGAGAAGAGGTCCTCCAGGCGGCGGCTGGTGGTGTCGAGCACCTCGTCCAGGTCGAGCGAGTTGGGGAGGCTCTGGGCCACCCGGTGCAGGGCGAAGAGGAGGGCGTTGGCGTCGGAGAGGCGACCCAAGCGGTCGAGGGCCAGGGAGTGGGACCGCTCGGCCTCCATGTTGATGTGGCGGGCGTACCCGGCCACGGCGGCGACGAGGAAGAGCAGGGTCGCCCACTGGAGGGCGGTCTGCAGCTCCTGGGTGGCGGTGCCTTCGGCCAACAGGTAGGGGAGGGCGACGGCGACGACCGATGCCCCGCCGATGCGCACGGCGAAGCCGAACCCTCGGGCGAACCCGGCCACCATGATGGCGGTGAGCAGGGAGAAGGTGAAGGGGGAGCCCCAGTAGCCGGTGGCGATGACGGCGATGACGTGGAGGCCCACCTCGACCAGGACCCACAGGAGGCTGGCGGTGTCCTGCCGGATGCGGAGGGGGCGGAACAGCCGGAAGATGTTGTAGGCGATGACCACGGCGGCCCAGCCGAGGACGGTCCAGTCGGCGTCGGCCGCGGCCCCGCTGCACAGCACCACCGACACCGCGGTGGTGGCGCCGCGCACGCTGAGGATGGCGGGCCGGAAGGCGGAGGTCTCGTCGACGAGGGGGGCCGATGAGGCGAGGACGGCCTCCGGCACGGTGGTGTCCGCGGGGGCGCCGAGGGCCGCGCTCGACGGGGCGACGTCCCGGGCCATGTCGTGCAGGCTACGCCGAGCACCCGCGAAGAACCGGCCAATCCTCTGGTGGTACGGTCGCCGCTTCGTGATCCTCGTGGGCCTCACCGGTGGCATCGGCAGCGGCAAGTCGACCGTCTCGGCCCTGTTGGCGGCGCGGGGGGCGACGGTGATCGATGCCGATGCCATCGTGCGGGAGCTCCAGGCGCCCGGGCAGCGCACCTTCGACGCCATCGTGGCCCGCTTCGGTCCCATCGTGGTGGCCCCGGACGGCACCCTCGACCGTCAAGCGGTGGCCGACATCGTGTTCGCCGACGACGAGGCCCTGGCCGACCTGAACGCCATCGTCCACCCCGCGGTGGGGGTCGAGATCGCCCGCCGCTTGGAGGAGGCGGCGCAAGGTGACGGGGTGGTGATCCTCGACGTCCCTCTCCTGGTGGAGTCGGGCCGGGACGACATGGCGTTGCTCCTGGTGGTCGACGTCGACCCCGAGGTGGCGGTGACCCGGTTGGTGGAGCAGCGGGGGATGGCCGAGGCCGACGTCCGGGCCCGGATGGCCCGTCAGGCGTCCCGAGAGGACCGGCGGGCCCGGGCCGACGTGGTGATCGACAACTCGGGCGACCGGGCGGCCCTGGAGGCTCAGGTCGATGTCCTGTGGCCCCGCCTCCTGGCCCTACCCCAGGCGTCGGTGTCATAGGGGGTCGGTAGCCTCTCGGGCATGGCCGACGTCGTGCCCGTCACCACCTCCCCGAGCCGCCCCTTCGAGGTGGTGTCGGAGTTCGCCCCCTCGGGCGACCAGCCCAAGGCCATCGCCGGCCTGGCCGACGGCATCGAGGGAGGGGAGCGGTTCCAGACCCTCCTGGGCATCACCGGCTCGGGCAAGTCCGCCACCATCGCCTGGACCATCGAACAGGTGCAGCGGCCCACCCTGATCCTGGCGCCCAACAAGTCGCTGGCCGCCCAGCTGGCCAACGAGATGCGCGAGTTCTTCCCCCACAACGCGGTGGAGTACTTCGTCAGCTACTACGACTACTACCAGCCCGAGGCCTACATGGCCGCCAGCGACACCTACATCGAGAAGGACTCGTCGATCAACGACGAGATCGAGCGCCTGCGCCACTCCACCACGGCCTCCCTCCTCACCCGGCGCGACGTGATCGTGGTGGCGTCGGTGTCGTGCATCTACGGCCTGGGCTCGCCCGAGGAGTATCGCGACAGCCTGCTCGTCCTGCGTCGGGGCGACAGCCTCGACCAGCGCCTCCTGCTCCGGCGCTTCGTCGACATGCAGTACGACCGCAACGACATGAACCTCACCCGGGGCACCTTCCGGGTCCGGGGCGACACCATCGAGATCCACCCCGCCTACGACGAGACGGCCCTCCGCATCGAGCTGTTCGGCGACGAGATCGAGGCCATGGCCACCTTCGACCCGGTGACGGGAGAGAAGGTGCGGGTGCACGACGACTTCGTCCTCCTGCCCGCCACCCACTACGTGGCGGGTGAGGAGCGCATGCAGCGGGCCATCGTCCGCATCGAACAGGAGCTCCAGGAGCGTTTGGCCCACTTCGAGGCCGAGGGCAAGCTGCTGGAGGCCCAGCGTCTGCGCATGCGCACCCAGTACGACCTGGAGATGATGCAGGAGGTGGGGTTCTGCAACGGGATCGAGAACTACTCGGCCCCCATCGACGGGCGGGGCCCGGGGGAGATGCCCAACACCCTGCTCGACTACTTCCCCCGCGACTTCCTGATGGTGCTCGACGAGAGCCACCAGACCGTGCCCCAGCTCCACGGCCAGTACGAGGGCGATCGCAGCCGCAAGGCCCAGCTCATCGAGCACGGCTTCCGCCTCCCGTCGGCGGCCGACAACCGGCCCCTGCGCTTCGACGAGTTCATGGAGAAGATCGGCCAGGTCGTGTTCCTGTCGGCCACGCCCGGGCCCTTCGAGCTGGAGAAGAGCACCCGCGTCGTCGAGCAGGTGGTGCGGCCGACGGGGTTGATCGACCCCGAGGTGGTGGTGAAGCCCACCAAGGGCCAGATCGACGATCTCATGGAGCAGATCAACGCCAAGGTGGCCAAGGGTGACCGGGTGCTGGTCACCACCCTCACCAAGAAGATGGCCGAAGACCTCACCGACTACTTGCTCGAGCTAGGGGTCAAGGTCCGCTACCTCCACAGCGAGGTCGACACCATCCAGCGCATCGAGATCCTGCGCGACCTGCGCCTGGGCGAGTTCGACGTCCTGGTCGGCATCAACCTCCTCCGGGAGGGCCTCGACCTGCCCGAGGTGTCGCTGGTGGCCATCCTCGACGCCGACAAGGAGGGCTTCCTCCGCAGCGAGACGTCGCTCATCCAGACCATCGGCCGGGCCGCCCGCAACGTCGACGGCCAGGTGATCATGTACGCCGACAAGGTCACCGACTCCATGCAGCGGGCCCTCAGCGAGACCAACCGGCGCCGCGGCCTGCAGCAGGCGTACAACGAGGAGCACGGCATCAACCCGGAGACGGTGCGCAAGGCCGTCACCGACATCCTCGCCCTCATCCGCCCGGCCGAGGAGCGGGCCCCTGTGCCCGGCGACGGGGCCCGCCGCGAGCGGGCCGCCGACAAGGCCCGCCGCCAGGAGCTGGCCAACCTCCCGGGAGAAGATCTGGCCCGGCTCATCTCCACCCTCGAGGAGGAGATGCGGGAGGCCTCGTTCGACCTGCGCTTCGAGTACGCCGCCCGCCTCCGCGACGAGATCAGGGAACTGCGCCGGGAGCTGCGCCAGGTGGGATGACCGGGAACGTCTGTTCGTGGGGTTGGCTCACCCGGTAGGGTGGGGCCTCGTGTCGGACTCCCTCGTCATCCGCGGCGCCCGCGAGCACAACCTCCGGGGCGTCGACCTCGACCTGCCCCGCGACCGGCTGATCGTCTTCACCGGGCTCTCGGGCTCGGGCAAGTCCTCCCTGGCCTTCGACACCATCTACGCCGAGGGCCAGCGCCGCTACGTCGAGTCGCTCTCGTCGTACGCCCGGCAGTTCCTGGGCCAGATGGACAAGCCCGACGTCGACTTCATCGAGGGCCTGTCCCCGGCCATCTCCATCGACCAGAAGTCGGCGTCGCGCAACCCCCGGTCGACGGTGGGCACCATCACCGAGATCCTCAAGTACCTGGGCCTGCTGTTCACCAACATCGGCGTGCCCCACTGCCCGACCCACGGCGCGGCCATCACCCGCCAGACGCCGCAGCAGATCGTCGACCGCATCCTCCAGCTCCCCGAGGGCACCCGCTTCCAGGTGCTGGCCCCGGTGGTGCGACGGCGCAAGGGCAACTACGAGACGCTCCTGGCCGACCTGGCCCAGCAGGGCTACTCCCGGGCCCGGATCGACGGCGAGATCCACGAGCTGGGCGAGAAGATCGATCTGGCCCGCTACGAGAACCACACCATCGAGGTGGTGATCGACCGCCTGGTGAAGCGGGAGGGCATCGAGCACCGCCTCACCGAGTCGCTGGAGACGGCGCTGCGCCTGGCCGAGGGGGTGGCTGAGATCCAGGTGGTGCCCGGCGGCGACGAGGACGAGCCCGAGTCGATGACCTTCAGCCAGCACCTGGCCTGCCCGGTCGACGGCGAGAGCTTCGAGGAGCTCACCACCCGCAGCTTCTCCTTCAACACCCCCTATGGCGCCTGCCCCCGGTGCGACGGCCTGGGCACCCGCTTCGAGGTCGATCCCGAGCTGATCATCCCCGACCCCGACCTCTCCCTCTCCGAGGGAGCCATCCACCCGTGGGCCAGCGGCCACGCCACCTGGTTCCACCGCATCGTCGAGGCCGTCGGGGCCGAGCACGACATCCCCCTCGACGTGCCCTGGTCGAAGCTCAAGGCGGCTCAGCAGAAGAAGATGCTGCACGGCACGGGCGTGGGCCGCGTCGAGGTCCGCTACAAGAACCGCTACGGCCGCACCCGCACCTACCAGGCCGCCTACGAGGGCGTCATCCCCTGGCTCCAGCGCCGCCACAGCGACACCGAGAGCGACAGCCAGCGGGAGCAGTTCGAGGGCTACATGCGGGAGGTGCCCTGCTCGGAGTGCGACGGGGCCCGCTTCAACCCGTTCACGGTGGCCGTCACCGTGGCCGGGCACAACATCGCCGAGCTGTCCGACATGTCGATCCGCGACGTGGCCGCGGTCCTGAGCCACATCGAGCTCACCGACCGCGAGCAGATGATCGCCGAGGCGGTGCTCAAGGAGGTCAACGCCCGGCTCGGGTTCCTGCTCGACGTGGGGCTCGACTACTTGTCGCTCTCCCGCGGCACGTCCACGCTGTCGGGCGGCGAGGCCCAGCGCATCCGCCTGGCCAGCCAGATCGGCTCCGGCCTGGTGGGCGTGCTCTATGTGCTCGACGAGCCGTCGATCGGCCTGCACCAGCGCGACAACCGCCGCCTCATCGAGACCCTCATTCGCCTGCGCGAGCTGGGCAACACCGTCATCGTAGTGGAGCACGACGAGGACACGATCTCCGTCGCCGACCACGTGGTCGACGTGGGCCCCGGGGCGGGGGAGCACGGCGGATCGATCGTCCACTCCGGCAGCTACAAGCAGCTACTGAAGAACAAGGCGTCGCTCACGGGCCAGTACCTGTCCGGCACCCGGTCCATCCCCGTGCCCGAGCAGCGGCGCCAGCCGTCCGAGGGCTGGTTGCGGGTCGTCGGAGCACGGGAGCACAACCTGGCCGGCGTCGACGTCGACATCCCCCTGGGGTGCTTCGTCACCGTCACCGGCGTGTCGGGGTCGGGCAAGTCCACCCTGGTCAACGACATCCTGCTCCGGTCGCTGATGCAGAAGATCTACCGGGCCAAGGTGCCGCCCGGCCGCCACAAGCGCATCGAGGGCATCGAACAGCTCGACAAGGTCATCAGCATCGACCAGTCACCCATCGGCCGCACCCCCCGGTCCAACCCGGCCACCTACACCGGGGTGTGGGACGCCATCCGCAAGCTGTTCGCCCAGACCCAGGAGGCCAAGGTCCGGGGCTACCAACCCGGGCGGTTCTCCTTCAACGTCAAGGGCGGTCGCTGCGAGGCCTGCGCCGGCGACGGCACGATCAAGATCGAGATGCACTTCCTGCCCGACGTCTACGTGCCGTGCGAGGTGTGCAAGGGCTCCCGCTACAACCGCGACACCCTCGACATCACGTTCAAGGGCAAGAACGTGGCCGAGGTGCTCGACCTGCCCTGCGAAGAGGCCCTGGAGTTCTTCGCCAACCAGCCCGCCATCGCCCGCCACATGCAGACCCTGGTCGACGTGGGCCTGGGCTACATCCGCCTGGGCCAGCCCGCACCCACTCTCTCGGGCGGTGAGGCCCAGCGCATCAAGCTGGCCTCCGAGCTGTCCAAGCGGTCGACGGGCCACACCATCTACCTGCTCGACGAGCCCACCACCGGCCTGCACTTCGAGGACATCCGCCGGCTGCTCACGGTGCTGTCCCGCCTCGTCGACCAGGGCAATACGGTGCTGGTCATCGAGCACAACCTCGACGTGATCAAGACCGCCGACTGGCTCATCGACCTCGGCCCCGAGGGGGGCAGCGGGGGCGGGCAGGTCGTCGCCGAGGGCTCCCCCGAGACCGTGGCCGAGGTCGATGCCAGCCACACCGGCCGCTTCCTGGCCCCCCTCTTGGCGCGGAGCTGACACGGTCGTCTGCAATTCGGCACGGCAGGTGCCGATGGAAGCGGGTGCAGGCACTGGACGTGGTCTCGACGGCGACGGACGAGGATGTCCTGGGCGGCGGACCGGGGCCGGCGCGGCCCTCCGGTCGGAGGTCGTGGGGCCGCGCTCGCGCCCCCCACGTGGTGGCTCTCCTGCTCCTGCTGATCGGCGTCGCCCTCCTGGGTGACCGACAGGACAGTTGGACGCCCGATGACGGGGCCTACGCCCTGCAGGTGCACACCTTGCGGGAGACCGGTGACTGGGAGTGGCCCTACGCCCACACCGACATCGATCCCGACCTCGCTCACGTCCCGTTCACTCACGGGGTGGTGACCACGGAGGGCGAGGCCTACCCGTACGCCAAGTTGCCGGCCTGGATCGTGGTGCTCCGGGCGTCGACCATGGTGTTCGGCGAGGTGGTCGGGCTGTTCGTGCCCTCGCTCCTGGGGGCGGTGGCCGCTGCTCTGGTGGCGTGGGCGCTGGCCTCCCGGTTCGATCGCGCCGCAGCGCCGTGGGCCTTCTGGGCCGTCGGACTCGGACCCCTGTTGGTCCAGAGCACGGCCATGTGGGCTCACACCACGGCCGCGGCCCTCGGGGGGCTGTGCGCCCTGTGGGTCGTCGATGCCGCCCGGGGGAGGAAGGTTCCGCTTCTCGCCGCGGCGGCCACCCTCGCCGTTCTACCGGTGATCCGGAACGAGGGCATGTTCGTCGTCGCCGTGACCGTGGCGGTCCTCGGTGGCATCGCCCTGTCGCAACCGGGTCCTCGAGCTCGCCGGCTGCGGCACGCCGCCGGGCAGGTGGCGACGCTCGGGCTGGCCGGAGCATCCGGGGTCATCGCCACGCGGATGGGGGAGGCGGCCGTCGCCCCCGGCGCGCCGGTCCGGGGGGTGCCGGCCCCATCGGGTGCCAGCTACGTGGCGACTCGTGTCACCGGGGCCACCCGGTCGCTCCTCGACGGAGCGGGGGAGTCGACGGCCGGATCACTCCTGGCCCTGGCGGCGCTGCTGGCTGTCCTGGTCGGTGGCGTGCTGGTCCGACGGGGCGTGCCGCCTCTCGTGACTGGCCTGGTCGTCGGAGGTGGGCTGGCGCTCTTGGTGGTGCGCAGTCTCGTCGTGAGCCCTCACGACCTGGCCGGCTTCTTCGTCGCCGCTCCGCTCATCGGGTTCGCGGTGGCGTCCCGCCCTCCGGGACCCGTGGGCCGAGCGGGCCGGGCCCTGGCGGCGTGGGCCGGCCTGTACGGCGCCGTCGTCCTGGCCACGCAGTACGCCGAGGGCGGCAGCCGTGACTGGGGCGGGCGCTACTTCTTGCCCCTCGCCGTCCCCGTTGCTGTGTCGGCGGTCGTGATCATGCGGAGGACCGCGGCCGCAGCGCCCACCGCGGCGGCTCGTCGGGTGGTCACGGGCCTGGCCTTGGCCCTGGTCGTGGCACCGACCCTCCTGGGTGTCTCCGCCACGCTCCAGGTCAGGGAGGTGTTCGGAGAGATGACTCGGTCTTCGGTGGAGCCGGGAAGCCCTGTGGTGGTCCGCATGCCGGACTTCCTCGCTCGGGTCTCGTGGCGGGCCATCCCCGAGGGTGACTGGCTGGCCACGGAACCCGACGAGGCCCGAGACCTCTTGGTCGCCCTTCGTGAGAAGGACGCCGGAGTCGTCACCCTCAGCGGCCCCGGGGCGGGCGATGTGGTGGTCCCCGGCTACGCGCGGGACGTGCGCTCCGAGACGGTCGTGGTCTTCACCCCGATTCCCTGAGGCGTCCTGGCCACCACCCTCCGTGAGCTGGGGATCGATCCCTAAGCGAGCCTCGATGACGGTCGATGGGTAGGCATGACCAGGGCAGCGAGGATCCTCTTCCTGGTGTCCGTGGCCGGCCTCGTCGTCGGCCTCAGCAAGGTCCACGCCGCGTGGGTGGCCGCCACGCCCTACGACTACACGGGCTCGTTCCGCTTCGGCTGGTCCCTGGCCTACGTGCTCCTCCTGTACGTGGTGGCCTACGGCGTCGGACTCCCCGACCTTCCCAAGTCGTGGCGCGGGGCCCTGGCGTCCTCGTCGGCGGCCGCCGTGCTGGCGGCCCTGGGGGTCTCCTCGGTGCAGCTGGTGACGGGCGATGCCCTCCTGCCCCGCTTCGTGGTCTTCGGGAGCGCCCTGGGGCTCCTCCCCGTAGGGGCGCTCACCAACCGGGTGTCCCGGGGGGGAGCAGATCGGGCCGAGCGACGCGACCGCGTCGTGGTCGTCGGGGATGCCGAGGAGATGAGCCTCCTCGCCGAGGATCTCGACATCTGCGCCCAGAGGCCCGCGATCGTCGTCGGCCACCTGTCCGTGCCCGCCGCCGCCGCTCCCGGCCGGCGTCGTGTGGTCGAGGTGGTCGAGGCGGCCGGGGGCACAGTCCTCGTTCTGAGCCGGGCCGCCCAGGCCGACGAGCAGATCGTCACGCAGGCCGCCACCCTCCACGAGGGGGGTGTCCGGGTGCGGACCCTCTCCCTGTTCTACGAGGAGTGGTTGGGCAAGATCCCCGTCGCCGAGCTCGAGCGCATGTCGCTCATGTTCGACATCGGCGGCCTGCATCGGGCGCGCTACGGGCGGGTCAAGCGGGTGGTGGACGTCGCGCTGGGCCTCGTGGGCCTGGTGCCCCTCGTCCTGGTGCTGCCCGTCGTCGCCGCCCTCAACCTGGTGGGGAACCGGGGACCACTGCTCTATCGCCAGGAGCGGGTGGGGCGGTTCGGGCGGACGTTCCCCATCGTGAAGCTCCGCACCATGCGCCCCGACCGCGAGGACGACGGGGCCTGGACCGCCGAGGACGACCCCCGCATCACCCCTCTCGGCCGCATCCTGCGGGCGAGCCACCTCGACGAACTGCCCCAGGTCCTGAACATCCTCCGCGGCGACCTGTCGGTGGTCGGACCTCGACCGGAGCAGCCCCGCTACGTGGCAGAGCTCAGTGAGAAGCTGCCCTTCTACGGCCTGCGCCACCTGGTGCGCCCCGGGCTGACGGGCTGGGCCCAGGTCACCTACGGCTACTCCGGCGACGAGCAGGGAGCGATGGAGAAGCTGCAGTACGAGTTCTTCTACCTTCGCCACCAGCGTCTCTCGTTCGACCTGCGCATCGTGGGCCGGACCATTCGATCGGTGCGGGGACTCGACGGCCGATGACCACGAGCTCTGCGCCCCCCCAGCCCGCAGGGCCCCGTGATCGCGTCGATGCCGGGCCAGGGTGGCGACCACTGGTGTCGATCGTCGTTCCCATGCGGGACGAGATGGGCTTCATCGACGCTTGCCTGGACAGCTTCGCCGTCCAGACCTACGGGACAGACCAGATCGAGGTGCTGGTGGTCGACGCCGGTTCCCGCGACGGGTCCTCGGAGCGGGTGCGTGAACGAGCGGCCGACGAGCCGTGGATCCGCGTGCTGGACAATCCGAAGGGCTCGGCCGCAGCTGCCTTCAACGTCGGGACGCACGCCGCCCGCGGCGAGGTCACGTGCCTGTTCAGCAGCCATGGCGTCGCCCACCCTGAATATGTGAGCGCCTCGATCGCCGTCTTGGAGGAGACGGGCGCCGACGGTGTCGGAGGTCGATATCTGCACCTCGGTCTCGACCGCCGCTCCCAGGCCATCGGGCTGGCGATGGTTTCACCCGTCGGCATGGCCTCTCCGCACCGGTTCGCCTCCCACCGTCGGGAGGTCGACACCATCAGCCACCCGGCCTACCGGACCGAGAGCCTGCGGGCCGTCGGCCCATTCGATGAGTCTCTGGCGCGAAATTCGGACTACGAACTCAACCACCGCCTCCGGGATGCGGGAGCGTCGCTGATGTTCGATCCCTCCATTGAGTCCGTCTACCGGCCTCGGCCCACCCTGGTCGCTCTGGCCCGCCAGTTCTGGTGGTACGGCCGGTGGAAGGTCCGGGTGCTCGAACAGCAACCCGGCGCGCTGAAGCCCCGCCACCTGGTGGCGCCGGCGGCGGCGGTCGTCGCCTTGAGCAGTCCGGCCATCGCCACTGTGCCCGCTGGTCGCCGGGTCCTCGGCCTGGCTGCCGTCGGCTACGCCCTCGTGGTCGCCACGGGGACGGCCTTGGCGCGACCGCGCCGCAACGAGGCCGATATCCTCTCGTTGGCGCTGGCCTTCCCGGTGATGCACGCGTCGTGGGGCGTCGGGTTCCTCACGTCAGTCGGAGAACGGATCAAGGACAGGAGCCAGCCATGAGCGATCCCGTCGGTGTCGGACTCGTCGGGTACGGGTACTGGGGTGCGAACCTGGCCCGAAACATCAACGGTGCAGAGCCACTGCGACTCGTCGGGGTCGCCGACCCCGACGAAGGCCAACGCAAGAAGGCTTCGACCACGTACCCGGCCGCTCGGACATGGTCATCGCTGGACGAGGTGTTGGCGACGGACGAGGTCGAGGCGGTGGTCCTCGCCGTTCCGGCCGCGATGCACGCGTCCATGGCCCGTCGTGTGCTCGACACAGGTCGCCATGTGCTGGTGGAGAAGCCGCTCGCCACCAACCCGGAGGATGCGTCGGACATCGCCGATCTGGCGGAGATGCATGGCCTCATCGCCATGGTCGGGCACACGTTTCTGTACTCACCTCCCGTGCATGAGCTACGGCGCCTGATCGCCGAGGGTGAGCTGGGGGATGTGCAGTACCTGTACAGCCAGCGACTGAGCCTCGGCCGCATCCGCCGTGATTGCAACGCCTTGTGGAACTTCGCGCCGCACGACCTCTCGATCATGCTGCACCTCCTGCAGGACCGGCCGACAGAGGTTTCCGCGCGCGGGTTCTCGTTCATCGAACCCGGGATCGAAGACGTGTGCTTCGCCAGCCTGAGCTTCGCGTCGGGTATCGGGGCGAACCTCCACGTGAGCTGGATCGACCCGCGCAAGACCCGGCTGATGACGGTGGTGGGCGACGAGAAGATGGCCATCTACAACGACGTGTCGGCCGACCAGAAGCTGTGGATCGTCGACGCCGGGGTGGCGCGCAGCGAGGAAATGGGCTCCTACGAGAGTATGGGCGAGTTCCAGTGGCGCACCCGCGCTGGTGACATCCTCATCCCTCGCCTCGAGATGAGCGAGCCGCTCGCCAATGAGATGGCGGCATTCGGTCACGCATGCCGCACAGGCGAGCGGCCGCTCGCCGACGCTCGTCACGGCGTCGAGGTGGTCAGGATCCTGGCCGCCCTCGACCAGTCGTCGGCCCAGGGCGGGGCTCCCGTCGAGGTGACGTGGTGATCCACCCCAACGCTGTCATCGGCGACGATGTGCAGATCCCGACCAATGCCCAGGTCGGTCCCTTCGTCGTCGTCGGCCTCGATGGCGCGGGTTCTCCACCGGTCCTCGGGGAGCAGGCCGTCCTCCGCAGCCACTCGGTCGTCTACCGCGGATCGAGGATCGGCGCCCGTCTTCACCTCGGCCACGGTGCCCTGGTGCGCGAGGAGTGCGAGTTCGGCGACGACGTCTCAGTGGGAAGCCACTCGGTGGTCGAGCACCACGTGCGGCTCGGCCACGGTGTGCGCCTGCACTCCGGGTGCTTCGTCCCTGAGGAGTCGGTGATCGAGGACGGGGCATGGTTGGGCCCGGGGGTCATCGTGACCAACGCCAGGTACCCGAACCGCGAGGACACGAAGGCGAGCCTCGATGGTGTGCACATCGGCATCGGTGCCGTGGTCGGTGCCGGCGTGGTACTGCTCCCCGGGGTGTCGTTGGGAGCCGGTTGCCTGGTGGGTGCCGGTGCCGTCGTGGTCGACGACGTCGAGCCGGGTACGACCATCGTGGGCAACCCGGGGAGACTGGTCTCATGAGCATCCCGTTCCAGGATCTGACTCGGTTGCACCGGACGATCGAAGACGAGCTCCGAGCGGCCATCGGCGAGGTGGTGGCCGAGAGCGCCTTCATAGGTGGGCCGTTGGCCGCCTTCGAGGAGGAGCTGGCTGCAGCCCACGGCGCCGCCGCCGCTGGCGGGTGTGGCTCGGGTACCGACGCACTCGTCCTCGCGTTGCGGGCGCTTGGGGTGGGGCCGGGTGACGAGGTGGTGGTGCCGGCGATGACGTTCATCGCCACCGCCGAAGCGGTGGTCGAGGCCGGTGCGGTGCCGGTCGTGGCCGATGTCGATCCTGAGACGTTGCTGTTGACGCCCGAGGCGGTGGAGGCGGTGGTGACCCCGGCGACGAAGGCCGTGATCCCCGTCCACCTGTACGGGCACGTGGTGCCGACGACACACCTGCAGACTTGGGTCGACGCCGGCTTGGTCGTCGTCGAGGACGCCGCCCAAGCGCACCTCGCCCATCACACCGGCACCGCGATCGGAACGGTGGGACATGCGGCGTGCTTCAGCTTCTACCCGGGGAAGAACCTGGGCGCCTTCGGCGACGGCGGGGCGGTGATCTCACGCGACGCCGATGTGGTGACGGAGGTGCGTCGAGTGCGCGACCACGGTCGCGCATCGAAGTACCTCCACGAGGCGCCTGGCCTCTGCTCCCGCCTCGATGGCCTCCAGGCCGCGGTGCTGCGGGTGAAGCTGCGACACCTCCCCGGGTGGACCGACGCTCGCCGTCGCCTGGCCGAGGTGTACTCCGATGGACTCGGTGGTCACCTCGTCCCCTGGGAAGACGGCGCGGTGCACCATCTCCTCGTCGTCCGTTCGTCCGACCGCGACGGCCTTCAGCGTGTGCTGCGCGATCGAGGCATCGGTTCCGGCATCCACTACCCCGTGCCGCTCTCTCGCCAGCCGTGGCTCGAGCCCTCCACGAAGGCGTGCCCCGCCGCCGAGCGGGCTGCCGATGAGATCCTGTCCCTTCCCATGGATCCGCTGCTCTCGGTCAGCGACGTCGCGCAGGTGGTGGAGGCCGTCCTGTCACACACGACGAGCTGATGGGATCGGGTCGATGACCTTCGTGGTGCACGCCACATCGGCTCACCGGCCGACAGACACCCGGATCTTCGAGAAGGAGTGTCGCACCCTCGTCGAGGCCGGCTACCAAGTTGCCCTCCTGGCTGCACGGGGCGCTCCCGGAATCGCCTCCGGTGTCCGCATCGAAGTCGTGTCAGCCCCCGGCAACCGGCTGGCCCGCTTCCTCGTGACGCCGTGGCGTCTCTACCGGCGCGTGGCGCAACTCCGTCCCGACCTCGTCCACCTCCACGATCCGGAGCTCTTGCCCATCGGCTGCCTGCTGGCGGCCCGCGGCCACACGGTGGTGTGGGACGCTCATGAGTCGCTGAGCCTTCAGCTCTCGGCCCGCCACTGGATCCCGAGGCCTCTGCGCGCTCCCTTGGGCCGTCTCGTGGGCGCCTTGGAACGGAGGAGCTGCCGACGATTCGCCGCCGCCGTGGGGGCGACGCCCGAGATCACCGCGCAACTGGTGGCGCCCCGAAACGTGACGGTGATGAACCTTCCCCTCGCTCGGGAGTTCGCCCGGGAGCCGACGCCCTACGAGCAACGCCCCCGCCATGTCGTCTACGTCGGCCATCTGACCCGGGCCCGGGGCGTGTTCGAGATGCTCGAAGCTGCGGAGTCCTTCCCTCCGGACGTCCGGTTGGTCCTCGCCGGTCCCGTGACGGAACCGGGACTGGCCGCAGCGATCGACGGATCGCCGGTGCGTGACAGGATCCTGGCTCCCGGCTGGGTCGAGCGTGACGAGGTGCAATCCCTTCTCAACAGCGCGGCCGTCGGGTTGGCGGTGCTGCATCCCGAGCCCAACTATGTGCACGCCCGACCGGTCAAGGTCTTCGAGTACCTGGCGGCCGGGGTGCCGGTGGTCGCATCCGACCTGCCGTCCTGGCGTCCACTGATCGGCGACGACGGCCTCCTCGTCGATCCCCTCGATCCGGAGGCGATCGCCGCTGCCGTCACCTGGCTGCTGGATCATCCTGACGAAGCAGCGCGCATGGGCCGCGCCGGTCGACATCGCGTTCTGACCACCATGACCTGGGATTCGCAGGCCGAGACCCTCCTCGGCCTGTACGACGAAGTCCTTGCCTCCAGACACCGCGTGCTCGCGTCGGGCTGATGCGCGCCGGTGAGCTTCGTCGTCGGCTGGTGGACCGGTTGCGGAGGGGCAGCCTCTGGGGCGAGGCCGGCCTGCTCGTTGGCGTGACCGGTGTGGCGCAGGCGGTCGCCCTGTTCGCCACGCCGCTTCTCACCCGGCTGTACACACCGTCGGACTTCGGTGTGCTGGCGGTGTTCATGGCCCTGTTGACGGTCGGCTTCGTGATCGTCACGCTGCGCTATGACCAGGCGATCGTCATCCCATCGGCATCGAGGGACGCCGCGGCGGTCCTGATTGTTTCCCTGGTCTCGGTCTTCGTCACGTCACTGGTGGTCCTGGCCCTGCTCCTCGGTCTGCGGGGCCCCCTCGGTGACATGGTCGGCGAGCCAAGCCTGGCAACGTGGATCCTCTTGCTGCCGCTGGCCCTCGTCGGGGCGGGCACGTACCAGACATTGGTGTCCTGGGCTGTACGGGAACGCCAGGTTTCCCTGATCGGTCGGACGAAGGTGTCGCAGTCGACCTCGCAGGTAGGCGTCCAGCTCGCCGCAGGAACGTTGAGCGCTGGTCCCGGTGGTCTCCTCATCGGCCTCGTCGTCGGCCGAGCCGTGGGATCCGCCCGTCTGGCCAGGCGGCTGCTGCGGGATGACGCCCTGAGACCGTGGCCTCGCTGGACCGAGGCCCGGGCCGCGGCGGTGCGGTTCCGGAGGTTCCCGATGCTCGGGGCCCCGGCAGCTCTCTGCAACTCGGTCGCCGTCGAACTGGCACCACTGATCTTGGTGGCCCGGTTCGGTCCGATCACCGCTGGTCTCTTCCTCGCCGGCAACCGCATGGTGGGGATGCCGATCAACCTGGTTGGCCAGTCCGTGAGCCAGGTGTACTCCGGCCGGTTCGGGGAAGCGCTTCGCACCCGCCCCCGCGATCTCGCGCCGCTGTTCCGCCGCTCGTCGCGGATGCTCGTGGTGCTCGGGGCGGTACCGGCCTTCGTGCTGCTGATGGCCGGGCCGGAGCTCATGTCCCTGGTGCTGGGCGAAGAGTGGCGAGAGGCCGGTGTCTACGCCCGGTACCTGGCTCCCATGTTCTGGGCTCAGCTCGCTGTCTTTCCGTTGGAGCCGAGCCTCGGGCTGTTGGAGCGCCAGGGCGTGCAACTCGGACGTGACGCAGGCCGTCTGATCGCCGTCCTCGGCGTCTTCGCGGTCTCCGGGACCTTGGATTGGTCGGCGGGAACGACCGTGGCCGCCTATGGAGCAGTGCTCACCGTCGCCTACGTCGTGATCTACGTGCTGGCTCGGCGAGAGGTGATGCGGGCGGCGTCAGGTGATGTCGAGCATGCGCTGGAGGGCGACCCGGGCCTGATGGGCCGTGGTGGGGTCGACGGTGATGTGGTTGACCACCCGGCCCTCGACGAGGTTCTCCAGCACCCAGCACAGGTGAGCCGCGTCGATGCGGAACATCGTCGAGCAGGGACAGATCAGCGGATCGAGTGACACCACCGTCTTGTCGGGCGTCTCGGCGGCGAGCCGTTGCACGAGGTGGATCTCGGTGCCGATGGCGATGGTGCTACCGGTGGGCGCGGCGGCGACCGCCTTGATGATGAAGTCGGTGGAGCCCACGTGGTCGGCGAGGGAGCACACCTCGTGAGAGCACTCGGGATGTGTCACGACGATCCCGTCGGGGTGCTCGGCTCGGAAGGTCGCGATGTGCTCGGGCCGGAAGCGCTGGTGGACCGAGCAGTGGCCCTTCCACAGCAGGAACGTGGCCTCCTTGCAGTCGGCTTCGGTGAGGCCGCCTCGCTCGAAGCGGGGGTTCCACACCCGCATGTCGTCGTGGCTGTAGCCCATGGCGATGCCCGTGTTGCGTCCCAGGTGCTGGTCCGGGAAGAAGAGCACCTTGTCACCCCGGGTGAAGGCCCACTCCAGGACTTGGCGGGCGTTGGTGGAGGTGCACACCGCTCCTCCGTGCTCGCCCACGAAGGCCTTGAGGGCCGCCGAGCTGTTCATGTAGGTGATGGGGACCAGGCGCTCGACGTCGATGACGTCGGCCAGGGCGTCCCAGGCCTCCTCGACCTCGTCCAGGTCAGCCATGTCGGCCATGGAGCAGCCGGCGTTCAGGTCGGGGAGGATCACCTGCTGGTGGTCGCCGGTGAGGACGTCGGCCGACTCGGCCATGAAGTGGACGCCGCAGAAGACGATGTACTCGGCCTCGGGACGTTCCTGGGCCAGCACCGAGAGACGGTATGAGTCGCCCCGGGCATCGGCCCAGCGCATCACCTCGTCCCGCTGGTAGTGGTGCCCGAGGATGAACAGGCGGTCGCCGAGGGCCTCCTTGGCCGTGGCGATGCGGGCGGCGAGGTCGCTTTCGGGCGCTGCGGTGTACCGCTCGGCGAGCGGGGGCTGGAGCCGGATCATGGGGAGGGGACCTCCGGGGGAGAGGCTCCGATGTGACCGGTGGGGACAGCCTGGTCGCCTCGCCACGGGGATGTCGGTCTCGGAGCCGATATGGAGCCGGATACCAGGCCGGCCGTGTGAACGGTGAGTGTATGCCGTCCGTACGAGTCCAACCGTCCATCGCGCCCGAATCATTCCGGGGGCCGGCGCCTCATCTCGCCGGCGAGCTCGCCGATGGGCATCCATGGCCCTGGCCTCCTCGCGCCCCGTCACCTCGGCCATGGCCCTCGATTCCCTGAGAAGCAGCGCTGCGGGCGAGATCGACGCGCCCGTCTCCCGGGACCGCCGGGCCTCCCGAACCCTGCTCCTCGGAGCGGTCGTGGTGGCCCTCATCGGCGTGCTCGGCGCCGGCGCCGCCTCGGGAGCGGTCTCCGGCCTCCTCGCCCTCTGGCTGGTCCATGGCGTGGCCCTGCCCCTGGCCCTCGTTGCCCTGCGCCCCGACCTGGGCAAGGTGGCGGTGACCATCGCTCTCGCCCTGGCGGTTGCCGTCCCCGTCGTGCAGACGGCGACCACCGTGCTCGATCCCCCCGGAGGGGAGGTGGATGGCCACGACGGCGGTGTCATCGTCACGCGCGCCGCCGCTGCCGACCTGCTCGCTGGCCGGAACCCCTACACCAGCGACTTCCAGGCCGACCTGCCGCCGGAGTGGCAGCACGTCAGCATGGACGGCAGCGCCGAGGGCGCCTTCGCCAACCCCATCCGCACCGTCTACCCCTATCTTCCCGGGGCGTTCCTGGCGGCGGTGCCGTTGCAAGGACTCGACGGCGAGGGACCGCTCGGCGACCCGCGTTGGGTGATGCTCGCCACCTACGTCGCCGCCCTGGTGGCGATCGCCCGGTGGCGCGACGCCGCCCCCTGGGCGCGCATCGCCGCCCTGGCTGCGTCGAGCGGGCCTCTCGTCACCGTCCACCTGAGCCTCGGGACCAACGACACGTGGGCGGTGAGCCTGCTCGTCCTGGCCGCCGCCAGCTGGCGACGCCGCCCCGTCCTCGCCGGCGCTCTCGTCGCCCTGGCCGTGTCGGTGAAGTTCTTGATCCTCCCACCCCTGCTCGTGTGGGCGGCCTGGACCTGGAGGCACGAGGGCGGGGTGGCCATCCGACGGCTCTGGAGCATGCCCGCGGTCCTCGCCGTCACCTGTGTCCCCTTCCTCGCCTGGTCACCTCGTGACCTGATGAACGACACGGTCCTGTTCTGGGCGGGCCGCAGCGAGGTGCCCTTCCCTGCCTCGGGATACGGGCTGGCGGCCGTGCACCCGGACATCGTCC
>CAZXRA010000107.1:0-2692 GCA_964643485.1 uncultured Iamiaceae bacterium | reverse complement strand
CCGCCGTCCAGGCTGCCAGCCAGAGCGACCGGCTCACCGAGGTGGCGGTGTCGGGGCCGTGGCACGTCTACGAGCTCGATCGGGACGCCACCCAGCTCGTCGTGGGCCTCGACCACGAGCCGGTGGTGCTCGACGGGGTCGACCCCACCCAGGACGGGTGGCTCGACGTGGCGTCGGCCTGGTTCCAGGATCCGGGCCGGTGGGACGTGCCCTTCGTCGTCGACGGGCCCGAGAACTGGGCCCGGGTCGACGTACCCCCCGTCTCCTACGAGGTGCCGGACAGCGACACCCGCCGACGCTACGGCGACCGTGACCTGCCGGACCTGCCCCGTCGGGAGGTGCGGGCGGCCCGGGTGAGCGACATCCACGTCGGCGACGAGAGGCTCTCGTTCCGCGTCGACCGGCCCGGGACCCCCGTGCTGGTGAAGGTGTCGTACTTCCCCAACTGGGAGGTCAGCGGGGCCGAGGGCCCGTGGCGGGTCTCGCCCAACCTGATGGTGGTGGTGCCCACCTCGGAGCAGGTGACGTTGCACTACGGCCGCACCGGCGTCGACGGGGCCGCCTACCTGCTCACCCTCCTGGGCATCCTGGCCGCCCTCGGCCTGTGGCGCCTGGGGCCCGTCGCCGTGCCCGAGGGGTGGCTGGAGCGCCGCCAGCGGCAGCGGGAGGAGGAACGGCTCCAGGCCACGTCGGCGGTGGCGGTCCAGGAGTGGCTGGCCGGGGTGCCCTGGAGCGAGCCTCCGCCCGAGCCCGGGGATCGGACCGACCCGGGCGTGCCGTCGCCGTGGGCCGATCCGCCCGGGGACGTTCCCGCCGAACCCCCCGAGGGTGACCCGGAGTCGGTGTGAGGCAGCGGCTGCGTCGCTTCGCCGCTGTCGGGATCATCGCCACCGCCGTCGACGTCGGCCTGCTCCTCGTCCTGGCCCGGGGCCTGGGTTGGATCGTGCTGGCGGCCGACGCCGTGGCCCTGGCCGCGGCGGGCGCTGTGAGCTTCGTCCTGCACCGCCAGGTCACCTTCGCCCGCGACCCGTCGATCCGCTGGGTCCACCACCCCCTGGCCTTCGTCGGGGCGGCCGTGGTCGCTGGCGCCGTCGACATGGCGGTGCTGCGGGGGATGGTGGAGGTGACGGGGTGGGACTCGGCCCCCGAGCTGGTGGCGGCCAAGGTGCCCGCCCTCCTGCTGGCGGCGGCCGTGCGGCTCGTGGCCTACCGGTGGGTGCTGTTCGGGGAGATCCGGGCCGAGCTGGCCGAGCGGGTCGACCGGCCCCCGCCGCCGGGGGAGGTGCGCCTGAGCGTCGTCGTTCCCGCCTACCGGGAGGGCGACCGCATCGCCACCACCGTGCGCCGGATCGGCGACGAGCTGGGTCCACTGGTGGGCCCGGAGGGCCTGGAGGTCGTCGTGGTCGACGACGGCTCCGACGACGACACCGCCGTCGCGGCCCGGGCGGCCGGGGCCGACCAGGTCGTCGTCCTGCCCGCCAACCGGGGCAAGGGGGCGGCGGTGCGGGCCGGCGTGCTGGCCGCCCGGGGGCGGGCCGTGGCCTTCACCGACGCCGACCTGTCGTACCCGCCGGCCCAGCTCGCCGTCCTGCTGGCCGAGGTGGAGGGGGGCTGGGACATGGTCGTCGGCAGCCGGGTCCACACCCAGACCGCCACCCTCGTCCGAGCCCGTCGCCTGCGCGAGCTGGGGGGGCGGCTCGTCAACCTGGCGACCTACACCGTGCTCCTCGGCGCCCACCGCGACACCCAGTGCGGGCTGAAGGCCTTTCGGGGTGATGTGGCCCGCTCCCTGTTCACCCGCACCCGCATCGACGGTTTCGCCTTCGACGTCGAGCTCTTCCACCTAGCCGAACGGGACGGCCTCTCGGTGCGGGAGGTGCCGGTGGAGGTGGCCAACGCCGAGCGGTCGACCGTCCACGTGGTGCGGGACGGCCTGGCGCTGGCCCGCGACCTGGTGCGCATCCTCCGGGGCGGCCGGGCCGGATGGTACGACGACCCCCTCTCGGGGGGTGGTGAGTCGGCCAGGGCTCCGAGCCCGACCGAGTAGGGTCGACGGGCCATGGCCGACCTGGATGCCATCTTCAAGGCCTACGACGTGCGGGGCACCGTGGGCGACCAGATCGACGCCGAGACGTGCCGGGCCATCGGGGCCGCCTTCGCCCGCTTCGCCGCCGACACCGAGGGGGCGACCCGCCTGCTCATCGGGCGCGACATGCGCCCCAGCGGGGTGCAGCTGGCCGCCGCCTTCGCCGAAGGCGCCCAGGGCCAAGGGCTCGACGTGGTCGACCTCGGGCTCTGCTCCACCGACCTCGTCTACTTCGCCTCGGGCCGCTACGACGCCCCGGGCGCCATGCTCACCGCCAGCCACAACCCGGCCCAGTACAACGGCATCAAGTTCTGCCTGTCGGGGGCCCGGGCCGTGGGGCGCGACACCGGCCTCGACCGCATCAAGGCCATGGCCGCCGCCGGCCTGCCCCCGCACGCCGGGGAGCCGGGGGGGTTCAGCACCCGCGATGCCCTGGGGGAGTTCGCCGACCACGTGCGCTCCTTCGTCGACGTCACCACCCTGGCCCCGCTGAAGGTGGTGGCCGACACGGCCAACGGCATGGGCGGCCTGGTCGTCCCCGCCGTCTTCGCCGGCCTGCCCTGCGACCTCGAGGTGATGTACGGGGAGCTCGACGGCACCTTCCCC
>CAZXRA010000106.1:0-8439 GCA_964643485.1 uncultured Iamiaceae bacterium | reverse complement strand
GCGGTGACGGCCTCATCCTGGCCCACGACCCGGGCGTGGAGGACGTCCTCCATGCGGAGGAGCTTGGCCACCTCACCCTCCATCATCCGGGTGACGGGCACGCCGGTCCAGGCGCTGACGATGCCGGCCACGTCGTCCTCGTCGACCTCCTCCTTCAGCATCCGCTGGGTCGACTGGAGCTCCTCCAGGCGGGCGGTGGCCGCGTCGACCTGCTTCTCCAGGGCGGGGATCTGGCCGTAGCGGATCTCGGCCGCCTTCTCCAGGTCGGCCTCCCGTTCCAGTTCGGAGCGCCGGGCCTCCAGGGCCTCCTTCAGCTCCCGGATGTCCTCGATGGCCTCCTTCTCGTTCTGCCAGTGCGCCTTCATCCCGCTGGCCTGCTCGTTCAGCTCGGCCAGCTCGCGGTCGAGGGCGTCGAGCCGTTCCTTGGAGGCGGTGTCGGTCTCCTTGGCCAAGGCCACCCGCTCGATCTCGAGCTGGCGGATGCGCCGCTCGACCACGTCGATCTCGGTGGGCAGGGAGTCGATCTCGATGCGGAGCTTGGACGCGGCCTCGTCGACCAGGTCGATGGCCTTGTCCGGGGGGAAGCGGCCGGTGAGGTAGCGGTCGGACAGCACGGCCGCGGCGACGAGAGCCGAGTCCTGGATGCGGACGCCGTGGTGGACCTCGTAGCGCTCCTTGAGGCCCCGCAGGATGGCGATGGTGTCCTCGACCGAGGGCTGGCCCACGAACACCTGCTGGAAGCGGCGCTCCAGGGCGGCGTCGCTCTCGATGAACTTGCGGTACTCGTCGAGGGTGGTGGCGCCGATGAGCCGCAGCTCGCCCCGGGCCAGCATGGGCTTGATCATCTGCCCGGCGTCCATGGCCCCCTCGGCCTTGCCGGCACCGACGATGGTGTGGAGCTCGTCGATGAAGGTGATGACCTCGCCCTCGGCGTCGGTGATCTCCTTGAGCACGGCCTTGAGCCGCTCCTCGAACTCGCCCCGGTACTTGGCCCCGGCCACCATGCCGCCCAGGTCGAGGGAGATGACCCGGCGGTTCTTGAGGCCCTCGGGCACGTCGCCCTCGACGATGCGGCGGGCCAGGCCCTCGACGATGGCCGTCTTGCCCACGCCGGGCTCGCCGATGAGCACCGGGTTGTTCTTGGTGCGCCGGCTCAGCACCTGGATGGTGCGGCGGATCTCCGCGTCGCGCCCGATGACGGGGTCGAGCTTGCCCCGGCGGGCGGCCTCGGTGAGGTCGCGCCCGAAGCGCTCCAGCGACTGGAAGGTGTCCTCCGGGTTCTGGGTGGTGACCCGGTGGCTGCCCCGCACCTCGCGCAGGGCGGTGAGGAGGGCCTCGCGCTCCACGCCGAGGACGTCGGCCAGGGCGAGGAGGAGGTGCTCGGTGGAGAGGTACTCGTCGGTGAGCTCGACGCGGGCCGCCTCGGCCTGGTCGAGCACCCGGCTCAGGGTGGTGGAGAGGCGGACATCGCTCCCGTAGGCCTTGGGCAGCTTGGCCAGCCGCTCCTGGGCCGCGTTGCGGAGGGAGAGCGGGACGAGCCCCAGCTTCTCGATGATGGGCAGGACCACACCCTCGGCCTGGCCCAGCAGGGCCAGGAGGAGGTGGTCGGGGGTGACCTCGGGGTTGCTGGAGGCCCGGGCCGCCTCGGTGGCGGCGGTGACGGCCTCCTGGGTCTTCAGGGTCCAGCGGTTGGGGTCGAGCGCCATGGGTGCAGGCTACGCCCCCCTCCCAAACTTGACACTCCCGTTGATAGGTTTCTTGCCCCTGATCGCTGGTGGCCCGGTCCGGTCAGTTCCGCGACGGGAAGATGCCCTCCAGGGCGATCACGAACGTCACGGCGAGGAAGGGCTGCAGGTTGGGATGGGGCTGGCTGCCCCCGGCCACGCCGATCATGGCCGGGTTCATGGTGCCGGTGGCGGCGGCGTTGCTGTAGATCGGGGACGCGCTGAAGCCGGGCAGGTTGCCGATCGGCGTCTTCGAACCCGCCTCCTCGCTGGTGGCCGCCACCTGGTGGTTGTGCTGCGGCATCTGCTGGGTGGTGAGGGTGACGGTCTCGGTGCCGGAGACCTCCCCGAGGACGTAGTTGGAGAGGCCGGGCCCCTGCCCCCAGTGCAGCGGCACCCGGCCCCGGAGGTCGGGCAGGGCGAAGGTGGTCTGGCCGTTGCCCCCATAGGTGGTGCCGAGGAGGGAGAAGAGGGCGGTGTTCTGGGCGATCGACAGGAGCTGGCCGTTGCAGAAGGCGTAGCCACGGGGGGCGAAGTTCCAGCCTCCCATCTTGATCTCGCCGATGAAGGGTTCGGTCATGCTCGCTCCTCGCCCGCCGCGCTCACGACGGGTTGTTGACGACGATCTGGTACCAACGGCCCCGAGCGCCCCGGTCGACCGGGGACACGAAGAGGTCGGTGGGCGTCATGCCGGCCATGGTGACGCGGTGGATGGCGCTCGGTGCCGCGACCCCCCCGACAGCCCGCAGCAGGACCGAGAAGCGGCGCTCCTGGTCCACGGCCGTCGCACCGGGAGCGGCGGCGACCTCGACGACCTCGGCCCGGGCCGGCCCGGCGGGCCCGTCGAGGGTGGCGACCTTGCCGACCTGCGGCGTCCAACCCGAGCGCTCGAACGGCCCGGCGGCCCGGGCCGGCGACGGCGACGGCGACGGCGACGGCGACGGCGACGGCGACGGCGACGGCGACGGCGACGGCGACGGCGACGGCGACGGCTTGGACTTGGCCGGACGGGTGAGCAACGGGGCCACGGCCGCCGGCGGGCGGCAGGCGCTCAGCCCGGCGAGGGCGACGGTGGCGCCGGCGACGGCGAGGAAGCGGCGACGGGGCACGGCCCCGGCGGCCCCCTCCACCTCTCCCTCCACCCGTTCCACGGTCACGACCGGGACTCTACGCCCGTTGGCCGTCTGACGTCACGGGATGCCGCCAGAACTTCCTGCAGGACGGCGTCCAGCCCGTCGTCGACCACGCAGTCGACGACGAGGTGCACCCGCGCCACGGCGCTGCGGTTCTCGGCCGAGTGGGTCCGGTTCACGTCGACGTACCAGCACTCGCCGAGGGCCATGGGCACGGGTTCACCGTCGACGACCAGCTCCGCCCCCGCTGCGGTGGTGATCGGGACGTGGAGGCGGACCTCCCCGTCGACGTAGCCCAGGCGGTGGTCGCGGTGCGGGAGGATCCGCGCCCCGGGGTCGAGCCGCAGCAGGCGGGCCGAGAGCAACGGAGCGGGAATGCGGGCGAGGGCCGCGGCCAGGGCCGGCGAGCGGTCGAGCCGAGGCGTCGGAGCGAACTCCTCCGCCGTCGGATCCGGGTACAGGGCGGTGAGGCTCCCGACCGGACCACGGAGCGCGACCCCGCTCCACCCACCTTCGTAGATCTGGCGGTTGAAGTGCGGGACCCACTCCTCGTCGGCAATGGCCGCCACCTCGGCGGCGAGGGGGCCGACGGCGAACCGCCACGGGAGGAGGAGCTGCGACGGGAAGGTCACGGGACCCCCACGACCCGGTCGAGGTCGACCACCACCGGGTCGAGCCAGCGCGCCGCCGCGGCCCGCAACCCGGGGTCGTCGGGGAGGGGACGGGGGCCGGCGAAGGGGAGCACCGGGTTCTTGGCGTCGCGCCGTCCCGCCGCGGCCATGGCGGCCCGGGCCCCGACATCGACCTCGATCCCGAAGTGGGGGGCGATCACCTCGGCCACCGCGTCGGGCAGGTCCCGGTAGGCGACCAGGCGCCCGTCGGGGCCGAGGTGGTCGAGGGCGGCCCGGCCCAACCGGGCGAGGACCCGCGCCGCGTGATCGTCGCCGTCGACCACCGGGTCGGTCGCCGGGTCCCACCCGAGGACCGAGGGCGGGAGGGTGCCGGGGATGACGTGGAACCCGGGCTGGCCCCGGTGCGAGGCCAGCACGTCGATGCCGTCGCGGTAGCAGAACACCCACGGGACCCCGGGCAGGGCCCGGCGGAGAAGGGGCAGGTCCATCACCGCCCAGGCGTCGAGCTTCAGCACGCACGCTGTCTGCTCCGGGGTGCGGGGCCGGGCGAGGGCAGCGACGACACCCCGCACCCACCGGGCCCGCTCCCCGGGATCGGCGTCGGGCACCACCGCCGAGGGCCGCAGCACGGCGTCCACCGGGCCGGGCTCGGAGAGCACGAGGAGCGACGGGAGGGCGTCGAGCATCTGGGCGACGAGGGTCGATCCGCACCGCGACAGGTGGAGCACGATGCCCGCCACCGGCAGGGACGGCGCGGCGTCGGCCGCGGCGCCGATGTCGGCCAGCGCCGTGCGGTGCTGGAAGAGGAGGCGGAAGGGGTGGCGGAAGGCCCGCTCGACGGTCTGGTCGAAGAACGGGTCGTCGAAGTGCAGCCCGGTGGTGTGGCACCACTCCACCACCGGCCCCTCGGGACCGGCCGAGACCCGCCACGGCGTCCAGTCGGCGACATCGGGCCACGCGGCGCGAGGCCGGTCGGGCACCGGGCCGGCCGGAACGGGGCCGGCCGGAACGGGGCCGCTCACACCCACCGCTCCAGCCACCGGCGCCGGGCCGCGTGCAGCTCCGCCTCGACCGCCTCGGGGGTGACGGTGATGCCGGCCACCGCGGCCCGAGCCACGACGAGGACGGCGAGGCGCCGGGGATCGGTCTCGGCCCGGAGCTCGGCGCCCAGCACGGGGTCGTCGAGCACCCGCTGGCGGAAGGCGGCCAGGCCCGGGTCCATCCCACGCACCCTACGAGAGCTGGCTACCGTCCGGCCGGTGAGCGCCCCGTCCCCCGCCGTCGCCACCGCCCTGGGCGCCATGGCCCTGCGGCCCCGCGCCGAGGGCGACGCCGGGTTGCTCCTCGCCCTCTACGCCGCGACCCGGCAGGCCGAGCTGGCGATGACCGACTGGGACGACGAACAGCGCCGGGCCTTCCTCGCGATGCAGCTCCGCGCCCGCGAGCAGCACCGGGACGCCACCCGCCCTCATGCCGACCTGGCCATGGTGACCCTCGAGGGCACCGCCATCGGGCAGCTCGACCTGCACCGGGCCGAGGCCATCGAGGTGCTGGAGATCGCCCTGATCCCCGGCCTCCAGGGCCGGGGCCTCGGCACCGCCCTGCTCGGCCTGGTGCTGGCCGAGGCCGACGAGCGGGGGATCCCGACCCGCCTCCACGTCGAGGACGGCAACCCCGCCCGGCGGCTCTACGAGCGTCTCGGCTTCGTGGCCGTCGGCGTGACCGGTTTCCACGTCGCCATGGAGCGCCCCCCGGGCGGCCGCCCTGACCCGGCCGCCCCGGCGGCGCCGGCCGGCGCGTCCGAACCCGCCACAGAGGTCGAGGCATCGATGACCGGCGACGCGACGGGGACCGACGAGCTGCCCACCTACGACGACCTGGTCGGCCGGGTGGGAGCCACCGTGCCCTGCCTCCCTGACGGGCCCGATCTCGTCGTCCACGAGGTGGCGATCCGCCCCCGGCGCGGCGACAGCGGTCGCCAACCGTTCTCCCTCCTGCTCGTCGGGCCCCTCGACCGGGGCCTCGACCAGGGGATCCACCGACTGCGGTTCCCAGGGACGGGCGAGGCCGACCTGTTCCTCACGCCCCTCGAACCGACCGCGGACGGCGCCCTCTACGAAGCGATCTTCACCTGACGGCGCACCGAGAAGAGCCGGTCAGCGCCGGCGGCCCTGGTAGAGGACGATGGCCTGGGACAGAGGCACCAGGTCGGCCCGGGGCCGGCTCGGCTCGGCCGGGCGGCGGGCCCGGGCCCCCTCGATGTGGTCGAGGCGCTCCCGGAGCAGGCGCACCTCCTCCTCCAGGGCCATCACCCGCTGCACCCCGGCCAGGTTGAGGCCCTCGTTGGTCAACTCCTGGATGCGCCGCAGCAGGGCGATGTCGTCGTCGCTGTAGCGCCGGCTGCCCCCGGGCGTGCGGGCCGGGTCGACCAGGCCCTTGCGCTCGTAGATGCGCAGCGTCTGGGGATGGACGCCGGCCAGCTCGGCGGCGACGGATATCACGTAGACGGCACTGCTCGGACCACGCATGTCAGTCCTCCTCGACCATCATGACGTCGGCACCCCCAGGTGGGCGCGGGGGGACTCCCCGGCGCTGGCCGCGGCCAGCGCCTCGATGGCGGCGCGCTGCTCGTCGGTGAGCCGGGCCGGCACCGCGACCTCAACGGTGGCGAGCAGGTCGCCCGCTCCCTTGGGGTGGGGCACGCCCCGACCCCGCACCCGCAGCGTGCGGCCCGTCGGCGTGCCCGGCGGGATGCGCACGGTGACGGTGTTCTCGTCGAGGGTGGGCACGGCGACGTCGGCTCCCAGGGCGGCCTCGGCGAAGGTGACCGGCAGGGTGAGGGCCAGGTCACGGCCCTTCACGGTGAAGACGTCGTGGGGCTGGACCCGACACACCACGTAGAGGTCGCCGGCGGGACCGCCGTTGCGGCCCGGGCCCCCCCGGCCCTTCACCCGGATGCGGGTGCCGTCGGTGACCCCGGCGGGGATGCGCACCTTGACGTCGCGGCGCCGCCGCTCCACCCCAGACCCGCGGCACGTCGGGCACGGGTCCTCGATGATTGCCCCTCGACCACCGCACCGTGGGCACGGGGTGCTGAAGGAGAAGGGTCCCTGGTCTTCGGCGATCGAGCCCCGACCACTGCATCGGGGGCAGACCGTGGGGGTGGTGCCGGGCCGGGCCCCGTCGCCATGGCACGTGCCGCACACGGCATCGGCCAGGATGCTGACCGCGGTGGTGACGCCCTCGACGGCGTCGCTGAAGGAGAGGTGGAGCTCGGTCTCCAGGTCGGTGCCCCGACGCGGCCCCGTGCCGGGTGCTCCCCCGGCGCCGCCCGCCCCGCCCCGCCGGAACAGGTTGCCGAACAGCGAGCCCAGGTCGCCCAGGTCGCCGTCGGTGGTGAAGCCGAAGCCGCCCGGGCCCGCGCCGCCCCCGAAGCCCCCGGGCCCGAAACCGCCCTGGGCGGCCATGGTCCGCACCTCGTCGTACTCCTTGCGCTTCTCGGCGTCGCCCACCACGTCGTAGGCGGCCGACACCTCCTTGAAGCGCTCCTCGGCCGCGGTGTCGCCCGGGTTGGCGTCGGGGTGCAGCTCGCGGGCCAGCTTGCGGTAGGCCTTGGTGACGGCCTTGGCGTCGGCGTCGGAGGGCACGCCGAGGACGGCGTAGTAGTCCTTCTCCAGCCACTCGCGCTGCGGCGCCACGGCTAGCCCCGGACCTTCACCATGGCCGCTCGCACCACCCGGCCCTTCCAGGCGTAGCCGATGCGGAGGACGTCGCTGACGACCGACAGGGCCGGATCGTCGTCGGGGCCCGGAGGTTCGTGCATCACCGCCTCGTGCCGGGTGGGGTCGAAGACGTCGCCGCCCGGATCGATGCGCTCCAGGCCGTTCTTCTCCAGCACCTGGAGCAGGGCGGCGAAGACCGGCTCCACCGCCGCCTCCCCGTGGCCCAGGGCGGCATCGCAGGCGTCGAGCACGGGCAACAGGTCTTCCACCAGGCGGCCAGCCACGGCCTCGGCCCGGGCCTCGGCGTCGCGCCCGAGGCGCTTGCGGGCGTTCTCGAACTCGGCCTGGGCCCGCTGGAGGCGATCGAAGTGGGCGTCGCGCTCGGCCGTGAGGCGTTCGACGTCGGCGATGAGATCCTCGACCGTCGATCCGGTCGGGGCCTCGTCGCCTCCCTCCGGGGCCGGAGGGGCGGCGTCGAGCCCCGACAGGTCGTCGGGCACCTCCACCTCGTCCTCGGGCCCCCGTTCGGGGTCGGGGAAGGGACCGGGCATCAGGCGCTGGCCTTGCCCTCGTCGTCGTCCACGACCTCGGCGTCGACCACGTCGTCGTCGGAGCCCCCGTCGGTGGCCCCGGCCCCACCGGCGGCGCCGTAGGCCCCGTCGCTCTCGGTCTTGCTGGCCTCGTAGAGCTTCTGGGTGAGGGTCTGGCTGGCCGTCATGAGCTTCTCGGTGGCCGCCTTCACGGCGTCGGTGTCGGAGCCCTCGAGGGCGGACTTCAGCTCGGACAGGGCGGCCTCGGCCGCCTCCTTCTCGGAGCCGTCGACCTTCTCGCCCTGCTCACGGAGCACCTTCTCGGTCTGGTACACGAGGGTGTCGGCCTGGTTGCGGACCTCGGCCTCCTCCTTGCGCTTGCGGTCCTCCTCGGCGTGGGCCTCGGCGTCCTTGATCATCTGGTCGATGGCCGACTTGTCGAGCGACGACTGGCCGGTGATGGTCATCGACTGCTCCTTGCCCGTGGCCCGGTCCTTGGCCGAGACGTGGACGATGCCGTTGGCGTCGATGTCGAAGGTGACCTCGATCTGGGGCACGCCGCGGGGGGCGGGGGGCAGGTCGACGAGCTGGAACTTGCCCAGGGTCTTGTTGTACTGGGCCATCTCCCGCTCGCCTTGGAGGACGTGGATCTCCACCTGCGACTGCATGTCGTCGGCGGTGGTGAACACCTCGGTCTT
>CAZXRA010000105.1:0-19642 GCA_964643485.1 uncultured Iamiaceae bacterium | reverse complement strand
AGGATGGCCGGGAACTCACCCCAGAAGCCGGCCAGGCCAGGCAGGCCCAGCGACGCCATCACGCTGAAGCCCAGCAACCACCCCATGCGAGGGGCCTGGAGGAGCAAGCCGCCGAGGCGCTTGATCTCCAGGGTGTGGTAGCGCTCCTTCACCGAGCCGGCGATGAAGAAGAGCATCCCGGTGATGAGCCCGTGGGCCACCATGCCGAAGATGGCGGCGTTGATGCCGAAGTCGGTGAGGGTGGCGATGCCCAGCATCACGTAGCCCATGTGAGCCACCGACGAGAAGGCGATGAGCCGCTTCATGTCCGTCTGGGCCAGGCACCCCAGGGCGCCGTAGATGATGCCGATCACGGCCAGGCCGCCGACCCACGGGGCCCAGTCGGCCGCCGCCTCGGGCAGGATCGGGATGGCGATGCGGATGAAGCCGTAGGTGCCGAGCTTCAGCAGCACGGCGGCCAGGATCACCGAGCCCTGCGTCGGCGCCTGGGTGTGGGCGTCGGGCAGCCAGGTGTGGAACGGGAACATGGGCACCTTGATGCCGAAGCCCATGAACATGCCGCCGAAGATCAGCACGGCGGTGGTCGACGCCAGGCCGGCGCCGCCCCACTCGGTGAGGGCCCGCATGTCGAAGGTGTTGAGCGACCTCCCGGCACTGTCGGTGGCCAGGAAGTAGATCGACAGGAACGACACGATCATCAGGGCCGAGCCGAACAGCGTGTCGAGGAAGAACTTGATCGAGGCGTACTGGCGCTGCTCGCCGCCCCACACGCCGATCATGAAGTACATCGGGAGCAGGACCACCTCGAAGAACACGAAGAAGAGGATCAGGTCCTGCGCGATGAACGTGCCCACCATCCCCGTCTCGAGGATGAGGATCAGGGCCAGGAAGGCCTTGGGGTTGTGGGGCTCGGGAAAGTGGTTCCACGAGTAGACGATCACCAGCGGGACGATGAACACCGTCAGCAGCAGCAGCGGCAGCGACATGCCGTCGACGGCCACGATGTAGCGGCTGTTGATGATGTCGATCCACGACTTGTCGACCTCGTACTGCAGCACCTTGGTGGCGTCGTAGTCGAAGAAGGCGGCCACGCCGATGCCCAGGGCGAAGGCGACCAGGCTGGTCACCAGGGCCACCGTCTTGATCAGGGCCTCCTGGGCGCGGGGGATCACCATCAGCACCACCGCTCCCACCAGGGGCAGGAAAGCGGTGAGGGTGAGGCCCCAGCCGTCGAGCAGGTCTTCCACGATCTCTCCTCAGGTCAGCTTGCGCTGGCGATGATCACGAACACGGCGGCCAGCACGGTGGCCGCTCCGAACAGGTAGGCGCCGTAGGTCTGGACCTTGCCGGTCTGGGTCTTGCGCAGGATCTGGCCCGACCCCTCGGCCCCGGCGCCGGAGCCCTTCACCACGTTGTCGATGACACCCTGGTCGACCTTGTCGTAGAGCCAGTGGCCAGCGGAGCGGGCTGTCGCTCCCGCCCCGTTGACCACGCCGTCGAGGGCGTTCTGGTTGAACCAGTTCGCCGCCCGGGCGATCGGCCCCTTGACCGTCCCCACGATGATCGTGGTGTACAGGGTGTCGAGGTAGTACTTGTTCTCCAGTAGCCGGTAGCCGGCCCGGGCCAGAGCGTTGCGTTCGGTGATGCCGTGCGGGCCCTTGCCCTTCCAGTACCAGAGGTAGACGAGGCCAGCGGCGGCCAGGGCGGCCAGCGTGGAGATCACGGCGATCACGAGGGAGAACTCGGGGTGGTGGAACTCCGGCCCCACCGTGGCCCCCGACGGGAAGGCGGCGGTGACGGGCTCGACGTAGTGCTCGAACTGCAGGGCCAGGCCCTCGGGCACGAACGACAGGGCCCCCGAATCGGGGATGTTGGTGAAGCCGGCCACGATGGCCAGGCCGGCCAGGATCATCAGGGGCACCACGATGCGGGGGCCCGACTCGTGCGGCTCGTGGTGGGCGGCGTGGCCCCGGGGCTCGCCGTAGAAGCAGTACCAGATGGCCCGGGTCATGTAGGCCGCGGTGCACATGGCACCCAGGATCCCGACCACCAGCATGAGCTGGTAGCCGCCCTCGCCGCCGAGCTGGTTGGCCCCGGCCAGGATCTCGTCCTTCGACCAGAAGCCGGCCAGCGGGAAGATGCCCATGAGGGCGAAGGTGCCGATCATGAAGGTGCGGTAGGTCCACGGCATGTACTTCCGCAGCCCGCCGTAGTCCTTCTTCATGTCGAAGCTGTGGTGGCAGGCGTGGCTCATCGACCCGGCCCCGAGGAAGAGGCAGGCCTTGAACATGGCGTGGGTGAAGAGGTGGAACACCGCCGCCGTCCACGCCCCGACACCGAGGGCCATCACCATGAAGCCCAGCTGCGACACCGTGGAGTAGGCCAGCACCTTCTTGATGTCGCTCTGCACGAAGGCCAGCAGGGCCCCGAAGAAGAGCGTGATCGTGCCCACCACGGCCAGGAGGTTGATGTTGGCCGACCCGATCGAGAGGCCGTGCCAGAACACCGGGTAGAGCCGGGCCACCATGTAGATGCCGGCCACGACCATGGTGGCCGCGTGGATGAGGGCCGACACCGGCGTGGGGCCGGCCATGGCATCCGGCAGCCACGTGTGCAGGATGAACTGGCCCGACTTCGACATCACCGCGGTGATCAGGCAGCACGCCGCCACCAGCAGGGGCAGGTGGTCGATCTGGCCGGTGTTGGCCATGGTGTTGATCGTCGTGATGTCGAAGGTGCCGCCGGCGGCGAAGTAGAGGATCGTCATGCCGACCAGCAGGCCCACGTCGCCCACGCGGTTGGTGAGGAAGGCCTTGAGGGCGGCGTCGGAGTTGGGCTTCTCCTCCCACCAGTGACCGATCAGGGCGAACGAGCAGAGGCCCACCAGCTCCCAACCCACGATGAGCTGGAGGGTGTTCTCCGTCAGCACGAACATCAGCATCGAGGCCGTGAACAGGCTGAGGAAGGCGTAGTAGTGGGTGAAGCGGCGGTCGCCGTGCACGTAGTCGCTGCTGTAGACGTGCACCAGCAGCGAGATCAGGGTGACGACCAGGAGCATCATGGCCGTGAGCCCGTCGACCATGGTGCCGACGGTGATCTCGTGGCCCCCGGTCTGGAGCCAGGTGACCGACTCGATCACCGGGGGCACCTCGTGGTGCTCCTCCTCGCCCTCGGCCGCGTGCTCGCCGGTGGCGGCCGCCTCCTCGCCGTGGCCCTCGGTCTCGGCCGCGGCCTCGTCCTCGTGGGACTCCTCCGCGGCAGGGGCCGCCTCCTCGGCGTGCTCACCCTCGGCCGCACCGGCGACGGCGCCCTCCTCGGCCGCCGCCTCCTCGGCGTGCTCCTCCTCGGCCGGAGCGACGTCCTCGGCGTGGTCGCCCTCGGCCGCAGCCTCCTCGCCGTGATCGCCCTCGGCCGCGGTCTCCTCGCCGTGGGGCTCCTCGGTGCCGTGCTCGACGGCAGGCGGGTCGTTGACCCGCTGGACCCAGCCCACACCGGTGGCGATGGCCAACAGGAAGCAGATGCCGACGGCGGCGATGCCGATCTCGGCCCCCTTCTTGGGCAAGCGCTTGCCGAAGGACAGGATGGCCAGGAAGGACACCGCCATGATCAGCGGGATGACGAAGGCCTGGGACAGCATGCGACTCAGCCCTTCATCACGTCGAGCTCGTCGAGATCGACGCTCTTGCGGTTGCGGTAGATGGCCAGGACGATGGCCAGGCCCACGCCCACCTCGGCGGCGGCGATGGCGATGATGAACAGGGCGAAGACCTGGCCGGCGATGGTGCCCTGGATGGCGGCGAAGGCGATGAGGTTGATGTTCACCGCGTTGAGGATCAGCTCGATCGACATGAGGACGGCCACGCCGTTGCGGCGGGCGATCACCCCGTAGACGCCGATCGAGAAGAGGATCGCCGAGAGCAGGAGGAACTGGTTCAGCAGCACGGCGCTACTCCTTCCTCGCGATGACGATGGCCCCGATCAGCGCCGCGGTGAGCAGCACCGACACCACCTCGAAGGGCACCAGGAAGCCCGAGAAGATGGCGTCGCTGACCGCCGCCGTGTTCGACCCCACGTTGGGGTCGGCGGCGTCGGCCTCGTCGGCCGAGGCGGCGGGGAGGACCAGGCCGGCCTGGCGCTCCTCGGGGAGCTTGGCGTCCTGGAAGGTGTCGATGAGGCTGAACGACAGGACGCCCAGCATCACCACGGCCACGAAAGCCCCGCCGTACCAGTTCTTGCGGGTGAGCTCCGCGTCGAAGCCCAGCTTGGCCCGGGTGAGCATCACGCCGAACAGGAACAGCACCACGACGGCGCCGATGTAGACCATCACCTGGGTGACGGCCACGAACTCGGCGGCCAGCAGGATGTACTGGGCGGCGGCGCCGGCCAGCACCACCACCAGCCACATGGCGGCGTGGACGACGTTGCGAGTGGTGACCACCCGCAGGGCGGCCACGATCATGAGCACGGCGATGATGCCGAAGCCGACCGTCTGGGAGACGTTGATCGGCGCATCGGTGCCCGGCAGGGCCATCTCGGCGGCGGCGAGGAGGCTCACGTCGGCGGCACCTTCTTGACCTTCATCTCCGACCCGGCCTCGTAGGCCTCGAAGGCGGGCACCGTCTCCATCCACTCACCCAGGCGGGCCTTGTCGTGGAGGAGGTCGGCGATGCGGGGCTCGGAGTACTCGTACTCCGGGGTCCAGAACAGGGCCTCGAACGGGCACACCTCGACGCAGATCCCGCAGTACATGCAGAGCGAGTAGTCGATGTCGAAGCGGTCGAGGGCGTTGACCTGGCGAGGCTTGCCGCCCGGGCGCCGGGGCGGCGCCTTCTCCTTGTGACCCTCGATGTAGATGCACCAGTCGGGGCAGCTCCGGGCGCAGAGCATGCAGGCCGTGCAGTTGCCCTCGTGGAGGGCGATCACGCCGCGAGAGCGAGGAGCCGGATCCTCCTTCTCGCGGGGGTACTGCACGGTGACCGCACCCTGCGACGGGGCCGGGATCAGCGTCTTGATCCCCCGCTTGGGGAACAGGGTGCGCATCAGCTCGACCAGGGTGACCTTGAGCCCGATGAACATGCCGGGCACGCGGGGCTTCGGCATCAGAACACCACCTTCAGGACCATGGTGGCGAAGATGTTCACCAGGGCGAGCGGGATGAGGACGGTCCAGGCGAAGCGCTGGAGCTGGTCCTCACGGAAGCGGGGGTAGGTGAAGCGGGCCCAGAAGATGAGGAAGCTGACCAGCAGCATCTTCCCGAGCAGGACGAGCGGGCCGACCACGTTCATGTAGTTGGCGTCCATGTCGAGGCCCGGCAGGTAGTAGCCGCCCAGGAACAGGGTGGAGGCGATGATGGCGAAGGCGCCGGCCGAGGCGAACTCGGCGATGAAGAACAGCAGGAACCGGATGCCCGAGTACTCGGTCATGTAGCCAGTGACCAGCTCCGACTCGGCCACCGGCATGTCGAACGGCGGCTGTGTGAGCTCGGCCTGGGTGGCCACAATGAAGATGGCGAAGCCGACGAACTGGGTGATGATGTAGGGGTTGCCCAGGCCCTCGAAGCCGAAGATGGCCCCGTCAGCCTGGGCCTGCACGATGTGGAACAGGTTGAGGCTGCCGGCCTGGATGCACACGCCCACCACGGCGAGGACCATGGGCAGCTCGTAGGCGATGAGCTGCCCGGCGGCCCGCAGGCCACCGATGAGGGCGTACTTGTTGGCCGACGCCCAACCGGCCACCAGCACGCCGATGGCCGAGATGGACGACACGGCCAGGACGTAGAAGATGCCGGCGTCGAGGTTGGCGAACCAGGCGTCGGGCCCGAAGGGGACGGCCACGTACACCAGCAGCACCGAGGCCACCACGATGTAGGGCGCCATGGCGAAGAGGTGGCGGTCGGCCTTGGACGGGAAGATGTCCTCCTTCTGGAGCCACTTCCCCACCTCGGCGAGGAGCTGCATCGAGCCGTAGGGGCCGGCCTCGTTGGGGCCCAGCCGGCTCTGCATGAAGCTCATCATCTTGAACAGGAACAGGTAGACGATCGTGCCCGCGGGCAGCAGCACGGCGGCCAGCACGCCGACCGAGCGCAGGATCGTCTGCTGCCAGTAGGCCAGCTCGACGGAGAAGATGGTGCCGCTCACGTTCACCGGTCGATGTCCCCGAGGATGAAGTAGAGGCTGGCCAGGATGGCCACGATGTCGGGCACGTAGACGCCCCGGAGCACCCAGGGCAGCACCGACACGTTGTTGAAGCTGGCCGAGCGGATCTTGAGGCGGAACGGCCCCAGGTCGCCCTTGGACACGACGTAGTAGCCCATGGCCCCCAGCGGGTTCTCGGTCTCCACGTAAGCCTCGCCGGCCGGCACCTTGATGATGCGGGGGACCTTGGCCATGATCGGGCCGCTGGGCAGCCCGTCGAGGCACTGGTCGACGATGAGGCTGGCCTCGCGGATCTCCTGGATGCGCACCCACCAGCGACTGAAGCAGTCGCCGTCGGGGTGCGTGTAGACCTTCCAGTCGAGCTCGGGGTGCACCATGCCGCACGGGGCGTCGCGGCGCAGGTCGAAGTCGACGCCCGAGCCCCGCAGGTTGGGGCCCGACAGGCCGTAGCTCTGGGCCACGTCGGCCGGGATCACGCCGATGCCCCGGTTGCGGGCCTGGAAGATCTCGTTGCCGGTGACCAGGTCGTCGATCTCGTCGCAGAAGTCGCGGACCTTCTGCATGGCCACCTTGGTGTCGGCCACCCAGCCCTTGGGCAGGTCGTCCTTCAGGCCGCCGATGCGGTCGAAGTTGGGGTGGAAGCGCCCGCCGGTGACGGCCTCGATCTGGTTGAGGACGTACTCCCGGTCGCGGAAGCCGTAGAACGCCGCCGTCTGGCCGCCGATCTGGAGGGCGGTGTCGCCGGCGAACAGCACCAGGTTGGCGATGCGGCTCATCTCGAACAGGGCGGTACGGATCCACTGGGCCCGGGGCGGGGCCTCGACGTCCATGAGCCGCTCGGCGGCCAGGATGAACGGCACCTCGTTGGCGAAGCTGCCCAGCCAGTCGATCCGGTTGATCAGTGTCGTCACCTGGGGGTAGGTGCGGACCTCGGAGATCTTCTCGTAGCCCCGGTGCATGTAGCCGGCGACGGGCTCGGCCGAGATCACCTGCTCGGCGTCGAGCTTGGCCACGATGCGCAGCGTGCCGTGCGTGGCCGGGTGCTGCGGGCCGAGGTTGATGGTCATCCCCTCGGTCTCGATCTCGAAGTTGATCCGGGCGTCGGCGGCCTGGGCCGCGATGTAGCGGAGCTGCTCGCGATCGGTCACGGCGGTCATGCGCCCTCACCTCCCTCGGCGGTCTCGCCGGGCTCGCCCTCGGCCTCTTCGTCGTCCTCGGCCGGCATGGGCTCGACGTCGACGATGCCCGGCCACGGCTTCACCATGCGGGCGATGAGGGGGAAGTCCTTGCGGAGGGGATGGCCCTCGAAGTCGGCCGGCAGGTACATGTGACGCAGCCCGGGGTGGCCCTCGAAGGTGATGCCGAACATCTCCCAGGCCTCCCGCTCGTGCCAGTCGGCCCCGTCGTAGAGGGGCACCCAGCTGGGCACGGTCATGTCGTCGCCGATGTCGGCCTTGAGCATGATGTCGGTGCGGTCGGCCAGGTTCACCACGTGGGCCAGCAGCTGGAAGCGGGTGTCGCCGCCGGCGTAACCGGTCTCGAAGGGCCCTTCCGTAGCCGGGGTGCCCGGCGCGGCCAGGCCGTCGTCCTCGTAGCGGCCGTAGGGCGAGGGCATCCAGTCGATGGCCGACAGGAAGTCGAACCAGCGGCAGCCCAGGTGATCGCGGGCCACCTGGCCGGCAGTGCGCCAGGCCTCGGCCGTCACCCGCACCCAGAGGGTGTGGCCCACGGCGATGTGGCTGTCGACGACGGCATCGCCCAGCTCGGTGGCGAAGCGGTCGCGCAGGGCCTCCCGCGCCTCGTCGCGGGGAGCCTCGACCTCCGCCTCCTCGGCGGCGTCGGCGGGAGCCTCGGTGTCAGGAGACAACGATGGGCTCCCCTCGCCAGCGCTCGGCCGGATCCTCGGTGCGGATGCGCTCCTGGAGGAGGACGATGCCCTCGATCAGGGCCTCGGGCCGGGGGGGGCAGCCGGGCACGTAGACGTCGACGGGGATGATCTGGTCGACGCCCTTGGTGACGGAGTAGCTGTCCCAGTACGGGCCGCCGCAGTTGGCGCACGAGCCCATCGAGATCACGTACTTGGGGTCGGGCATCTGCTCGTAGAGGCGGCGCACCGACGGGGCCATCTTGTCGGTGACCGTGCCCGAGACGATCACCAGGTCGGCCTGGCGGGGCGAGGCGGGGAAGGGGATCACGCCCAGGCGCATGACGTCGAAGCGGGGCGACGCGAAGGCGGCCCCCATCTCGATGGCGCAGCACGCCAGCCCCCACTGGTACGCCCAGAGGGAGTACTTGCGGGAGATGTTGAGCAGCGCCGTGAGGGGCTTGGGTGACTTGCCGCTCTCGATGAGGCCCATCAGCAGGCCAGAGGAGGAGTGTGGATCAGATCCAACGCAGGACCTTCTTGCGCCAGGCGTAGAGCAGGCCGAGGGCCAGCACCGCGATGAAGACGGACATCTCGACGAGACCGAACACGCCGTAGGACTCGAGCCGGGTGGCCCAGGGGAAGATGAACACGGCCTCGACGTCGAACATGACGAAGAGCAGGGCGAAGATGTAGTAGCGGATCTCCGCCTGGGTCCACCCGTCGCCCACCGGGTCGACACCGCTCTCGTAGGTGAGCAGCTTCTCGGGCCGGGGCCGGTGGGGGCGGATGAACGACCCGAGGCCCAGGACGGCCCCCACCAGGGCGACAGCGAGGCCACCGAAGGCGGCGACCGTCAGGTAGGAGCGGAGGAAGTCCGACACGGCGGCCGAATCTAGTGATGCCTTTCACGACAGGCCAAAGGGGGGCGAGAACTCCTCCCGGCCCCGGCCACGGAAGGGCCCGACCCGCCGGTCAGGCCGCTGACAGGCCCCGCTGGGGATAGCGGATGTAGGTATCGATCATGAGGAGGCCGAGGGCGCGGTCGACGGCGACGTCCGGCGCCGCGATGCCCTGGGCCACGAGGTCGTCGACCAGGGACTGCACCACCTGCTCGCCGGTGAGGTCGTCGCCGTGGCTGCGCCACAGGTCGCGCTCCGCCTCGTCGGCGAAGCAATACGCCTTCCACGACACCGAGAACCGGAGCTGCTCCCAGGCGTAGCGAGCCACGACCACGTCGGCCGAGTCGGTGAGGGTCCAGCGCCCGTCGGCCTCGGCCCGGAGGGTGCTGCCGGTGATGCCCGTCGGCGGGGTGACGCCAGGGGCGACGGGGTCGACGCCGTGGAAGACGGAGTCGGTGTCGAGCACCAGAGCGGTGTCGGCCCGCACCCGGTGGACGACGGGATCGCCATCGGGCCCATCGGGCCAGTAGCGCAGGGCCCCGTCGTCGGAGTCCTGGAACCAGGCGATGCCGGTGGCGATGCGCAGGCGCCACCGCTCGAAGAGACCGGAGTGGAGCATCACCACCAGCAGCCACTGGGGCAGCACCTTGCGGTTGACCCCCCGGAACTCGGGCACGTCGGTGTGGACGGCCAGCTCCTGGCCCGGGAGCATGATGTTGGCGAAGGCGATGGCCGGCTCGATCACGGAATGGCCGTGGACGGCGACGGCGGCATCGACCAGGCCGGGGTGGTGGAGGAGCGACCCGATGCCGGCGGCCAGCTCCTCGGCGCCGTAGGCGTACTCCTCGCGGAAGTAGGAGGTGCGGGCGGCCAGCACGTCGGGCGACTCCCCCTCCGCCGCACCCCGCGCCCCCCCGGTGCGCAGGAGGTGCTGGATGCTGTCGTGACGCTGGTGGAGGCCCCGCCCCAGGTCGATGTCGATGCGCTCCCGGTCGGCGTAGAGGCGGTAGCGACCGAAGCGGTGGCACAACTCGACGAGCCGCTCCGCGCCCCCCGGATCCAGGAACAGCGGATCGATCTCCGTGACGGTCGCGCCCATCCGGCGACGCTACCGCGATCCCCGCAAAGCTGACCAGTCAGGTCGCCTTTTGTGCCCTCGCCCTCTCAGGGGCGGATGCGGTGGAGGTGGATCTCGGTGGGACGGCGCTGGCCCCGCATCCACATGACGTCGCCCCCGGCCTCGGGCGAGGTGTAGTCGGCGACGAGCAAGGTGCCGTCGTCCTCGGGGAGCACGGCGGCGAAGGCGGTGTCACCCCGGGACGGGAGGTCGACCACGGGCGTGACCCCGGGGCCGTCAACGTCGACCCGGTACAGGGTGCTGCGCTTGCGGGTGAGCCACCAGACGAGCTGGTCGATCCGGATGGCGACGCTCCCCGGCGTCCACCGGGGGACGAGGTCGTAGCGCCCCCCGAAGGCGACCTGGCGACGGGCCAGGACATGGGGGACGCCGGCCCACAGGAACAGGTGGGGCGAGTCGAGCTTGCGGGCGATCGGCGTCACGGCCAGGTCGGCCAGCGACGAGCCGACGAGCAGGTCGCTCCCCCGCCGGGACGGGCCCTCGTTGCGGGTCAGCCCGAGGAGGCGACCGTCGGGCAGCTCCACCAGCTCGCACTCGGTGCCGCCCTGGTGCAGGTCGACGGGCGGGTCCCAGGCCTCCAGGTCGTCGCTCCCGTGCACCTCCACCGTGGGATCGGCCGGGAGGGCGCTGTACATCTTCTCCCCGCCCCGGTACCCGATGAGGGCCCACCGGCCCCGGAGGCGGCGGATGCGCCACGGCACGGTGTCGGCATCGAGCATCCGCTCCGGGTCACCGAAGCCGGCCTCGCCCCGCACCACCCGGTGGACACCCCGGGGCTGGAAGCGCTTCGGGTCGGTGCCCAGCTCCATGAACCAGAGCTGGAGCCCGCCGTCCGCATCCACCCAGCGCGGCTCCCGCAGGTCGGTCCCGAGGGCGATCGTCGCCTCGTGCCGCCACGGCCCGTCGATCCCGGGGGCCGACGCCACCTCCAACCGGACCCGGGCCGAGGCGAAGTGGGTGGGGGCCGTCCGCCACGCCAGCCAGAGGCGACCGTCGACCCGGACCAGGTCGAGGTTGTTGTTGGCGGGCAGGCAGTCGACGCCGACCGATGCCGGGCCCGGCACCAACCGCCCCAGGGTCTCCACGGTGGCCATGGCCCGCAGTCTCGATACGCGCGTGGGGTCGGGGCAAGGCATCGACCCCACGTCGCGGCGTGAGCCGATGGAGAAGCCGTCTCCGACATGCTCGTCTCGTCCTCACCCCCCTAGGGTCGCGACGTGGGTCGAGGGGAAGTGGTGCGCCGGGCGATCCGCGGGCCCGCCCTCCTCCTGCTCGCCGCCGGGGTGCTGTGGGCCGGGGCCAGCATGATCATCCGGGCCGCGCCGCTCTCCGGGCCCCCGCTCGCCCTGTGGCGCTGCCTGCTCGGGGCCGTGGTGTACCAGGCCGTGCTGCGATGGCGCGGGATCAGGATCGACCGCCACGACCTGTGGCGGGCCGCCCCCGGCGGCCTCGGTTTCGGGCTCTCCGTCGTCTTCCTGTTCGTCGCTTACAAGACCACGACCCTGGTCTCAGCCAGTGTCATCGCCGCCCTCCAGCCGCTGGCCCTCGGCGCCGTCGCCCACCGCTTCTCCGGCCGGCTCGGCTCTCGCCTGTGGGCCGCCACCGCCCTCGCCACCCTGGGAACCGTCGTCGTGGTCGCCGGGTCGTCCACCCAGTCCGGCACCTGGAGCCTCCGGGGCGACCTCATGGCCGCCTGCGGCATCGCCGCCAACGTGCTGTACGTCCTCGGCACCAAGCGGGCCCGCGCCCACATGGATGCCCTCCACTACCAGGCGGCGATGCTGTGGGTGGCCGCCGCCGCCATCCTCCCCGTCGTGCTCGTGACCCACGGGGTGCGGTCCTTCCCGCCCGCCGTGGCCTGGTGGTCGATCGCCGGCATCGTTGCCGTCGGCGGCACCGGCCACGTGCTGTTCTCCGCGGCCCAGCGCCACGTCTCGGTGGCCGCCTCCTCGTCCATCCTCCTCGTCGAGGTGGTGGCCACCGCCACCGGGGCCGCCATCTTCTTCGACCAACCCCTGGGCCCCGTCCAGCTCCTCGGCATGGCCGTGGTCGGCGTCGCCATCGCCACGTGGGTCGCCCACACCCGCAACGAGGCCGACGCCGACGACGAGCGCATCCTCCCCGCCCCCGACCTGGGGTGACGACGCGGCCCGCCGTCCCGACGGGAGAGATGCGGGCCGACATGGGTCCTCAGGTGATGCGGAGCCGGAGCCTCCGGTCGTCGACGACCCGGCCCACGACGTGGGCGGCCGGCGTGCTCTGCTCACCCAGAGCGGCCAGGAGGGCCGGGGTGGCGTCGGGGGCGCAGGCCAGGAGGAGGCCGCCCGATGTCTGCGCGTCGGCCAGCAGGTGCTGCACCGGGAGCGGCGCCACCCCCCAGTCGACGTCAGGAGCGACCCAGTCGTGGTTGCGCTGCGTCCCACCGGCCACTGCCCCCGCCTCGATCAGATCGAGGGCGCCGTCGAGGACGGGAACCGCCGACGCGTCGACATCGGCTCCGACCCCGGAGGCGACCACCACCTCCCGCAGGTGGCCGAGCAGCCCGAAGCCGGTGACGTCGGTCCCGGCGTGGACGCCATCCGGCCCGATGCCCACCTGCCGCACCGCCGCCGCGGCACCGGCGTTGAGGGTGGTCATGGCGGCCACCGCCGCGGCGACGTGGTGGGGCTGGGCCAGGTCGCGCTTCAGCGCCGTGGTGACAGCCCCGATGCCGAGGGGCTTGGTGAGTACCAGGTCGTCGCCGGGGCGGGCGCCCCGGTTGGTGAGGATCCGGTCGGGGTGGACGGTGCCCACGACGGCCAGGCCGAACTTGGGCTCGGCGTCGTCGATGGAGTGCCCACCGCCGATCACGCAGCCGGCCTCGGCCACCGCGCTCGCCGCCCCCTCCAGCACCTCGCCCAGCAGCGAGAAGGGGAGCACCTCCCGGGGCCAGGCCACCAGGTTCAGGGCGACGAGGGGACGGCCGCCCATGGCGTAGACGTCGGACAGGGCATTGACAGCGGCGATCCGGCCCCAGTCGCGGGCGTCGTCGACGATCGGAGTGAAGAAGTCGGTGGTGACGACGAGGGCGGTCTCGTCGTCGAGGCGGTAGACGGCGGCATCGTCGCTCATGTCCGGCCCGACGAGGAGGTCGGCCGGCGTCGCGCCTCCGAGGAACGACGCCCCCCGCAGCACCTCGTCGAGGTCGGCCGGGGAGAGCTTGCAGGCACAGCCGGCACCGTGTGAGAAGCTCGTGAGCCGCACCCCTGCCCCCTCCCCTGTCATGGCGTCACGCTACGTCACGAGGATCAGGGGCCTCCCGTCATCCCGTCGGGTCGGCGGCGGCGTCCCCGAAGTCGGGCAGCGTGAGCGAGCCGTCGGCTTCCAGGGTGAAGCCGGGGTTGTGGGCGATCTCCCACGCATGGCCGTCGGGGTCACGGAAGACAGCGGCGTAGCCGCCGTAGAAGGTGGCAGCCGGCTCCCTCGTGATTGCCGCCCCGGCCTCGCGGGCGACTGCGATCACCTGGTCGACCTCCTCGCGGGAGCGAACGTTGTGGGCCAGGGCGATGCCGCTGAACGTGCTGGCGCCCTCGTCGTCGATGCCGCTGTCGGCGGCCAGCTCCGCCCGCCCCCACAGGACGACGGCCAGCCCCCCGGCCTGGAAGAAGGCCGTCTCCTGCACCACCTGGCCTTGCCACCCGAGTCGCTCGTAGAAGGCGAGCGAGCGCCGGAGGTCGGTGACGCCCAAGGTGACGAGGCTGACCCGTTGCTCCATGTCGTCGACCCTACCGATGCCCCACAGCGCACGTTGGGTGATGCTCGTGCCCGACGAGCGGAACCCGTCCGCAGTGCAGGGGCGGGGCCCGGTCAGAGCGCGATCGAGCAGGGATCGAGGCCCTGGAGAGCGAGGACCCGGGCCACCGACGCGTCGATGCGCGCCTCGGTGAGGGTGCCGTCAGCGACAGCGTCTTCCAGCCGGTCGAGGAGAGCCGGAACGTCGGCCCCGGACAGCAGGGCCACGTCGACGCCGGCGGCCAGGGCCCGCACCACCGCCTCCTCGGGATCGAGACGGGAGGTGATGGACGCCATCTGGGCCAGGTCGTCGGTCATCACCACCCCAGCGAAGCCGTACTCCCCTCGCAGGAGGGCGACCGTGGCCGGGCTGAGCGACGCCGGCGTGTCGGGCTCGGTGAGGCCCGGCACGTCGAGGTGGCCCAGCATCACCGCCGTCCCCGTCCCCAACCGGGGCAGCAACCGCTCGTAGGGCAGCAGGTCCCGCCCCCGCAACGCGTCGAGCGCGGGCGTGCTGGCCGCCCCCTCGTGGGTGTCGCCCGACGCCGCCCCGTGGCCCGGGAAGTGCTTGAGCACCGGCACCACCCCGGCGGCTCGGAGCCCGTCGGCGTAGGCCCCGGCGTAGTCCGCCACCGCCTCGGGGTCGTCCGACCACGACCGGTCGCCGATGACCGTGCCGTCGGGTTGGTCGGAGACGTCCACGACGGGCGCCAGATCGATGGTGACGCCGTGCTCGCGCATCACCCGGCCCCTCCGCTCGGCCAGGGCCCGCACCTCGTCGACGCTCATGGTCGCGGCCATCTCCCGGGCCGACGGGACGTCGCCATCGATGCCCTCGATGCGCTGGACCCGGCCGCCCTCCTCGTCCACCGCCACCAGCAGGCCCGCAGGCGAGGCGGCCCGCAGCTCGACCAGGGCTCCGCTGGTGAGCAAGCCGGTGTCGTTGCCCCCCACGAACACTCCGCCGACGTGGTGCTCCTCGACCAGGGAGGTGGCCTCCTCCGGGTCCGAGGGGTCGACGCCGACCACCACCAGCAGCGCTAGCCGCCGCTGGAGGGACCAGCTGGCGATGGCCCCGGCGCACCTCGCCGGGGTCGACGCCGTGTCGGGCGGAGCCGGACTCGTTGGGCTCGATCCCATGGGGACGGTCGGCTCATCGGCCGGGGCTGACGAGGGGGCACTGCCTCCCGCTCGCTCGGCCGCGGACTCGTCATCGGGCCGCAGGACGACGGCCGCGGCTGCCACGACGAGCAGGGCGAAGACGGCCAACGCGGCCAGGCTCCAGGCCGGCAGGACCCTGCGATCGCGATCGTGGGCCGGGCTCATCCGACGAAGGGTCCCGTCACGTCCACATCACCGCAGGCGCACGGGATGACGAGCTAGGCGCCATCAGAAGGGGGGTCGTTCTCGAACATCGCTGCGTCGAGATCGCTCCGCAGGCCGTCCAGCGTCACGAGGTTGAGGTTCAACACTCCTTGCCCGTGAAGGCCGTTGACGATCTCGATCATCTCTCCGTCGTCCTGCGCCACCACGATGGAGTTGCCGGCGATGATGAGCCGAGCAGACGACAGGTCGAGATCGAGCGACCGCAAGTGGTCGAAGGATGCGCGAACGGACTCGAGCTTGATCCCCGCGTCGAGAAGGGTCTTGATCAGCTTCAGCTCCAACAGGTTCCTATAGCTGTACCGGCGACGTGACCCGCCCGGGGAGGCCGCAGCGAGCTCGGGGCGGACGAGATCCGTTCGAGCCCAGTAGTCGAGCTGTCGGTAGGTGATGCCCACGATCTCGGCGGCCGCCTTGCCCGAGAACCCCTCTCCGGTCTCCGCTCCTGGCCCTCCCGACCCTGCATCATCGGCGCGAGAGGTACCGACGGCCTGCTGCTCGAGCTCGCTCGCGTCTCGTTCGACCAAGGCGAGAGCCACCTCGCATGCGTCGGATCGACCTCGGATCTCGTCATACGCCTGCGAACCGGCGCCCTCGCCCACGCCTCCGCCGACAGCCAGCGCCGCCGCCGCCGTCAAGGCCAGCGCGCGCCGCGCCAATCGCACATACGACCTCACAGAAGGGACGTCAGGCCCCAGCATCAACTCCTGAGAAAGGCCTTGCACGACCGCGTCGAGTCGCAGCGCGACGGATTCGAGGTGCGGGCGCGTCGTTCGGGCCCTCCGCGGCAACGACTCCGCTATGCGGAGGATCTCGTCCCGCATCAGGACGAGATCTCGCGTTGCGTTCTCGATGCTCCGCGTCAGAGCCGCGTCCCGGTCGTGGGCACCACCCATGGCCGACGAACCTAGATCGTCGCTCGTGCCGCCGTGTCAGGTGGACGAACCGGAGCGCCACACCCGAAGACGAACATCGAGCGATCGACTCCGGCGCCTACTCGATCCGCAGACCGGAGATGGCTCGGGCGATGACGAGCTGCTGGATCTGCTCGGTGCCCTCGAAGATGTCGTAGATCTTGGCGTCGCGGTGCCAGCGCTCCACCGGGTACTCGCGGACGTAGCCGTAGCCACCCAGGATCTGGATGGCCCGCTCGGTGGACCACACCGCGACCCGGCCGGCCTTGAGCTTCGACTGGCTGCCCTCGGCGTTGACGTACTGGCCGTTGCGGGAGAGCCAGGCCGCCCGCCACACCAGGAGCCGGGCGGCGTCGATCTCGGTGATCATGTCGGCGAGCATGAAGGCGATCGACTGGTTCTCGATGATGGCCCGGCCGAAGGCCTTGCGCTCCTTGGCGTACTGCAGGGCGTACTCGTAGGCGGCCCGGGCGATGCCGATGGCCTGGGCGCCCACGGCGGGCCGGGTGGCCTCGAAGGTGGCCATGGCCGGCTGCTTGCCCGAGGTGGCGGCCTGGGGGTTGGCCAGGGCCTCGCGGGCCCGGGCCAGCTTCTCGTCGAGCTTCTCCTTGCCCCCCAGCAGGCAGGAGCCCGGCACCCGCACCTCGTCGAGGACGACCTCGGCGGTGTGGCTGGCCTTGATGCCCAGCTTCTTGTACTTCTGCCCCTGGCTCAGGCCCGGGGTGTTGGGCGGGACGATGAAGCTGGCCTGGCCCCGGCCCTTCAGCTCGGGGTCGACCGCGGCCACCACGACGTGGACGTCGGCGATGCCGCCGTTGGTGATCCACGCCTTGGTGCCGTTGAGCACCCACTCGTCCTTGGCCTCGTCGTAGACGGCCCGGGTGCGCAGCGACGACACGTCGGAACCAGCGTCGGGCTCCGACACGCAGAAGGCGCCGAGGGCGATCTTGTCGGGCGTGCCGTAGCACTGGGGCACCCACTCGATCATCTGCTCGGGGGTGCCGTTGCCGGCGATGCCAGCGGCGGCCAAGCCCGAGCCGAAGATGGCGAGCCCGATCCCGGCGTCACCCCAGAACAGCTCCTCGAGCACGACGGGGATGGTGAGGCCGGTGGGGTCGCCCATCATGGCCTGAGCCATGAAGTCGAAGCTGTACAGCCCGATCTTGGCCGCCTCCTCGACGATGGGCCACGGGAACTCCTCCCGCTCGTCCCACTCCTCGGCGGCGGGACGGACCACGGACTCGGCGAAGTCGTGGACCCACTTCTGCAGCTGGAGCTGGTCCTCGTTGAGGTTGAGGGAGAAATCGGACATCGGAGGCCCTCCCGGGCTGGGGACGCGCGACGGCGGGGAAAGTTACCGCTGGGTAACTCAGGCTAGGACACCTGCCGACGACGGTGCCAGCTCGTCGTCGGCCCGTTCATCCCATCACACTCCGTGGCAGGAGGTCGGCGGTCGGGGTCGAACTCGTCTCCCATGTCCGACGACCGCGACGACAGCATCTTCGCCCCGCTGGCCGATCCCGAGCTCGACCACGACCAGGACGAGCTCTGGGAGACCGCCATGGCCGTCGACCAGGACTGGCACGGCGACGGGCTGGCCTTCCCCAGCCAGAGCCCTCTCACCACCGCCCTCGCCCGTCTCGACGAGCCCCTCGGCCGCCTGGGCGAGGCCCTCACCCGGGCCGTCGACAGCGTGGCCGCCGCCGTACGTGATCGCCGCCCCCTGGCTCTCCTCGCCGGATCGACGACCGGGGCGTCCACCCGCACCCGCGTTGCCGCGGCCGTGGCCGCCGGACTGCTCACCACCGCCGCGGTGGGTGGCCTGCTCGGCACCGGCGGGTCGTCACCGGCCCCGAGCGACACCCCCGTCGCCGCCGGGGCACCGGCCACCGATGAGAACGGCCGCCTCCTCGAGGAGCCGGCCGTCCTGATCCCGTCCACCGAGATCTCCCGGTCCGGCGTCCCCGCCGGGCCGGAGGGGGGAGAGGGCTCGGTGGGCGGATCCTCCGGCGGAGCCCCCCGCTTCGCCCGCAGCCGCGGAGCCGACGGCTCCGACTCTCCTCGATCCGGCTCCGGCGGCTCGTCGGCCGACGGATCGACCATCGTCCTGGGCAGCTCCACCGGCGGGGCTCCCCCGTCGGGCACCGCGTCTCCCGGTCATGCCTCTCCCTCGGGAGGCAGCGGTGCCCCCAGCGCCGGTGGAGCGCCCACCCCCGATCCCTCCGGGCCCTCAGGGGGAGGCTCCGGAGACGGGTCGGGGGGGAGCGACGACGGTGGCTCCGCCCCGGAGCCCACGACGCCCATTCCCACGACGCCCGAGCTGCCCACGGCCCCGCCGGTGACCGACCCTCAGCCGGCGACCCCGCCGACCACGTCCCCGGCGCCGCCACCCCCGCCCGGCAACCCGGTGTGCCAGCTCCTTCCCGTCCTCTGCCCCGGCGGTGGGCTGATTCCGTAGGACCCCCCACGCGGCGTCCCGCTCAGCGGCGGCGCCAGGTGGAGCCCGTCGGGGTGTCGACCACCTCGACGCCTTCGGCCGCCAGCTCGTCGCGGATCCGGTCCGAGGTGGCGAAGTCCCTGGCCGCCCGGGCCGCGGTCCGCTCGGCCACCAGGGCGTCGATGCGGGGATCGCTGCCGGTGGCGTCGGCATCGGGGGCCTTCACGTCGGCCAGCCCGAAGCCCAGGGCTCGGTCGGCGTCGGCCAGAAAGGCCCACCGGTCGGCCGGGGTGAGCTCGTCGGAGCGCACCGCGTCCCACACCGCGGCCAGGGCCTGCGGGGCGTTGAGGTCGTCGGCCAGGGCCGACCAGAAGCGGCGGCGGTGGGGCTCCACCCGGGCCGGGTCGGGCTCCCCACCCGCCTCCCGGGCCGCCACGGCGTGGCCCACCAGGCGCCGCAGCGCCGTGCCCGCCGCCTCGACCGCCTCGAAGGAGAAGGCCTGCTTCTGGCGGTAGTGGGCCTGCAGGAAGAAGTAGCGGTAGGCGAGGGGCTCGATGCCCCGCTCCACCAGCGAGTCGACGACGAGGACGTGGCCCTTCGACTTGGAGATCTTCTCGCCGCCCAGGTCGAGGAACTCGTTGTGGAGCCACGTCCCCACCCAGGGGTGGACGCCCAGGGCGCATTCGCTCTGGGCCACCTCGTTGGTGTGGTGCACCCGCACGTGGTCGATGCCGCCGGTGTGGATGTCGAACTGCGTGCCGAGGTACTTGGTGGCCATGGCCGAGCACTCGATGTGCCAGCCGGGGAAACCGCGCCCCCACGGCGAGTCCCACTCCTGTTGGCGACGCTGGCCCTCGGGAGAGAACTTCCACAGGGCGAAGTCGGCCGGGTTGCGCTTGTCGGCGATGTTGCCCACGCGACCGCTCGTGTCCTGGTCCTCGAGATCAAGGCCGGCGAAATCTACGTAAGCGGGAAAGGTCGTGACATCGAAGTAGACGCCATCGTCGATCACGTAGGTGTGGCCGGCGCGCTCGAGCAACTCGATCAACTCGATCTGCTCGGGGATGTGGGCGGCGGC
>CAZXRA010000104.1:0-4654 GCA_964643485.1 uncultured Iamiaceae bacterium | reverse complement strand
GACCAGCTCGAAGCCCACGTCTGACCGTCGTCGCCCCCCGCCTCGCCGCCCCCACGGGTGGATTTGGCCCGTCGTCCACCAGCCGCCAGACTCGCACGCCATGAACGTGGTCGTCTGTGTCAAGCAGATCCCGGACCCCGCTGATCCCGGTGCACTCGACCCGGATCACACCCTCAAGCGGGACGGGAAGCTCATCCTCGACGAGTCTGATACCTACGGCGTGGAGATGGCGCTGCAGCTCGTCGACAAGGCCGGGGCGGGCGAGGTCACCCTCGTCTCCATGGCCCCCAACGGCGAGGTCTCCGGCCTCCGCCAGGCCCTCGCCATGGGCGCGGCCAAGGCCGTCCTGGTGAGCGACGACACCCTGGCCGGGGCCGGCGCCCTCGACACCGCCAAGGTGCTGGCCGCCGCCATCGGCAAGGCCGGCGAGTACGACCTGGTGCTGGCGGGCGTGGAGTCGTCCGACGGCTACACCGGCGTGGTGCCCGAGCAGATCGCCGCCCTCCTGGGCCTGCCGTCGGTGGGCTTCGCCAAGTCGGTCGACGTGGCGAACGGCACCCTGAAGGTGCAGCGCCAGACCGAGGCCGGCTACGACGAGGTCGAATCGCCCCTCCCCGCCCTGGTCTCGGTGACGGCCGGCGTGGTCGAGCCCCGCTACCCCTCCTTCAAGGGGATCATGGCGGCCAAGTCCAAGCCCCTCGACACCGTCACCGTCGCCGACCTGGGCATCGACCCCGAGATCGTGGGCTGGTCCGGTGCCGGCCAGGAGATCGTCGACGTCACCGCCGCCCCCGAGCGCGAGGCCGGCGAGAAGATCGTCGACGAGGGCGACGCCCACCAGAAGATCGTCGAGTTCCTCGACGGGCTCAAGGTCATCTGAGGGACGGAAGGAACAGGCACATGGCACTCTCCAAGATCTGGGTCCACGTCGAGGTGAACGAGGGGGCGGTGGCTCCCATCACCCTCGAGATCCTGGCCAAGGCCCGCACCCTGGCCGACACCGTCGAGGCCGTCGTCGGCGGCTCGGCCGACGGCCTGGCCGAGATCCTCGGCGCCCACGGCGCCACCAAGGTCCTCGCCACCGGCGACCTCGGCGGCGTCCTCCAGGGCGTCCACGTGGCCGCGGCCCTGGCCGCAGCCATCCAGGGCGGCGACGCCCCCGACGCCGTCTTCTTCGGCACCACCTACGACGGGCGCGACATCGCCGCCCGCCTGTCCGTGGCCCTCGACAAGCCGGTGATCAGCAACAACACCGACGTGGAGCTGGACGGCGATGCCCTCGCCGTCTCCACCCCCATCTTCGGGGGCACGCAGATCGTCAGGACCCGGTTCAAGGCGGGCAGCCCCGCCCTGGCCCTCTTCCGCCCGAAGTCGTTCGTGGCCGAGGAGACCGGGGGCGGCGCCGCCGAGGTGGCCACCCTGGCCACCGCCGATCCCGGCGCCGCCGGGGCGGCCAAGGTGCTCGACCGCCACGTCGAGGAGACCTCGGGCCCGAAGCTGGACGAGGCGGCCATCGTCGTCGCCGGCGGGCGGGGCCTGGGCGAGTCCGACAAGTTCGACATGATCGAGACCCTGGCCAAGCTGCTCAAGGGCGCCCCCGGCGCGTCGCGGGCCATCGTCGACGCCGGCTGGGTGCCCTACGCCTACCAGGTGGGCCAGACGGGCAAGGTCGTGAAGCCCACCGTCTACATCGCCGCCGGCATCTCGGGCGCCACCCAGCACATGGTGGGCATGAAGGGCGCCAAGAACATCATCGCCATCAACAAGGACGAGGAGGCCCCCATCTTCGGGGTCGCCGACCTGGGCATCGTGGGCGACGTCCACAAGGTGCTGCCCAAGCTCATCGAGGCCCTGCAGAACCGCTGAGGCCACCCTCTTCCCCTGCGGCCCCGGGCGTGCCCGGGGCCGCAGTCGTTTTCCCCCTCCCCGGATCCCACGCGTGCCCCTCTTCCCCTCCCGTCGCTCCCGTCGCCAGGCCCAGTCGCGTCGCGCCGACCTGGTCGCCGGCCGCCCTGTGGAGCTCCCCTGCCGGGCCCGGCGGACCACGGCCCGGGGCTGGGGCGAGTGGATCGACGGCCGGCTCCGCCTCCCCGGGCCCGAGGGGGAGACGGCCGACTTCGTGGCTGACGACCCCCATCAGGTCGCCCTGGTGACCCGCCGGGGCGAGGCGCCCGTGGCCCTGGCCCCCCCGTTGGAGGTGGCCGTCCGGGACGTCCGCTACAAGGCCGAGGCCTTCCACGGCGGCGAGGCCGAGATCATCACCGTCACCTCTCCCCGCCGGGTGGTGGAGATCGCCCTGCCCCCGGAGCTGGTCGAGGCCGCGGCCCGCCGCCTGGCCAGTCTCACGCCTCCCGACTGAGGCCGCGGAGGGCGCCACCGAGGAGGTCGTCGACCAGGACGTCGCGATCGGGCCAGGGCAGGCCGGGCTTGGAGATGAACAGCGACGCCAGGCCGTGCACCGTGGCCCAGAAGAGGATCCCCACGTGCAGGGCTCCCCGCTCGGCCACCTGCGGGAGGAGGGTGCCGGTGTCGATGAGCTGCTGGGTCACCCGCAGCAGGAGGTGGAAGGCGTGGCCCTCGGTGACCATCTCCTCTGCGTACTCCTGGGCCGACAGCTCGTAGCGGGCCATGAAGAGCAGGCGGTAGTGCTCGGGGTTGTCGACGGCGTAGCCGATGTAGGCCCGGCCCAGCGTGAGCATGGCCTGCCGGGGATCGGCCTCCTCCCCCAGGGCCTCGGCCAGGGCGGCGTCGAACCGGGTGAAGCTGTGGCGGCACACTTCCAGCAGGAGCATGTCCTTGTCGGCGAAGTGCCGGTAGATCGACGGCGGCGTGACCCCCACGGCATCGGCCACGGCCCGGATGGACACGGCATCCTCGGACCCCGTCGCCATGAGCAGGCCTTCGGTGGCGACGAGGATCTCCTCTCGCAGGCGCTCCCCCTCCCCCCGGCGGGACCGGGCCCGCGCCGCCGGGCTCATCGGCTGCCCACGGGGACGCGCTCCCCGGCGTCGGCATGCCCCGACTCGGCCGATGACCGGCCGGAGGCCTCCCCGTCGGGTGCATCGAGCTCCACGTTCTCGCTGATGCCGAAGCGGTCGTGCACCCGTCGCAGCCCGCGGGGCGCCCACCAGTTCGCCTCCCCGGCCAGGCGCATGAAGGCGGGGACGAGGGTGCCCCGGATCACGAAGGCGTCCATGAGGACGGCCAGGGTGAGGCCGACGCCGAAGAGCTTGATGAAGCTGACCTGGGAGGTGGCGAAGGCGGTGAAGATGACGGCGATCAGGAGGGCGGCGGCGGTGACGATGCGGCCGGTGCGCTCCAGTCCCACGGCCACGGCCGAGATGTTGTCACGCCCGGCGTCGTGCTCCTCCTTGATGCGGGACAGGAGGAAGACCTCGTAGTCCATCGAGAGGCCGAAGGCGATGCAGAACATGAGCACCGGCGTGGTGGCGTCGATGGTGCCGGTGGCGGTGAAGCCCAGCAGGTCCGACAGGTGGCCGTCCTGGAACACCCACACCATGGCGCCGAAGGTGGCGCTGAGGCTCAGCAGGTTCAGGAGCAGCGCCTTGAGGGGCACGACCACGCTCCCGAACATGAGGAACAGCAGCACGAAGGTGATGAGGGCGACGATGCCGAGGGCGAGGGGCAGCCGGTCGAACAGCGTGGCCTTGCTGTCGACGAGGTGGGCAGGAGCACCCGTCACCTGCACGGCGAAGGGGGCGTCGAGGCCACGGATCTGCTCGACCAGCCTTTCGCCGGCGGCGGAGACGGGCTCGATGTCGGGCACCACGGACAGCCACGTGGCCCCCTCGGCCGCGAAGCGCTGGGTGAGCTCGGGGCCGACGGGGATCTCCTGGCCGTCGATGTAGACACCGGTGACGGCATCGACCCGGCCCACCCCGTCGAGCCGGGAGAGGGACGCGGCGTAGGCGGCGACGGCCTCGTCGCGGGCCGTCCCGGTGCCGGCGGCCGAGGTGTCGGAGGCGACGACCGACAAGGCCCCCGCCTCCTGCGAGGAGTAGTCGTCCCGCAGCACGTCAGACACCTGGCGGCTCTCGGCGCTGGGGGGCAGCACCCGATCGTCGGGGCGCCCCAGGTCGATGTGGCGGAAGGGGCTGCCCACCAGCACCAGGGCCACCACCACGACGGTGACGACCGGGATGGGGCGCCGCATGACCACGGTGGCCACCCGGTGCCACACCCCCTCGCCCACGGGCCGGGGCGGGCGGTGGCGGAAGGACAGGGCGTCGACCCGAGGGCCGAGGGCAGCGAGCAGGGCGGGCAGGACGACCACGGCGAAGAAGCCGGCCAGGGCGGCCACGGCGACGCCGGCGTAGGCGAAGGAGCGGAGGAAGGCCTGGGGGAACACCAGCAGGGCACACAGCGAGGCGGCCACGGTGAGGGCGCTGAAGGCCACGGTGCGGCCGGCCGTCCGCACGGTGCGGACCACGGCGGCGTGGGGCTCGTGGCCGGCGGTCACCTCCTCCCGGTAGCGGGAGACGATGAAGAGGCTGTAGTCGATGGCCAACCCCAGGCCCATGGCCGTGGTGAGGTTGAGGGCGAAGATGGACACCTCGGTCACCTCGGCCAGCCCGCGCAGGACGACGAAGGTGCCGACCACCGACAGGGCGCCGATGGCCAGGGGCAGCAGCGA
>CAZXRA010000103.1:0-6773 GCA_964643485.1 uncultured Iamiaceae bacterium | reverse complement strand
GGCGTCGGGGACGATCACGGTGATCGAGACCACCCGCCGGGCCAGCACTGTCTCCTTTGGCCCCGCCTTCAGCGGGGGCCCGGTCTCTCCTTACAAGGTGCGCCAGGGAGGCACCGTCTCCCTTCCCGGCCTGAACGTCGGCCCGACCGTGGGGAACAGGCGGCCGACGGGTTCGGTCGAGGTGTTGTTGGACGGCCAGCACATCCCCGTGCGGCGCATCATCCTCGGGAACGTGGCGCCGACAGCCCCGCCGGTGGACCAGGTGCCCTTGGTTGCCGCTGGTGTGGCGGAGGTGAGCTTTGACCTGCCGCCGAGGATCGCGTTGGGGGCGCATCAGGTCACGGTGCGCTACCTGGGTGACCCGGTGTTCCTGCCCTCGCAGAACACGACCACTATCACGGTGATCGAAACGACCGGGGTGCTCTATGACTGCCTCTCACCCTCGACCACCAACACCCGCTACCGGGCCTTCGTCGAAGCCCAGCTCTCGAACCCGTTGCCCTCGGTGCGCCCCGCCGGATCCAGTCTCCCGCTCTCGGGCCTGAGCCTCCGTCTGCTGTTCAGCCGCGACGTCCCGTCGCAGAACAACAGCCGGAGCGCGTTGGCCCCGGCGAACGGTTCTCGGGCGGTGGGTCCCACGTTAAGCGTGGATGTTGGGTTCGGGCCGGGTGGCACGGGCACCGCAGCGGGGATCACGCGTGAGAACGGCAACCGTTTGAACACCTCACCGTCGACGTTGCCGGTAGATGAGATCATCACTCTCACCTCGCCGACGGGCGCCGCGACGTTGAACGGGGCGCCGGGGGCTCTGGTGCCGATCACGCTCGATGAGATCAAGCTCACCGGCACCAACACCTCCAACCTCACCATCCCCATCACCTGCACCCCGCTCGGGGATCCGGTGACGTTCGGATCGGTGACGTTGTCGGGTCACACCCTCACCGTTGATCCTGCTGGGTCGGTGTGGGAGGGCGACCCCGTCATGCTGTCCTCTGAGGTGGAGCCCTACACCACGGGTCAGGTCGAGTTCCGCGACGGGGCCACGACCATCGGCGTCGTGCCCGTCGTCGACGGACTGGCCTCCACGGTGGTCACCGATCTCCCCGCCGGCACTCGTTCTCTCACGGCGGTGTGGTCCGGGGGGATCTTGGCTCCGGCCCTGGCGTCGAACACCGTGGAGCTCGAGGTCGTTCATGTCGAGTGTCGTGAGTTCGCCGAGGAAGGACACGGCGCCACCGTCCGGCTCGTGTACCTGGAGCTGTTGGGGCGGTGTCCGGATCTGGCCGGGTTCGACTACTGGGTCAGCCGCCTCCAAGGAGGCCTCTCGGCCGAGGCCTTCGCTCGGACCATCGCCCGCACGACTGAGGCCGTCGGGCGGGTCGTGGACGACGCCTACCAGACGATGTTGGGACGCTCTGCTGATGCGGCGGGTCGAGCGTTCTGGACGAGCCGTCTTCAGCGTCACGGTCGTTATGACCATCTCCTGGCTGATCTGGGGGCGTCGGGTGAGTTCTGGGACCTGTCCGGTGGGACCAACGTCGGGTTCGTGACCCGCGTCTACGAACGGCTTCTCAGTCGCAGCCCGGATCAGGGGGGCTTGGACTACTGGACCGGCAAGCTGGCCACCGGCTCGTCTCGTCGGGCTCTGATCCTGACCTTGGCCAACCTGAACGAACCCCTGGGGGTCCTCGTCACCGACTCCTACGACGAGATCCTCGACCGGGCCCCCGAGGCCGTCGAGCGCACCGACGGCATCGCGGATCTGCGTTCGACCGGTGACCGCTCCGGGCTCTACGCCGAGTTGATCGGGCGACCGGAGTTCGCTGACCGGGCGCAGGGGTTCCCGAACCCGGCCTGATCCCGCAGCCTGCGGTTCGGGCCCGTCATCCCTGCCGGTCGACGGGCCCGAACGGCATATAGCGCATCGACTGTCATCGATGCGCCGAATGAGCCCCGGGCTCGTCGCACCGCCGGCGACCGGGCCCATCGGGCTCTCGAACGGTCGCCCGCACCCATCCCCCCGGGTGCGGGCGACCGTCGCTGTTCCCATGCTCACCCGCCGGGAGAGTGAGGCATTCCCGTTGTCACACCCCCTCGGTAGGGTGGGAACATGGGTTCGTTACCCTTGACACCAGTTGAGCGAGAGGGGGGCGTGGCGCTACCTGCGGGGATGGGTGACGCTGACCCGACAACGTCTGGCTCTCAACGAGCCGGATGGCCCGAAGCCCCGGGACGGGGAGGGCCTGTCGCGCCTGACGCTGGGCCCGGGCCTGGACGGGCGGTGGTTCGGCACCTTCGACCTGGAGGCGGCCGACGGCGAGGTGCTGGCCAACGCCGTGGAGTACCAGCTCCAGGCCATGTGGGACGCCCAGATCTTCAACGCCCACGACGGTCTCGCTGTGGCGGAACGACGGGCTCGTGCTCTGGTCGAGGTGATCACCAGGGGCACCCGCGGCGGCGACGAGGACGGCACGGCGAGGCCTCTGGTCCTGGCCCTGGTCGATGCCGCCACCCTCACCCGTCCCGATCGGCCGGGTCCGGACGTGTTGTCGGCCTTGGTCCCGGACGCGGTCGAGGCTGACGCGTTGCGGGTGTCGGCGTTGTCGAGGTCGGGGCCGGTCTCCACGGCCACGATCCGCCGCCTGGTCTGCGAAGGCAGTGTGTGTCCGGTGATCGTCGGTCAGGACGGCGATCCCCTGTCCATGGGCCGTACCATCCGGATCGCCAACCGGCAGCAGCGCCGGGCCCTGCGGATCCGTGACGGCCACTGCGTCTTCGCCGGCTGCCGCGTGATCGCTGAACATTGCATCGCCCATCACCTGGTCCATTGGGAGCATGGCGGTCCCACCGACCTGGAGGGCCTGGCCCTGGTGTGTCGCTACCACCACCGGCTCATCCACGAGGGCGGCTTCGGCCTCGAACGCGACGATCGGGGACGCTTCACCACCTATCGCCCCGACGGCACCCCGATCGACGGCTGCTGCACCGATCCACCCCTGCTCCACCGGCGACGACCACCGCCGGACCACCACCCCGGCGACGACCCCGACAAGAACACCCGAGCCATCCGCCGCGCCGACACGCTCATGCGCGAGGCCCGAGCGCGCCGCTGGGCTGAGTCGTCCTCCGTCCTGGCCAAGGTGTGACATGCGCCGCCCGAGGGGCCGGCCAGGGTTCTGGCCTGGACATGTTCAGCGCCGCCATGGGTGGGTAGGGCGGACGCGACCCCGAACCAAGGAGAGAGCCATGAGCGGCACGGCCGACGAAGCCAAGGGACGCATCAAGGAAGCGGCCGGCGACCTCACCGACGACGACGAGCTCAAGCGTGAGGGCAAGACCGACCGCGTGGCCGGCGAGGTGAAGGAGAAGGTCACCGACGCCGTCGACAAGGTGAAGGACGCCATCCACCGGCGCTGATCGCCCATCCACCCACACCTGGAGGGGCCCCGCCCATCGTCGGGCGGGGCCTCTTCGCGCCTGGTCAGACGCCGAGGGAGCGGCCGACGATCTCCTTCATGATCTCGGTGGTGCCCCCGTAGATCGTGGTGATGCGGGCGTCGAGGTACGAGCGGGCGATCGGGTACTCCAGCATGTAGCCGTAGCCGCCGTGGAGCTGGAGGCAGCGATCGACGGTGCGCTTCTGGAGCTCGGTGCACCACCACTTGGCCTCGGCTGCCTCCTCGGCGGTCAGCTCCCCGACCCCCAACGCCTCGACGCAGCGATCGACGAACACCCGGGCGATGTCGATCTCGGTGCGCAGGGTCGCCAGCTCGAAGCGGCTGTTCTGGAACGAGCCGACGGGCTGGCCGAAGGCGGTGCGCTCCTTCACGTAGTCGAGCGTCCACCCCAGGGCCGCTTCGGCCGCGGCCACGCCGGCGGCGGCGATGGAGAGGCGCTCCTGGGGAAGGTTGTGCACCAGGTGGACGAAGCCCTGGCCCTCGGCGCCCAGCAGGTTCTCGACCGGCACCTCGACGTCGCTGAAGAAGAGCTCTGCCGTGTCCTGGCTGTGGAGGCCGATCTTCTCCAGGTTGCGGCCCCGGGTGAAGCCGTCCATGCCCCGCTCGATCACGACGAGGCTCATGCCCTTGTGCTTCTGGGCGGGATCGGTCTTCACCGCCGTGATCACCAGGTCGGCGTTGATGCCGTTGGTGATGAACGTCTTGGCCCCGTTGACGAGGTAGCGATCGCCGTCCCGGATCGCCGTGGTCGTCATGCTGGCCAGGTCGGACCCGATGGCCGGCTCGGTCATGGCGATGGCCGTGATCAGCTCACCCGAGCAGATGCCGGGCAGCCACCGAGCTTTCTGCTCCTCGGTGGCGAGGGACAGGAAGTAGGGCAGGCAGATGTCGTTGTGGAGCGTCAGCCCCAGCCCGGCGCCCCCCGTGCCGGCGTAGGCCAGCTCCTCGCCCAGCACCAGGTTGAAGCGGAAGTCGTCCACCCCGCCGCCGCCGTGCTCCTCGGGCACGGCCATGCCCAGGAAGCCGCTGGCCCCCGCCCTCGTGAACAGCTCCCGGGGCACGATGCCCTCCCGCTCCCAGTCGAGGAACGAGGGGACGACCGCTTGCTCCACGAAGGCCCGGACGCTGGCCCGGAACTGGTCGTGCTCCTCGGAGAACAGGGTGCGACGCATGGCTGCACCGTAGGCCTCGGCTAGGTTGGCCGGGACCGCCGGGGAGCTCGGGGCAGCCGGGCTGAGAGGGCGGACGGCCACCGTGCCCGCACGGTGGCGCGTCGCCGACCCGTGAACCTGCTCTGGGTAATGCCAGCGGAGGGACGCGCCGATGCCTCCACCACCATCACAAGGACCGCCCTCCCCTCCGACGCGCCCCGGGGGCACCGTGCTCGTCCTCACCGGGGGGGCGACGACCCATCCGTCCCTGGTCCTCCCTCCGGCCGACCTGGTCGTGGCGGCTGACTCGGGAGCCCTCCTGGCCCCCGCCCTCGACCTTGCCGTCGACCTCCTCGTCGGCGACTTCGACTCGCTCAGCGAGGACCGGGTGGAGGCGCTGCGTCGCGGCGGCACCGCCGTCCACCGCCATCCCGAGGACAAGGACGCCACCGACCTCGAACTGGCCCTGGCCGTCGCCGTGGCCCACGACCCCGGCCGCATCGTCGTCGTGGGCGGGGACGGGGGACGCATCGACCACGCCGTCGCCAACATGGGCGCCATCGCCGCCGTCGCCACGCCGGGCCGGCAGGTCGAGGCCTGGATGGGCGTGGCCCACATCGCCGTGGCCGCCGACGAGGTGGTGATCGAGGCCCGGGTGGCCGAGACGGTCTCGCTCGTCCCTCTGAACGGGCCGGCCACCGGCGTCACCACCTCGGGCCTCCGCTGGCCCCTCCATGCCGCCACCCTCGACGCCGGCACCACCTGGGGCATGAGCAACGAGGTCGTCACCTCCCCGGCCCGGGTCGTCCTGGGGAGCGGCACCCTCGCCGTGATCCGTCCCGACGCTCTCGACCCGGCGGCCGGCCGTCGATCGGTGCCCGACCGCAGGGAGCAGGCTCTGTGAACCGCCTGCCCTCCCGGGCCCTGCCCCCCGTCGTCCTCGTCGCTCTCGTGATCGCCGGCTGGGAGGCGTGGGTGCGGGTGCGGGACACCCCCGACTACGTGCTGCCTCCCCCCAGCCGGGTGGCCACCACCGCCGTCGACTCGGCCCACCTCCTGCCCCGGCACCTCCAGGCCACCCTGGTCGAGACCCTGCTCGGCCTGGCCTTGGGGGCCGCTGTCGGCGCCGCCCTGGCTCTCCTCGTCGCCGCCGTGCCCCTGGCCCGTCGCAGCCTGGGCCCCCTCCTGGTGGCCAGCCAGACCGTCCCCATGATCGTCCTGGCCCCGCTGTTCCTGATCTGGTTCGGCATCGGCATCACGCCCAAGGTCGTGCTCGTCGCCCTCATCACCTTCTTCCCGGTGGCGGTGAGCACGGTCGCCGGCCTCGACGGGGCCGACGACGAGCTGGTCGACCTGGTGCGGGCCCTGGGTGGACGCACCGGCACCCTGCTGCGGGTCGTGCGCATCCCCGCCGCCGTCCCCGCCTTCTTCGCCGGGCTCCGCATCTCCTCGGCCTATGCCGTGGCCGGGGCGGTGATCGGCGAAGCCAACGGCGGCGACCGGGGCCTCGGCGTGTTCATCAACCGGTCGCGGCAGAGCTTTCTCGTCGACCGCATCTTCGTGGCCGTCGCCGTGATCGCCCTCCTCTCGGCCGCCCTCTACGGGCTGGTCGGCGTGCTCGGGCGCTGGGCCGCGCCCTGGCAGGGCGCCTCCGGCCGTCCCGCCTCCCTCCCCGTCACTCCGTCCGTCCCCGTCGTCCCTCCCGAGGTGTCACCGTGACCACCATCCGCACCCGCTTGTCCGCCCTCGGCCTCGCCGTCGCCTTGGCCGTCGCCGCCGTGGGGTGCGGCGACGACGGGGGCGACGATGTCGATGCCGCCCCCGACGGGCGCCAGGAGCTCACCGTCGTCCTGGAGTGGAGCCCCAACACCAACCACGCCGGCGTCTACCTGGCCCAGGCCGAGGGCTGGTACGCCGAGGCCGGCCTGGACGTGGAGATCGTCGAGCCCGGCGACGCCGGCTCCCTCCAGCTCCTCGGCTCGGGCGAGGCCGACGTGGCCTTCACGGTGCAGGAGGAGCTGGTGCCGGCCCGGGCCACCGGGGTGCCCGTGGTGGGCATCGCCGCCGTGATCGAGCACAACACCTCCAGCCTCCTGTCCCTGGCCGAGGACGGCATCACCCGTCCCCGCGACCTGGAGGGCAAGCGCTACGGCGGCTACGGCGG
>CAZXRA010000102.1:0-8411 GCA_964643485.1 uncultured Iamiaceae bacterium | reverse complement strand
GGAAGGGGCAGCGGGTAGTTGGGGCCGTCGGCGGTGACGCGCTCCTCGCGGGCCCACACCTTGCGGCAGATGTCGATGATCTCCCGGGTGCGGCCGAGAGGCTTGTCGTAGCGGATGCCGTGCCAGCCCTCGATCACCTGGGGCCCGGAGGCGCCCAGCCCGAGGTGGCATCGGCCGTCGGACAGGGCGTCGACGCCCGCCGCCGTCATGGCCAGGAGGGTGGGCGTGCGGGTGAAGATCGGGAGGATCCCGGCGGCGATCTGGACCCGCTCGGTGGTGGCGGCGAGGTAGCCCATGAGGCTCACCCCGTCGAAGCCGTAGGCCTCGGCCACCCAGGCCAGGTCGAGACCGGCCTTCTCCAGTTCGGAGACCTGCTCGGCCGATTCCTTGAAGCCGCCCGAGTAGCTGAGCTGCATGCTGACCTGCACGCCGTACCTTCTTTCGTCGATGGGGTCGGTGCGGCGGCCGTCGCCCTCAGGCGGCGAGACGCTCGCGGGCCGCCTTGCTGCGATCGATGAGGAGCTGGGGCACGAGGACGCCGTTGTGGGTGTAGCCCCCACCGCCGCCGTCACCGGCATCGTCGCCACCGTCGGCCGCGGCGCCGTCGTCGGTGGCGACCGCCTCGTCGCCGCCCTCCAACCGCCGCCTCCACTGGGCCGGCGTGGCCAGGTGCTTGCGGTTGATCGAGCCGACGGACACGCCGTTCTCGAAGCTGACCCAGTAGCGGATCCAGCTCAGGCCCACGACCAGCACGACCTTGCCCGCGGTGCCCTCGGGCACCTCGCGCAGCTCGGCGGCGCAGATCACCTTGTCACCCTTGCGGAGGATCTCCGGGGCGTCGTCTCGCTTGGCCACGTCTGGACGGTAGCCGGGGCCCGGGGCCGGTCCCGAAACCCAGGGGGAATGTTCCGGCCGGGTGCGTAGCCTGGCGAACTGATGACGTTGCCCTCCGCCAGCAAGGCGGTGACCGCCCTGGTCGACGAGGGGCCGGTCGAGAAGGTCGGCGACCCCGACACCCCCGACATGACCGAACGCCCAGGCGGCGTCGCCGGCGACACCTTCCGCTCCCTCCGCATCCGCAACTTCCGGCTGTTCTTCGCCGGCCAGCTCGTCTCCCAGACGGGCACCTGGCTGACGATGCTGGCCCAGACCCTCCTCGTGCTCCGGCTCAGCGACGGCTCCGGGGTCGCCGTCGGCGTCCTCACCGCCTGCCTGTTCCTGCCCGTCCTCGTGCTCGGGGCGTGGGCCGGCAGCGTCGCCGACCGGAGCGACAAGCACCGCCTCCTCATCGCTGCCCAGGCCGGCGCCATGGTGCAGTCCCTGGCCCTGGCGGCCGTGTTCTTCAGCGGCCACGCCACCATCCCCGTCATCTATGCCCTGGCCCTGGTGCAGGGCGTGCTCACCGCCTTCGACAACCCGGCCCGGCGGGCCTTCGTCGTCGAGATGGTGCCCAACGACATGGTGGCCAACGCCGTCAGCCTCAACAGCGCGGTGATGACCGGCTCGCGGGTCGTCGGTCCCGCCCTGGCCGGCGCCCTCGTGGTCACCGTCGGGTTCGGGTGGGCCTTCCTGATCGACGGCCTCAGCTACATCGCCGTGCTGGCCGGGCTGCTGCTGATGCGTCCCGCCGAGCTCAACCCCTCTCCCCCCGCGGCCCGGGGCCGGGGCCAGGTGCGGGCCGGCCTCCGCTACGTGCGCTCCCAGCCCGACCTGCTGGTGCCGCTGATCATGATGGCGGCGATCGGCACCTTCGCCTTCAACTTCCAGGTGACGATCCCGCTGCTCGTCACCGGGCCCCTCGGCGGCGGCGAGGGCACCTTCACCCTGCTGTTCTCGGTGCTGAGCCTGGGGTCGATGGCCGGGGCGCTGTGGACGGCCCGTCGCACCGAGGTCACCAACCACCAGATCGTCGTGGCCGCCGCCGCCTTCGGCGTGACCATGCTCGCCCTGGCCGCCGCGCCCGGCCTGTGGGCTGCCTTCCCCGTCGCCGTCCTCCTCGGCGTGGCCAGCATCGGCTTCATGACCACCTCCACGGCCATCGTCCAGATGCGGTCGGCACCCGAGTACCGGGGGCGGATCCTGGCCCTCCAGGCCATGGTGTTCCTGGGCAGCACGCCGATCGGGGGGCCCGTCGTCGGGCTGGTCTCCGACGTGGCCGGGCCCCGGGCCGGCATCGCCCTCGGCGGCGTGGCCTGCCTGGGCGCCGCCGCCTGGGCCCACCGCTCCCTGCGCCGCCGGGACGAGGCCGTCCCCGTCGACGAGACGGCCGAGATCGCCGAGGAGCAGGCCCTCACCCTGGCCGACTGACCGAGAGCCGATGGGCGAGGGTCAGGACGGGTCGGCGGGGAGGCCGAGCACCCGTTCGCCCAGGATGTTGCGCTGCACGTCGCCGGTGCCGCCCCCGATGGTGAGGGCGGGAGCGAAGAGGTAGCCGAAGGCCCAGGTGGGGTCGGCTGAGCCCAGCGGGCCGGCCTGAGCCAGCATCCCGGCCGGGCCGGCCAGATCCTTGGCCAGCTCCATCATCCGCTGGCCGTGCTCGTCGGCCAGCACCTTGCGGATCGACGCCTCGGGGCCGGGCGGCTCACCCTTGATGGCGGCGGTGACGGTGCGCATCCGGATGAGGCGGAGGATCTCCGACTCGATCCACAGGGCCGCCAGGCGCTGGCGCAAGAGGGGATCGGACACGCCGCCCCGGTCACGCACCACGGCGAGGAGATCGTCGGCCACCGGGCCCATCCCCCACAGCGCCCCGCCCGACGACAGCGACACCCGCTCGTTGCCGAGGGTCACCTTGGCCAGCGACCAGCCGTGGTCGACCTCGCCCACGAGGTGGTCGGCGGGCAGGCGCACCCCGTCGAGGAACACCTCGTTGAAGGTGTGGGCCCCCGTCATCTCGATGAGGGGCCGGATGGTGACGCCGGGCGCGTCCATGGGGCAGACGAAGGAGGAGATGCCCTGCTGCTTGGGCACGTCGGGGTTGGTGCGGGCGATGAGGATCCCCCAGCGGGCGTGCTGGGCGAGCGACGTCCACACCTTCTGGCCCTCGATCACCCACTCGTCGCCGTCCCGCGTCGCCTTGGTCGTCAGGGAGGCCAGGTCGCTGCCGGCGCCGGGCTCGCTGAAGAGCTGGCACCAGATGTCCTCGGCCGAGAGGAGGCGGGGCAGCCAGCGGGCCTGCTGCTCCTCGGTGCCGGCGTGGAGGAGGGTCGGCCCGGCCCAGCCGATGCCGATGGGGTTGGACGGGCGCCGCACCTTGGCCCGGCGCAGCTCCTCGTCGATGACGATCTGCTCGATGGGGTCGGCGTCGCGCCCGTAGGGGCGGGGCCAGTGGGGGGCGACGTAGCCGGCCGCGGCCAGCTCGGCGCCGGTCGGAGTCGGGTGCTGGGCCAGCCAGGCCCGCACCTCCTGCCGGCGGGGGTCGTCGTCGGCGGGCAGCTCGAAGTCCACGGCGGGCACGGTATCCGCCCTCTTGACCCGCCGGTCAACGGCGGCGGGTCCGACTCCCTACACTGCGGCGCCATGCCGCACGCAGGTTGGAACTTCGCCGAGGTCTGGGAGACGATCGCCGAGGAGATCCCGGACGCCCCCGCCCAGCTCCAGGGCGACCGCCGGTTCACCTGGCGGCAGTTCGACGAGCGGGCCAACGGGGTCGCCCACGCCCTCCTGGAGGCCGGGGTCGAGGAGCAGGACAAGGTCGCCCAGTACCTCTACAACTGCCCCGAGTACCTGGAGTCGATGTTCGGCATCTGGAAGGCCGGCCTCGCTCCCGTCAACACCAACTACCGCTATGCCGACGACGAGCTCGTCTACCTGTGGGACAACGCCGACGCCGTGGCCGTCGTCTTCCACGGCTCCTTCGCCCCCACCATCGAGCGCATCCGCGACCGGGTCGGCCAGGTGCGCCTGTGGCTGTGGGTCGACGACGGCGCCGGCCCCTGCCCCGACTGGGCCCGCCCCTACGAGGAGGCGGCGACGTCGCACCCCGAGCGGGTCGTGCCCCCGTGGGGCCGCAGCGGCGACCACCTCTACATGCTCTACACCGGCGGCACCACCGGCATGCCCAAGGGCGTGATGTGGCGCCAGGACGACCTGTTCCGCAACCTCATCGGGTCGGCCATCGACCGCACCGTGCAGCAGGGCGATCCCGACCTCGACTCGGTGCGGGCCCGGATCAACGGCCCCGGCATGGTCGGCCTCCCGGCCTGTCCCCTCATGCACGGCACCGGGTGCATGACCCAGCTCGTCGTCCTCTCCGGCGGGGGCAGCGTCGTCACCCTGGAGGCCCGCAACCTCGACGTGCCCGAGCTGCTCGACACCATCGACCGCGAGGGCGTCAACCTCGTCGCCATCGTGGGCGACGCCTTCGCCAAGCCCATCAACCGGGCCCTGGAGGCCGAGCCCGAGCGGTGGGAGCTCACCTCGCTGCTGGCCGTGACGTCGTCGGGCGTGATGTTCTCCGAGCCGGTGAAGCAGACGCTGCTGTCCCACGCCCGCAGCGCCATGATCCTCGACGTCTTCTCCTCGTCGGAGGCCGTCGGCATGGGCCAGTCGATCTCCGCCGCCGGGGCCGAAGCCCACACCGCCACCTTCACCGTCGGCGAGAACGCCCGGGTCGTGGCGGAGGACGGCACTGACGTGGTGCCCGGGTCGGGGCAGATCGGGCGGGTCGCCGTCGGTGGCTTCCAGCCCATCGGCTACTACAAGGACGAGACGAAGTCGGCCGCCACCTTCGTCCTGATCGACGGTCGGCGCTACTCGGTGCCCGGTGACTTCGCCCAGGTCGAGGCGGACGGCACCATCACCCTGCTGGGGCGGGGATCGGTGTGCATCAACACCGGCGGCGAGAAGGTCTTCCCCGAGGAGGTCGAGGAGGCCCTCAAGCTCCACCCGTCGATCGTCGACGCCGTGGCGGTGGGCGTCCCCGACGAGAAGTTCGGCGAGGCCATCACCGGCGTGGTCGAGCTCACCCCCGGGGCCACCCTCGACGAGGCCGACGTCATCGCCCACGTGAAGGGCCGCCTCGCCTCCTACAAGGCCCCCAAGCGCCTCCTCGTCGTCGACACCATCGGCCGGGCCCCCAACGGCAAGGTCGACTACAAGCGCCTCAAGGCCCACGCCCAGGACACCCTCGGCCTCCCGACCTGACTGAGGCCCCGAGCGGCCCTCTCCCTCCCCCCTAGCCGACCGTCCCCATCCGTTCTTGCGCCCGAACGTCGCTTCCAGAGCGACACCTCGGCGCAAGAACCGGGCCGGCGGACGACCGTCACCGTTCTTGCGCCGGAACGTCGCCCTCTGAGCGACATCTCGGCGCAAGAACCGCGAGGTGCGGGAGGAGGCGATCGACCGGGCAGACTGTCCCGCATGAGCAACCCGATGTTGCGTGACGACAAGTTCGGCTTCCGGTCCGGGCCCCCCGTGGCCACCCAGGCCGGGTGGGGCAACCCCCAGTCCCGGTGGGGAACCCCCGAGACCGGTGCCCCCCGCGGGCCCATCCCCCCGTCCGACGACCCCGTCTCCCCCTGGCCCCCGGTCGGGCCCACGGCCGAACCCACGCTGCGGCGCGGGGGCGTGGCGTCGGCCACGGCCGTGCTCCTCGCCCTCATCTGCGTCACCGGCGTGGTCGGCTGGAACGCCGTCACCCCCGCCATCATCGAGAACGACGTCGTCGTGCGCGACGCCGAGGTCCCCGTCTGGATCTTCCTGGCCGGCATCGGCGCCGCCATCCTCGCCGTGGTCACGTTCTTCGTGCCCCGGATCGCCCGGATCACCGCCCCCCTCTACGCCTTGGGCAATGGCTTCTTCGTCGGAGGCATCTCGGCCATGTTCGAGGCCGCCTACGACGGCATCGTCCTCCAGGCCGTCGGGCTCACCATCGGCGTCTTCCTGGCCATGCTCGTCCTCTACGCCACGGGGCGCATCCGGGTCACCCCCCGGTTCCGCCTCATGGTCTTCGCCGCCACGGCCGGCGTGTGCCTCATCTACCTGGCCACCTTCGTCCTCAGCCTGTTCGGCAGCAACCTCCCCTTCATCCACGACAACGGGATCATCGGCATCGGCTTCAGTCTCGTGGTGGTCGGCATCGCCGCCATGAACCTGGCCCTCGACTTCGATTTCGTCGAGCAGGCCGAAAAGGCCGGCGCCCCCCGGCACATGGAGTGGTTCGCCGCCCTGGGCCTCACCGTCACCCTGGTCTGGCTCTACCTGGAGCTGCTCCGGCTCCTGGCCAAGCTCCGCAGCCGCTGACGGTCGCCGCGGCGGCGAGGTGGTACCCGCCCCGTCGGCCGCGCCTCGTCGCCAGTCCCCAGCGCAGCACCCGGTCGCTCCCCCGACGGCAACCCCATCCCCCCGCCGAAACGCGAATCGTCCCGCCACGGTGCTCGACGTCGTGACGGCGAGGCAGGAGCCCAGCGGCACCCAGGGTTTCCGTCGCCCGAAGGGCCGTCGGTAGCGTGCGCCCCGGCAGTTCGCCGGACACGCAAGGAGCGCTCTCCCCATGGCTGATCTCGGGTACGACGGCAAGGTCGCGATCATCACCGGTGCCGGCGGCGGCCTGGGCCGCTCGCACGCCCTGGAGCTGGCCAAGCGGGGCGCCCTGGTGGTCGTGAACGACCTGGGCGGCTCGGTCGACGGGCAGGGCGGCTCCCACACGGCGGCCCAGCAGGTCGTGGACGAGATCAAGGCCGCCGGCGGCGAGGCCGTCGCCAACTACGACTCGGTCGCCACCCCCGAGGGCGGCGCCGCCATCGTGCAGACGGCCATCGACACCTTCGAGCGCGTCGACATCGTGATCAACAACGCCGGCATCCTCCGCGACGCCGCCTTCAAGAACATGGACGCCGAGAAGCTGGAGCCCGTCATCGACGTGCACCTCAAGGGCGCCTTCTACGTCACCCAGGCCGCCTGGGGCCACATGCGGGAGCAGAACTACGGCCGCATCGTCAGCACCTCGTCGGGCGCCGGCCTCTTCGGCAACTTCGGCCAGACCAACTACGGCGCGGCCAAGGCCGGCCTGGTCGGCTTCACCCGGGTCCTCGCCGTCGAGGGGGCCAAGAACAACATCAAGGCCAACGCCATCGCCCCCGTGGCCAAGACCCGCATGACCGAAGAGCTCCTCGGCGCCATGGCCGACAAGCTCGCCCCCGAGTTCGTCACCCCCGTGGTGGCCTGGCTGGCCCACGAGGACTGCCCGGTGAGCGGCGAGGTCTACTCCTGCGGCGGCGGCCACATCGCCCGGGTGTTCACCGGCGTCACCCCGGGCTGGACCGGGGCCGAGGGCCTGTCGGTCGAGGACATCCGCGACCACTTCGAGGACATCCGGGACGAGGACGGCTACTCCGTGCCCGCCAACCTCACCGACGAGATGATGCTCACCCTGAAGGCCCTCGGCGGCTGATCCGCCCCCTGGTCCGCTCCATCCCCGATGTGGTGCCCGGGTCCGGCGACCCGGGCGCTCACGCGTCCTGGCATCGCCCTCCGATGGTAGGAAACCGAGATGCCGCGACCCGCCTCTGACCGAGCCCTCGTCGCCGCCGGGCACCCGGCGGTGGTGGCGGCGGCGCACGAGGTGCTCGACGCCGGGGGCAACGCCTTCGACGCCGTGGTGGCAGCCGGGTTCGCCGGGGCCGTGGCCGAGCCCGCCCTGACCAGCCTGGCCGGGGGCGGCTTCTGCCTGGCCCGCACGGCCGAGGGCGAGGAGGTGCTGGTCGACTTCTTCGTCGACACGCCCGGGCTCGGGCTGGACGCGCCGCCGGTGCCCCACTTCGAGGAGGTCGTCGTCGCCTTCGAGGTGGCGACCCAGGCCTTCCACTGCGGCCCGGGGTCGATCGCCGTCCCCGGCTGCCTGCCCGGCTACCTCCACGTCCACGAGCGCTTCGGCCGCATCGACCTGGCCGCCGTGGTCGCTCCCGCCGTGCGCCTGGCCCGGGAGGGCGTCGACCTCCTCCCCCGCCAGGCCGGGATCCTGGCCCTGTTGGAGCAGATCGTCCTCCGCACCCCGGCGGGGCGGGACCTGTTCGCTCCCTCCGGGCAACTGGTGACCGCTGGCGACCGGCTGCGCAACTCCGACCTGGGTGATGTCCTCGACGAGCTGGGCCGGGGCGGCGACGTGCGGTTCTCGGGCGGGCCGCTGGCCGACGCCCTCCTGTCCGTCACCTCGGCCGACGGCCTGGTCACGGCGGCGGATCTGGCCGCCTACCGGGTGGTGGAGCGCGAGCCGCTGGAGGTGGCCTGGCGGGGCCGGCGGGTGCTCACCAACCCCGGGCCGTCGTTCGGAGGGACGTTGGTCGCCGCCGCCCTGGCCCGCCTCGACCGAGCTGACCTACCACCCGGTGACCCAGGCTGGCCCGCCCGCCTGGTGGCGGTGGCCGCCGACGTCGACGCCCACCGGCGGGCCATCCTCGCCGGCGACGACC
>CAZXRA010000101.1:0-9790 GCA_964643485.1 uncultured Iamiaceae bacterium | reverse complement strand
AGCCCGGCCGTGCTCATGGCCCGAGGTCTATCCGTCGGTGGCCACAGCTGTCGGCTCGGCTGGGGCCTCGCCGGTCTGCACCCGCCAGAGGGCGTGGTAGAGCCCCCCCGTGGCCACCAGCTCGTCGTGGGTGCCGGCTTCGACCAGACGGCCCCGCTCCAGGACGTGGATGCAGTCGGCGTGGCGCACGGTCGACAGCCGGTGGGCGATCACCAGGACGGTGCGCCCCGTCCCCACCGCCTCCAGGGAGCGCTGGATGGCGGCCTCGGTCTCGTTGTCGACGGCCGAGGTGGCCTCGTCCAGCACCAGGATGCGGGGATCGCGGAGGATGGCCCGGGCGATGGAGAGGCGCTGGCGCTGGCCCCCCGAGAGCTTCTGGCCCCGCTCCCCGACGATGGTGTCGTACCCGAGCGGCAGCTCGGTGACGAACTGGTGGGCCTCGGCCAGCCGGGCCGCCGCCTCCACCTCCTCGGCGGGGGCGTCGGGCCGCCCGTAGGCGATGTTCTCCCGCACCGTGCCCTGGAAGAGGAAGACGTCCTGGCCCACGTAGCCCAGGGCGCCCCGCAGTGACCCGAAGCGCAGCTCCCGGAGGTCGACATCGTCGATGCGGACGGCGCCCCCGGTCGGCTCGTACAGGCGGAGGAGGAGCTTCACCACCGTCGACTTGCCCGCGCCGGTGGCGCCGACGATGGCGTGGGTCTTCCCCGCAGGGACGTGGAGGTCGAGGTCGTGGAGCACCGGGCCCCCGTCGCCGTAGGCGAAGTCGACGTGGTCGAAGTGGATGTCGCCCTGCACCGGCTCGGGCAGCTCCCGGGCTCCGGGGGTGATGGTGGGCTCCACCGCCAGCAGGTCGAGGATGCGCCGGGTGGAGGCCATGGCCCGCTGGTAGAGGTCGAAGGTCTCGCCCAGGCGGGTCAGCGGCCACAGCAGGCGCTGGGTCATGTAGACGAGGACGGAGAAGATGCCCAGCTCCAGGTCGCCCCGCAGGGCCGCCCGCCCCCCGATCAGGAGGGTGACGGTGAAGGCGGCCAGGATGGCCATGCGGATGATGGGGATGAAGGCCGACGACAGCCGGATGGCCCGCCCGTTGGCCTCCCGGTAGGCCTGGCTGGACGCCTCGACCCGGGCCGCCTCGCGCTTCTCGGCGGTGAAGGCCCGGATGGTGGCGATGCCGGAGAGGTTGTTGGCCAGCAGGCCGCTGATGTCGCCGGCCGTCTCCCGCACCCGGGTGTAGAGGGGCTCCAGGCGGCGCTGGAAGAGCAGCGACCCCCAGATGATGAGGGGGATGGGGAGGAAGGCGACGACCCCCAGGGTGGGGTCGACGGCGAAGAACACGGCGCCGACGAAGGCCACGTTGACGGCCATGGCGATGATCTCCATGGCCCCGATGTCGAGGAAGCGTTCGAGCTGGTTGACGTCATCGTTCAGGACCGAGAGGAGGCCGCCGGTGGACTGGTCTTCGAACCAGGCCAGCTCCAGATCCTGCACGTGCCGGTAGGCGTCCATGCGGGCCTCGTGCTCGATGGTCTGGGCCAGGTTGCGCCACAGCACCTCGGCGATGAAGTCGGTGACTGACTCGACGATCCACACGAGGACGTTGATGAGGGCCAGAGCGGTGAGCTGCCCGGTGAGGCTCTCGATGCCGAGGGCCTGGCTGACGAAGGAGTCCGAGCCCCGGGCCACCACGTCGACGGCGATGCCGATGATGAGCTCGGGCATGACGTCGGCGCCCTTGTTGAGCACGGTGAAGGTGATGGCGCCGACCACGGTGCGCCGGTGGCCCCGGGAGTAGGCCCAGAGGCGCCGGAGCGGGGGGCGGGGGTCGTGGGGGACGTCGATCCCGGCTCGGGCCAGCTCCGCGTCGTTGCGGGGAGGGAGGTCCATCGGGCGAGGCTACGGCGGCGGCATCGCTGGGGCCCGACCCATTCGGCCCCTCCGACCTCGGCCCTCCGTCGAAAGGTCAATCCTCCACCGTATGGGTGGACGATCGACCTTTCACTGGGAGTCGGTGCGTCAGGGCGTCACCTGGGCGGCGTGGTACCAGCCCCGCCACACCCGGACGAAGGCCTGCTCCCACTGCCGGTGGCCCTGGCGGAGGGCGGGGCCGGGCCAGTCGCCGGGGAGGAGGGCGGCCGGGAGCAGGGGGTCGGCCTGGAGGTGGCGCAGGACGGCGGCCGAGAGCACGAAGCCGTCGCGGAGGGCCGTGCGATCGCCGGCGTCGAGGGCGGGCCGGCTGGCGTCGAGGGCGGCGAGCAGCCGGGTGGCCCGCTGCGCCCAGGCGGGAAGGTCCCACAGGGAGGCGGCCAGGGCCACCTCGTCCTCCTCGGGGTGAGCTCGGAAGAGGCGGGCCTGGGGGGCGAGGACGGCCTCGGCATCGGGGAGGGCGGGGGGGAGGTTGTCGGGGTGCAGCCACGTTCCCTCGCGCAGCTCGGCCAGACGGAGGGTGGCGGCGGCCCGGCGGAAGGCGGCTCGCTCGGGGGCGGGCCGGGCCTCGCCGGCCACGACGGCCATGCGCCACCCGTCGCCCGGCTCCCAGGAGCGGGTGGCTCCGTGGCGGCTGAGATCCTGGCGCTCGGAGCGACGCTGCAGCCCGCCGATGAGGGTGTGGTGGCCGTCGTCGGCCTCCAGCTCCCCCGCGGCGACCATGCGGGAGATGGCCACCCGGGCCGTGCCGTCGCTGATGCCGAACAGGCCACAGGAGCGGACGAGCAGGCCGGTGGGAAGGCGGGACGGGCGCACGCCGAGGAGGGTGGAGGCGATCACCGACCGGGCGGGGAGAGCGGGCTCCTCCTCGGGGCGCCAGGGCCCGGGGGGCGAGGGCATGGGGACGGAGCCTACCGAGGTGCTCCTGCTCTTACAGATTGATGATGTCTGTGTGGGAGGTGTAAGGTTCCGAGGTGGACACGATCGTTCCCCCCCGGACCATGGTCCCGCCCCCTGCTCTCCTGCCCGACGTGCTGCCCACCGATCGCCTGGGCCCCACCGGCAAGGCTCTGCCCCCCATCCGGGCCGAGCTGCGGCGCATCCCGGTGGCCCGCAACGTCCTGGCCGTGGCCAGCGTCTACGCCCAGTCCGTCGGCCTCGTCGCTCTCGCCGCCTGGATCGCCCACCCCTTGGCCTACCTGGTGGCCTTCGTGTGGATGGGCCGCACCCTCGCCGCCTTCGCCGCCCTCTCCCACGAGGCCGCCCACCGCCTCCTGTTCCCCAACAAGAGGGTGAACGACTGGGTCGGGCGCTGGCTGGTGGGCTACCCCGCCTTCATCTCGACCGACATCTACCGCCGGGGCCACATCGCCCACCACAAGGAGGAGTTCGGGCCCCACGAGCCCGACATGAACCTCTACAACGGCTATCCCGTGAGCCGGGCGTCGCTGCGGCGCAAGCTCACCCGCGACGGCCTGGGTCGGTCAGGGTGGAAGAACTTCCGCAGCATCCTGCGGGGGGCCCGCCTGAAGGGCTTCGGCACCCACGCCCGCCGCATCCTCTACGTCCAGGCCGCGCTGCTCCTCGTGGCCACCCTGCTGGGCCGGCCCGAGCTGTACCTCTTCCTCTGGTTCCTGCCGTGGATGACGTCGTGGCGGGTGATCAACCGGCTGCGGGCCATCGCCGAGCACGGGGGCATGGAGCGGTCGAAGGACCGGCGCCGCACCACGCACTCGGTGCGCCAGCACCTGGTCGCCCGGTTCTTCCTGGTGCCCTACAACATCGGGTGGCACCTGGCCCACCACGTCGACATGGGCGTGCCGTGGATCCACCTGCCGGCCATGCACCGGGAGCTGCGGGCCAGCGGGTGGGTGCCCGACGAGCTGGAGCACCCGAGCTACCTGGCCCTGTGGCGGGCCCTGGCCCGGGGCGAGGAGCGCCCCGCCCCGGCTCCCGCCGCCTGATCCCGCTCGGCCCGGTCCCGCCACCGAGCGCTACGGTGCCGGACGGAGCGGTGGCAGAGTGGACGATTGCAGTCGCCTTGAAAGCGACCGGCCCTCACGGGCCCGGGGGTTCGAATCCCCCCCGCTCCGCGGAAGCGCGTCGTCGGGTCGGCTGACCGGCTGAGTCGAAGAGGCGACGCCTCGACGGGCCGTCGTCCGGGCTCGTCGATCGGCCCGGAACGCGCCCTCGTCGTCGTGTCGAGCGGAGGCAGCGGGCCCAGGGGCCGTCTGTATAGTGCCGACGATGCAGGCCAGGCGGGATCCGACGCGGGCGCGACGCGTGGAGCTCTCCGTCTACGCGGCGGCCGGCCTGAGCTACATCGTCACCGGCTACTTCGTCCGCAGCGCCGTGCTCAACTGGATCGTGGGCCCGGCCTGGTTCGTCGCCTGGGTCACCCTCGTCACCCCCCTCGTGCTCCGCATCGCCGGCATCGAGGATCCGGACGGCCCGGGCGCCGACCTCCCCATCGCTGACGACTTCGAGAAGCCTTCATGAGCTGGGCAGCCCACGAGCTCGAGTCGTACGTCATCGGCGACCACGTCAAGGCCAAGATCTCCTACCTGGCCGTGCTGATCGGGTGCCTGGCCCCCGACATGCTGACCAAGCTCCCGGTGTACGGCTTCCAGATCGGGCCCATCGGCTTCGAGCCGGCCGAGGAGCCCTGGGCCTACCACCGGGGCTGGCCCGGTGTGGGTCCCACCCACGGGCTGCTGTTCGGCGTCGTCGTCGCCCTCCTGGTGTTGTGGCTCACCAAGAGCCGGGCCTGGGCGCTGGGGTTGATGATCGGGCAATGGGCCCACGCCCTCACCGACATCTGCGACAGCGTCGGCACCATGCTCTTCTTTCCGTTCACCACCCAGCACTACACGGTGGGGATGTGGGCCTACGCCGCCCAGCAGGGGAAGTTCGGTGACGCCGACGCCTACTACTCCAGCCTGGGTGGGGTGTGGGACACGTTCTGGCTCGTCATCGTGCTGTTCGGCTGGAAGGCGCTCACCCGCGAGTTCTTCTTCACCCGGATCGTGGCCGACGACCCGGTGTGGGGCTGGCTCCGCCGTCGCTTCCGCCTGTCGAACCGGGCCATGCTCGCCCTCTATCGGGCGTACTTCTGCTACGGCCTCACCCGGATCATCGCCTGGACCTCGATCGCCCGGTTCCGGTCGAAGGCACCCATGGATTGGAGCTGGGGTGGCCCTGGCTTCGTGGAGAAGGCGCCGTCGAGCTGGCCCGGGTGGGGCGACTTCCTGCTCAACACCGGCCGGGGTGTGGTCCTGACCGTCCTGGCCGGCTATCTGCTGTGGCGGTTCGTCGGCCGTCCGCTCTGGGAGCGGGCCGAGCCGAGCAACCCGGCGCCTGCCCCCGCCTGACGCCTTCGGGCGGCGAGCGATGGCCTCAGTCGCGGGAAGGGGCGCCGACGTCGACCAGCTCGGCGTCGTCCGTCGTCTCGACGTGCGGATCGGCCTCGGCTCCGCTGTTCCGCCGGCCGACGAAGGGCAACCGGTCCTTGTAGCCCACCCAGGCGAAGCGGGCCGCGACCGCCGCCGCCGGCGCTCCCATGGCCGCGTTCCAGCAGTCGCCACACATCGGCCGCAACCTACTTCGTGAGCACGGAGGCGGACTACCCCCCCTTGGGGGGGCAGGCCCCCAGGCCGAGGGCGAGGACCCCGCACGCCGTTGCCCGGGTGACCTTCCACGTGCCGTCCACGAGGCGGGCCTCTCCGTAGCGGTTGTCGAAGACGATGCCCGTGCCCTCCACCGTGACGTTGTAGCGGACGTACGCCGTGGTGGCGTCGGCGAAGACGACGTCGTCGAGCACCACCGAGGCGGCGGCGATGACCTCGGGCGCATAGCCCTCGGTGCGGAGGCGCTCCAGGGCCACGTCGACGCCGTCGGGATCGTCGACCAGCTCCAGCACCGTGTCGTCGGCCTGGTCGAGGTTGAAGATGGTGTCCCACGTTCCCCGGACGGCGGCCTCGGCCCCGGCCGGGTCGTCCGGCTGGGTCGACCCGGGCTCGGGGAGGGTGGTGGGAGGCGAGCACGCCGGGTCCGGCGGCGGCGGGACGGAGGTGTCGTCGACGGCTGCTCCGCCCCACTCCGTCCCCCACACCGAGCCCTCGTAGGTGAGGTCACCGTCGTCGCCTCCGGTGCCGACCAGGCGCAGAGGGGGGATGTCGGTCAGGTACTCGTCCGCCAGGTCGATCGACGGGTCCACGGGGGCGGTCAAGGCGGCGACGCCATGGACGGGCGCCATGGTGTCGCTCCCCCCGCCCGGGAAGCGGGCGGTGACGAGGTCGATGTCGGTGGGGACCTGCACCAGCACCAGCCACCGCGGCTCCTTCTCGGGACCGCCGACGAGGGTGCCGGTGGTGTGCAACGTGCCGGGGCGCAGGACGGTGTAGCGGGGGCCCCATCCCTGCCCGACGGCCTCGCCGGTGCGGAGGCCGGCGTAGAGCCGGCCCGACGGGAAGCACCACCCGGGCGGGTCGGCGAAGGGGACGTCCTGGCCCCAGCCCGGGTCCTCGCCCTCGGGGAGGCGGTTGGCCCGCACGTCGATGGTGACGCCGTCGGTGATGCGGCGATAGAGGCGGGCCGTGGGCTCGTAGGCCGGGGGCAACGGCCACGGTCCCGGCCAGTAGGCGGTGTTGACGCCTGGGGCGCGCCGGGGAGCGGGTTCGAAGGAGATGCCCTCTTCTCCCCCCTCCAGGCCTCCTTGGTCCGACGGTGTGATGGCGGGGAGCTGGGGAGAGGCGACGACATCGACGCCGTCGGTGGACGTCGGTGCGGCGGCGTCGGGGGTGGCGGCCTCGGCTCGGACCCGAGGAGACCCCTCGCGCCCGGCGACCCATCCTCCGGCCCCGCCCAGCACCACGGCGATGGTGGCGGCGATCCCGACGGCCATCTGCCGGCGCTGGTTCCGTCGCCGGGCCCGCCGGGTGAGGTCGGCCGGGTCGGGTCGGGGCGGCCCGGCGTCGGCGTCGACGGCGGCGATCCCGTCGCGGAGGGCGTCGCGGACCCGTTCGTCGATCGGGCGGGAGGGGGAGGAGGGGTGCTCGTCCATGGCTGTCCTTCAGCGTTCGATGGAGGTGCGGAGGGTGGCGAGGGCGCGGTGCAGGAGGGAGCCGACGGTCCCGGGGGCGCAGCCGAGGGCCTGGGCGGTGTCGCGCTCGGAGAGGTCGCAGTAGAAGCGCAGGACGACCACGGCCCGCTGGCGGTGGGGGAGCCGGGCTAGTGCGTCGAGCAGCTCTCGGGCCTCCATGTCGGCGACCTCGATGCCCAGCGAGGCCTGGTGCCGGCGCTCGCGCATGCGTCGCCTGAGGTGGGAGCGGCAGGCGTTGACGACGGCCCGACGGGTGTAGGCGACAGGTGTCTGGATGCGATCCCAGCGGGCGTGGACTCGGACGAAGGCGTCCTGCACCAGATCCTCGGCCACGGCCCGGGAACCGACGAGGAGGGTGGCGAGGTGGACGAGGCCGGGCGTCTGCTCCTCGTAGAAGCGGTCGAAGCCGTCTCCCTCCGCCGCGGGACGGGCGGGGCGCAGACGGATCACCGTCGCCGGGTCGTGGTCAGCGGGATCGATGGCGCCCATCGTCTCCTAGACGCCCGACGGAGGGTCGTCCTTGCATCACGTCGGGACGATGAGCTCGTCGACGTCGGGTGCACCCCCCTCCCGTTCGGCCACGACGGTGAGGGCGACCCCGGCGACGAGCACCACGCCTCCGGCCACCACCAGGAGGCCGGGCACCTCGTCGAAGAGCACGAGGGCCCCGAGGCCGGACACGAGGGGCTCGAGGAGGACGACGACCGAGACGAGGGTGGGGCTGAGCCATCGCACCGACCAGGTGAAGGCCGAGTGGCCGAGCATCTGGGGCACGAGGGCCAGGGCGATGGCGGCGGCCCAGAAGCGGGCGGGGTAGGGGCCGTCGCCGGGGGCGACGAGCAGGGCGAGGGGGAGGACGACGACCGCCCCCACCCCGGTCACCGCGGCCGTCCACCGCCACAGGCCCAGGCCCTGGCGCTGGACGTCGTGGCCGATGAGGAGGTGACCGGCGTAGGCGACGGCGGCGACGAGGGCCAGGGCGTTGCCGAGGGGCGGGTTGGCTCCGGCGCTCAGGCCGTCGACATCCCCGAAGGCCACGAGGGCCCCACCGGCCACGGCGATGGCGACACCACCGACGACGGGTGCCGTGGGGCGGCGGCCCCGGCGCCAGAGCAGCAGGGCCATCCAGACCGGTGCCGTGGTGACGATGGTGACGCTGGCGGCCACGGACGTGAACACGAGGGAGGGCAGCCACGTGGCGAAGTGGAGGCCGAGCAGGATCCCGGCCAGTGCCGTGCGACGCCGAGCCCTTGCGGGGAGCTCGTGGCCGCGATGGTCGGGATCCTCGGCCCGATGCCGCCAGGCGGGGGCGGTGAGCACGAAGGTGACAGCCAGCCGCACGAGGGCGAGGAGCAGGCCGGCGCCGAGCGTCCCACCGCCGGCGGCGTCGTATGCCGCTCGACTGAGCAGAGCCCCCGTCCCCACCGCAGCGACGCCGACGGCCAGCACGAAGGCGAGGACGCGGCCCCGGGGTCGGTTCACCGGTCCGATCTTCGCAGAGCGGGTGCTGAAGACGGCGTCCGGGTTCGCGGGGTGAGCGAGCCGGCGCGGCGCGGTACTGTCTGCCTCCACGGAGAGGTGCCGGAGTCTGGTCGATCGGGCCTCCCTGCTAAGGAGGTGACGGGTACTCCCCGTCCGTGGGTTCAAATCCCACCCTCTCCGCTCCCGCCCCGGGCCCGAGCACCGGCCTGGTGCGCGGGCCCGGGTCGTCTCGTCCTCGGCTCGGGACGATCGGGGCGCCTGGACCCTCGATGTCCACCTCGCCCTGATCCTCGACGTCGAGATGACGGACAGGTGACGATCACGACGAAGGGGTGTCCTCATGCCCAGGTCGCCGGGGATGCAGTTCTGGTCGAGGGTCGAGAGTTGGCCTGAGGTTCCTCCGGCTCTCCTGGTGTGACGTCGAGCAAGGTGACGAGGAGTGATCCGCCCTGATCTGCCCTGGTCATCGCGGTGGGAAGGGTGGCGCGGCGCACCCCAGCCACCCCTGGCTCGGCACCGTGCCCCTGGCCTTGTGACTGGCGTCACGCAATCGGTTCTTGCCTTTCGTAACCGGTCTGTCATATCTTGCGGGCCTCAGCCGCCAGGGGTCCCCACCCCCCCGCTCGGGAGCAGCGTCGCTCCAACCCCCGGGGACCCGCACCGCCCCTCGTGTTCCTGCGCCGCAGGGAGGGGTCCCGTGCAAGCGGACCGTTCGACCAGGAGTCCCCATTCGTGAAACGCATCCTTCTCTCCCTCGTGTGCGCCGCCGGCGTCCTCATCGGACTCAGCGCCTGCACACCACAGGAGACCTCGAAGGACGCGATTCGCAAGCACTTCCCCGCCGAGCAGCACGGCAAGGCCATCGCCGTGGCCGAGTGCGAGTCAGGCCTCAACCCGATGGCGACGAGCGCCGGGGGCGGCAACGTGGGCCTGTTCCAGATCAACAGGCAGACCTGGGCCGACGACGTCCAACGCATGGGCTACCAGTGGAACCAGATGACGGATCCCTACGTGAACGCCAAGGTCGCCCGCATGATCTTCAACGAGGCCGGGGGCAGCTGGCGCCCGTGGGGTTGCAGCCGCGCTCACTGAGCTCGATGGCCGAGCTTCGTCGGAGGCGGCGTCCATCCGGGCGCCGCCTCTGTCGCGTCGGGCTGGTTGGCTCGAGGGCTGAGCAGGGGTGCTGCCGTGAGCCAACCCACCACAGGGTAGGGGGACGGCGGGGCGCACCACCCGGAGCGACAGTGCCACCAGACACCCACCCAGGGGCGGCGGGGGGTCCCA
>CAZXRA010000100.1:0-9019 GCA_964643485.1 uncultured Iamiaceae bacterium | reverse complement strand
GTGGGGCTGGCCGGGCTGGGTGCTGCGGTTGCTGCCACCGCTTGGGCCCCCCCCCCCCCCAGCCCAGTCGGCGCCCCTCGGGGCGCCTTCCGGGCCCCGGGTGGCGGAGGATTTCGCTCTCGATCTGGTCGAGGGTGAGCTGCTGATCCGGGACGCGGAGGAGCCCTACGCGTTGACGAACCCGACGGCGATCTCGGGTGTCAATGACACCGAGACAGGCGCCATCTCGGGCGGATCGTTCACCACTCCGCAGGTGAACCTGCGCCAGGACATCACTTCGCCCTTGCCGGCCACGGTGTTCATCGACGCCGATTTCTCGATGGTCACACCCGGGTCGGTGGCAGGCACGATCGATTCCCTGGGGAACATGACGGTGCAGGCGAGCCTGACCGTCGATCTCCACATCGACGTGCAACCACCGGGGGGTGGCACCACGTTCATCGAGGCTGATTGCACGGCCTCGCCGGTGCACCTGACCCTGAAGGGCGTCTATGGCGATGGCCAGGTGACCTTGGTCGACGAGAACTTCTCCGTGCCCGAAGTGACTGTGGAACCGGCCTGTTCTGATCTCATCTCCGGCGAGGTCGACGATCAGCTCGCCGGACCGGGCCACGCGTTGTCGATGACCCTGGCGGGTTCTCTCACCCCGCCTCCGCCGCCCGGGTGCCCGACAGCCACCACCCTGGGGGCGGCGCCGGCCGGAGAGGCGGTGCTGGGGGCGTCGGTGGACCTGACAGCGATGGTGAGCATCCCGGACCCCGATCACGATCTGTGCCTCGCCGCCGCCGCTGACGGGGCGACCACCGAGGGCGGCCTGGTGGACTTCTTCGACGGCAACGCACTGGTCGGCACCGCTGCGGTGCAGGCCGACGGGACCGCCACCATGACGACATCGCACCTACCGGCGGGCACCCGCGACCTGAGCGCCCAGTTCAAGCCCTTCACCCCGTTCCGCGCATCGACCACCGCGGCGACGCTCGCCTACCGGATCACACCCAACCCGGCCATCACCGCCACCTTGCCCGACTACCTCCAGATCGGGGCCGCCGACCCCACCGAGTTCACCGTCACCGTCACCAACACCGGCTTCGGTCGCCCCATCGACCACGGCCGCCTCGACATCACCCTCACCAAGCCATCCTCGGTGATCGGAGGTGACCTGGGAGCGCACCGTGTCGCCCTGGAACGCCTCGACGCGACCGACACCTGGGTGCCGGTGCCTCTGACCTCCCAGAACCCCCCGGGCCTGCAGAACGCGGTGCTGTGGGGCCAGGTCGGCGACGCCACCGGGTTCTCCCTGCCCATCGGCGAAGAGATCACCCACCGCATGCGCATCCGCATCCCCCTCACCGGGCAACCCATCGAAGACTGCGGAGCTCCGACCGGTGAGACCTGTCCTCTTCCTGTCGATGTGGCCTTGGAGCTCGTCGAGGTCGACGCCACGGGCACCCCGGCGGCCGTGGCCGCCCCCGCCCCCGATGCCATCGCCGCCTCGACGGGACGGCTGTCGCTCGTCGAGGGCACCCGGCGGGCCAGCACCATCACCATGGGAGCCGGCGTTCCGTCAGTTCCTTCGACGGTCATCGCCCCCCTGACACCGCACACGGTGCGGCAGGGGGCGACGGTGTCCTTGAACTCGATCCGGGTCGGCCCCAGCCTCCCGACGGGGCAGGGCGCGACCGGTCACCTGACGTTCCGACTAGACGGCCAAGCCCTTCCGGTGCGGAACCAGTACACGGGGTTCGATCCAGTGGACCGGGTGACTGTCTCGGGCACGGTGACGGCGTTGTTCGATGTGCCGGTGGATGCGAGCCTGGGCACCCACACGGTGACGGTGCGCTACTCGGGTGACGAGTGGTTCTTGCCCACCCAGGCCACGATGACCTTCACGGTGATCGAGTCGACCGCGGGGGCCTTGTTCGACTGCTTGTTCACCGGCATCGACCAGTACCGCTTCCGGACCTTCGTCGAGGGCAGCGCCCGGTTGCCGACGGTTCTGCCGGTCGGTTCGGAGATCGACCTCGGTTCGGGCATCGCTCAGTTCAGCCTGCGGATGTTGTTCGCTCGCGAGCGGCCGGGCCAGTTCTTCGCCCGCAACCAGATCGTGCTCAACAACGCCACTCTTCCGGTGGGAACCGACGATCTGGTCATCGGGCTGGGGTTCGGTCCGGGGGGCACGGGGAGCGGTGCCTCGTTGACCCGGACCAACGGCACGGTCATCCCCACAGCGGGGGCTTCGGCCCCGCCCAACCCGTTGACCCCGGCCAACATCGCGGCGGGGATGGCGGACGATGTCATCGTGATCAACCAACCGAACGGCACCGTCACCCTCGACGGAGCACCCGGGGAGTCGGTCCCGGTCACCATCGACCGGATCCTCCTGCAGACGACCGAGGCCAACGGCTTTCCCAACCCGATGCTGTGCACGCCAGTCGATCAGGGCCTCGTCCTTGGCGAGGTGACCGCCTCGGGGGCCACCTTGACCGCGAACCCCGGCGGCCCCGTGCGTGCCGGCGACGACGTCACGCTGACCGCGACCGTGGCGCCCTACACCACCGGCCAAGTCGAGTTCCGCGACGGTGACGAATCGATCGGCGTGGTCCCCGTCATCGACGGAGTGGCGACCATGACCACCGACGACCTGCCCATGGGCACGCGGTCCCTGTCGGCGATCTACACCGGAGGCCTCCTCGCCCCCGCGCTGGTGACGAACACCGTCGAGCTCACCGTGCTCCCCGCCTTGGAGTGCAAGACCTTCGCGGCAGAGGGCAACGGGGCCGTCGTGCGCCTCGTCTACATCGAGCTGTTGGGACGCTGCCCCGACCAAGCCGGCTACACCTACTGGAAGAGCCGCCTCGACAACGGCACCTCACCGGAGGCCTTCGCCCGAGCCATCGCCCGCACTCCCGAGGCCGTCGGCCGGGTCGTCGACGACGCCTACCAGACCATGCTCGGTCGGGCACCGGATGCGGCGGGCCGGGCCTTCTGGACCCGCCGCCTCCAGGCCTCGGGCCGCTACGACCAGCTGCTGGCCGACCTGGCCGCCTCGGGGGAGTTCTGGTCCAAGGCTGGGGGGTCGAACGTCGGGTTCGTCACCCGCGTCTACGAGCAACTGTTGGGTCGATCCCCCGACACCGCCGGCCTGGACCACTGGACCGGCAAGCTCGCCACCGGCACCTCCCGCCGGGCCCTGGTGCTCACCCTGGCCAACCTGAACGAACCCCTCGGCGTCCTCGTGACGCAGTCCTACGACGAGATCCTCGACCGCGCCCCCGACGGGACCGAACGCACCACCGGCATCACCCACCTGCGCGCCACCGGTGACCGCTCCGGCCTCTACGCCGAGCTCATCGGCCTGCCCGAGTTCTCCACCCGAGCCCAGCAGCTCCCCAACGCCGCGGACTGAACCCCTCGTCCCCTCGTGAACTGGTGGTGACCGGCGCCTCTCCGGCGACGACCACCACCAGTTCACCGTGATGCTGATCGGCCCACCACCGCCGGGTGGGCCCTTCAGCATCCTGGCCGGCCGCGCCCCTCCCCCCGGGCGCGGCCGGCCTTCCCGCGCCGTCCGAGGCGTCGCCCTGAGAGCCACGTTCGGGTGCCAGAACGGCTGCGCCGCGGCGGGAGGCCGCGTAGCCTCGACCCGTGGCCACCGAGGACGACGTCCGGCGCATCGCCCTGGCCCTGCCGGAGACGATCGAGAAGCCCTGGTATGGCACGCCCGGCTTCCGGGTGAAGGACAAGGGCTTCCTCCGCATCCGCAGCGAGGCCGAGGGCGGCCTGGTCGTCTTCGTCGGCGACGAGGGGGAGAAGGAGGCGCTCCTGGCCTCCGACCCAGAGACGTTCTTCACCACGCCGCACTACGACGGCTACCCCATCGTGCTGGTGAACCTGGCGCAGGTCGGCGAGGACGAGCTCACCGAGCTGATCACCGAGTCGTGGCGGCTCAAGGCCCCGAAGCGGGTCCGCCAGGCCTACGACGAGGCTCATCCCGCCGAAGACTGAGGGAGGGGGCCGGGGATCGCGTCCGACGGGCACCCCGAGGCTCGCTACCCTCCTGCCGTGGCCGAGACCGATGCCCCCGACCCGCCCGCCGCTGGCGGTGCACCGTCCCGCGTGCGCGTCGGCCTGCTCGGCTGCGGCAACGTCGGCGCCGCCCTCGTCGCCCTGGTGGAGGGACGGCGGGCCGCCATCGCCGCCCGCTCCGAGGTGGAGCTGGACATCACTCGCATCGCCGTGCGCAGCCTCACCCGCGACCGGGGCGTCCCGGTGCCCGACGGGGTGCTCACCCGCGACGCCGCCGCCGTGGCCGTCGACCCCGACGTCGACGTGGTGGTCGAGGTCATCGGCGGCATCGAGCCGGCCCGGGAGCTGATCCTCGCCGCCCTGGCCGCCGGGAAGCCCGTCGTCACCGCCAACAAGGAACTGCTGGCCAACCACGGGGCCGAGCTGGCCGCCGCCGCCGACGCCGCTGGCGTCGACCTCCTCTTCGAGGCCTCGGTGGCCGGGGGCATCCCCATCATCCGGCCCCTCCGGGAGTCACTGGCCGGGGAGGACGTGACCCGGGTGATGGGCATCGTCAACGGCACCACCAACTTCATCCTCACCCGGATGACCGAAGACGGCACCAGCTACGCCGAGGCCCTGGCCGAGGCCCAGAGCCTGGGCTACGCCGAGCGCGACCCCACGGCCGACGTCGAGGGCTTCGACGCCGGGGCCAAGGCGGCCATCATCGCCTCGCTCGCCTTCGGGGCCCGGGTCGTGGCCGGCGACGTCTACCACGAGGGCATCTCCGCCATCACCGCCGCCGACATCGACTCGGCCTCCCGGCTCGGCCACGTCATCAAGCTCCTGGCCGTGTGCGAACGGGTCGAGGGCGACGACGGGCCCGAGGTGGCCGTCCGGGTTCACCCGGCCATGCTCCCGGCCCAGCACCCCCTGGCCGGCGTGCGCGACAGCTTCAACGCCGTCTTCGTCGAGGGGGCCGCCGTCGGCGACCTCATGTTCTACGGGCGAGGCGCTGGTGGCGACCCCACGGCGTCGGCCGTGCTCGGCGATCTGATCGACGCCGCCGTCAACCTCCGCAAGGGCACCCACGCCACGGTGGGGGGAACGGAGCGAGCCCGCATCCGGCCCATCGACGAGCAGCGCAGCCCGTTCTACGTGAGCATCGACGTCGACGACCGGCCCGGCGTGCTGCGGGCCCTGGCCGAGGTGTTCGAGGCTCACGAGGTGTCGATCCGCTCCCTGGAGCAGGAGGGCATCGGCGACGCCGCCCGCATCCTCCTCATCACCCATGTGGCCCGGGAGGCCGACCTCCAGGCCACGGTGGGCGATCTGCGGGACCTCGAGGTGGTGCACCGGGTGGGCAGCGTGGTGCGGGTCGTCGGCGACGACGACAAGGGATAGGCCGGTGCGCTACGTCAGCACCCGGGGCTCGTGCCCGCCCGTCGGGTTCGACGGCGCCCTCCTCGGTGGGCTCGCCCCCGACGGCGGGCTCTACGTCCCCGAGACCTGGCCCGAGATCGACATCCACCCCTCCGTCGCTCGCTACACCGATGTCGCCGTCGACGTCCTCACCCCCTACGTCGCCCCGGTGATGGGACGGGACGAGCTGCGGCCCATGGTGGAGGAGGCCTACGCCAGCTTCGCCCACCCCGACGTGTGCCCGGTGCGGCCCCTCGGCGACGGGCTCCACCTGCTGGAGCTGTTCTGGGGGCCCACGCTGGCCTTCAAGGACGTGGCCCTCCAACTCGTCGGCCGCCTCTTCGACCGGGAGCTGGCCCGGCGGGACGAGCGGGCGACGATCCTCGTGGCCACCTCCGGCGATACCGGCTCAGCGGCCATCGAGGCCTGCCGGGGGCGTGACCGCATCGACATCGTCGTCCTCCACCCGGCCGGCCGGGTCAGCGAGGTGCAGCGCCGCCAGATGACCACGGTGCTCGAGCCCAACGTCCGCAACGTGGCCGTCGACGGCACCTTCGACGATTGCCAGGATCTGGTGAAGGCGGCCTTCGCCGACACCGCCCTCCGCACCGAGCTCCGGCTCTCGGCCATGAACTCCATCAACTGGGGCCGGGTGATGGCCCAGGTCGTCTACTACGTCACCGCTGCCGCGGCCGTGGCGCCGGAGGGCCGTGTCTCGTTCTCCGTCCCCACCGGCAACTTCGGCAACGTGCTGGCCGGCTGGGTGGCGGCCCAGGGCGGCCTCGACGTCGAGCGCTTCGTCATCGGATCCAACCGCAACGACATCCTCGCCCGCTGGATCAACTCCGGGGTGATGGAGATGCAGGGCGTGGAGCCCACCCTCAGCCCGTCCATGGACATCCAGGTGTCGAGCAACGTGGAGCGCTACCTGTGGGAGCTCTACGGCCGCAACGGGGCGGTGATCGCCGAGGCCATGGCCGAGCTGCGGGCCTCCGGTCGCTTCGACATCGGGTCGGCCCGCCTGGCCCGGGTGCGGTCCACGTTCTCCGGGGTGCGGGTCGACGACGACGCCACGCTGGCCGAGATCCGCCGCGTCTACGACGAGACGGGCGAGCTCATCGACCCGCACACCGCGGTGGCCACCGCGGCCGCTCGGGCCGTGCCCTGCGACCCCGACGTGCCCCGCATCTGCCTGGCGACGGCCCACCCCGCCAAGTTCCCCGACGCCGTCGAGGCGGCCACCGGCATCCGCCCGCTGCTCCCCGACCACCTGGCCGACCTCCTGGAGCGGGAGGAGCGGGTCGATCCTCTGCCCGACGACTCCGCCGCCCTGGCCGACTACCTGAGGGCCGCGGCCGCCGAGCGTTGAGGCCGTCGACCCCGGCGCTCGACCGGGGCCGGCGGCAGAATGAGCCGGTGGCGACCGAGCCCCGCTCCGTGCGCGTCCGCCTGATGGGTGGCCTGGGTGTGGAGGGGTTCACGTCACCGGAGCTGGGCAGCCGCAAGGCTCGATCCCTGGTCAAGGTGTTGGCCCTGGCCCGAGGAGCGCCGGTGCCGGTGGCGGTGCTCGCCGACGTGCTGTGGGGGGACGTGCTCCCGAGCCGCCCGGCCGACCAGGTCGGTGTCCTGGTGTCGCGCCTGCGGGGCGTGCTGGGCCGGGAGCGGTTGCTGCGGAGCGACGCCGGCTTCGCCCTCGCCGTCGATTGGCTCGACGTCGACGAGTTGACCGAGCGGGTCGAGGAGGCATCGACCGCCCTCCGAGAGGGCCGCCTCGCCGCGGCGCGCGCCGCGGCGACAGCCGCCCTGATCCTGGCCCGTGGCCCCCTGCTGCCCGACGACGAGGGCCCGTGGTTGGAGGGGGAACGAGCCCGGACCGATGCCCTCGTGGCCCGGGCCCGTGGGGTGGCGGCGACGGCGGCGCTGGCGGCGGAGGACCACGTCGCCGCCGAGCTGGCCGCCGAGGCGGCCCTGGCCCAGGATCCCTACGACGAGGTCGCCCTGCGGGTGCTGATGCGGGCTCAGGTCGGAGCCGGTCGCCCGGCGATGGCGCTGGCCTCCTACGCCCGGGTGCGAGGACGCCTGGTCGAGGATCTCGGCGTGTCCCCCGACGCCGAGACGGAGGCACTGCACACCGCCGTGCTGACGGGACCGCCGGACACCATCGGCGCCCGAGCACCGACGGAGCGATCCGGTGGCGACCTGGTGGGCCGGGACGACGAGATGGCCGCGCTCCACCGGCACCTGGCTGCCGCCCGTCGCGGCCAGGTGCGCCTCGTCGTGATCGAGGGCGAGGCGGGCATCGGCAAGACCGCCCTCGTCGAGCACTTCGCCCACCAGGTCCGCGCCGGAGGGGATCGCGTGGTGACGGCGGAGGCCGACGAGCTCGGACGCGACCTCCCGCTCCAGCCCGTGCTCGACGCCCTGGATCGGGCCGTGGGCTCTCGGACCGGCCCGGGCTCGATGGACTCCGTGGTGGCTCCCCGGCCGGCCGCCGCCGTGCCGGTGATGCCCGACTCCGACGCCGAGCGGGTGGCGTGGTACGCGACGGTGCTGGCGGCCGTGGGCGGACCCGGCGTGGGCCTGGCCGCCGGTCCGACGACCGTGCTCGTGGTCGAGGACATCCACCACGCCGACCCGGCCACGGGCGCATGGCTCACCTGGGCCCAGCACCGTCCCGGTTCGGTGCTGCTTCTGGCCACCAGCCGGCCGGGGACGAAGCTGGTCGGGGGGCATCGCCTGGTGCTGGAGCCGCTCGGCGGGGACGCCGTCGGTGCCCTGATCGACGGCATGGGGGGCCGCGACCACGGCCGCGAGGTGCACGAGCGCAGTGGCGGCAACCCCCTGTTCGCCTTGGCCCTCGCCGCGGCTCCGCCCGACGATCTCCCGGCGACGGTGCGCGAGGCGGTGGAGAGCACGGTGGCCGGTCTCGACCCCGCCACGGCGGAGCTCGTGCGGGGAGCCGCCGTCCTCGGGACGGACATCGATGTCGACCTGGTGGCGGCCGTCCTGCGGGCGCCGGGTGTGGAGGTCATCGGGCGATTGGAGGACGCGCTGGCTGCCGGCCTGTTGGTCGAGCGGGGAACCGGCTTCGGCTTCCGTCACGCCATCGTCCGCGAGGCCCTGGAGGCCACGACGGGTGCGGCGCGGCGGGCGCTGCTACACCGCGAAGCAGCCCGGGCCCTCGACGAGCGCCCGGATCGCGATCCCCTGGCCGTCGCCGTGCACGCTCGCCTGGGCGGAGCCGTGGGCATCGCCGGGCCCGCCTTCGTCGAAGCGGCCGCGGTGTCGCTGGCTCGCGCCGACGTCGACGCGGCCGAGCGCCACCTGCGCGCCGCCCTCCTCGGGGAGGAGACGGCCGTCGCTCACGAGGCACTGGCCCGGGTCCTGATCGTCACCCAACGCCTGGAAGAGGCGGCGGAAGAGGCGGAGCGAGCCGTGGCGCTGGGGGGCGGGTCGTCGGCCCTGGAGGTCGCCGGATGGGTCGACTACTACCGGCGCCGCTACCACGAGGCCCAGCTCTACGCCGACGAGGCGGTGCTCCGGTCCGAGCCCCGGAGCCCGGTGCGGTCTCGCGGCCTGGCCCTCGGGGGTC
>CAZXRA010000099.1:0-3154 GCA_964643485.1 uncultured Iamiaceae bacterium | reverse complement strand
CGCTCGAACAGCAGGTCGTACTTGATGGGGTCGAGGTCGGTGATGCGCAGGGAGTAGGCCACGGCGCAGCCGGCGGCGCTGCCTCGACCGGGCCCCACCCGGATGCCCATCTCCCGGGCGTGGCGGATGAGGTCCCACGTGATGAGGAAGTAGGCCGAGAACCCCATGTCGTCGATGATCTTGAGCTCGTAGGCCAGGCGCTCGACGGCGGCGTCGGGCAGGTCACGCCCCCACCGCTCACGGGCCCCCTCGAAGGCGAGGTGACGGAGGTAGTCGGTGTCGGTGTCGAAGCCCTCGGGCAACGGGAAGCTGGGCAGCTTCGACTCGCCGAACTCGATGTCGACCTGGGCCCGCTCCGCCACCCAGAGGGTGTTGTCGCACGCCACCTCCAGGTCGCGGAAGAGGTGGCGCATCTCCAACGCCGACTTGAGGTAGTGGCCCTCCCCCTTGAACTTGAAGCGCTCGTGCTCGCTCTGGGCGATGAGGGCACCGGTCTGCACGCACAGCAGGGCGTCGTGGCCCTCGGCGTCCTCGGCGTGGGTGTAGTGGCTGTCGTTGGTGGCCAGCAGGGGCGCCCCGATGTGGCGGGCGATCTCGATGAGCTGCGGGTTGGTGCGGTGCTGCTCGGGGATGCCGTGGTCCTGCAGCTCCACGAAGAGGTTGCCGCGCCCGAAGATCTCCTGGAGGCGGGCCGCCTTCTGCAGGGCGGCGTGCTCGTCTCCGACCAGCAGCGACTGGAGGACGTGGCCGCCCAGGCAGCCCGTGGTGGCGATCACCCCCTCGCTGTGGTCGGCCAGGGTCTCCCAGTCGACCTTGGGCTTGCGGTAGTAGCCCTCGAGGAAGGCCCGGGAGGCGAGCTGGATGAGGTTGCGGTAGCCCGTGTTGTTCTCGGCCAGCAGGGTGAGGTGGTAGTAGGCCTTCTTGCCCCCGTCACCCTCGCCGCCGGTGTCGTCGACCTTGCCCCGGATCTGCACCCGCTCCGTGCGGTGCTCGTGGGCCATGTAGGCCTCGAAGCCCAGCACGGGGGTGATGCCCTGCTTCTTGCACTCCTTGTAGAAGGGCAGGACCCCGTACATGTTGCCGTGGTCGGTGATGCCCAGGGCAGGCTGGCCGTCGGCCGCCGCCGCGGCCACCACCGCCTCGATGCGCGACGCCCCGTCGAGCATCGAGTACTCGGTGTGGGTGTGGAGGTGGGTGAACGAGTCGCCCATGTCCCGCCGCCTAGAGGTAGGTGCCGGGACCCGGTTCGCCCAGGCCAGACGGGCTGCCGGGGCGAACCTGGCCCATGCTGGGGCCGCCGGGGCCACCGGGGCCGGGCGGGAGCTGGCGGCGCATGTCCTCCAACTGGGCCCGAGCCGCCATCTGCTGGGCGAACAGGGTGGCCTGGATGCCGTGGAACAGGCCCTCCAACCAGCCCACGAGCTGGGCCTGGGCGATGCGCAGCTCGGCATCGGACGGCGGATTGGCCTCCCCGAAGGGGATGGCCACCCGGTCGAGCTCGTCCCGCAGATCCTCGGACAGGGCCGAGCCCAGCTCCTCCAGCGACGTCTCGTAGATCTCCCGCAGCCGGGAGCGGGCCGCCTCGTCCAGCTCGGCGCTCCGCACCTCCTCCAGGAGCTGCTTGATCATGGAGCCGATCCGCATCAGCTTGGCCGGCTCCTCCACCGCCTCCCGGCGCGCTCCGTCACCCTCGCCGTCGGCGGCGGGATCGACCAGCTCCCCCTGCACGGCAGCCGGATCAGCGGGGGGTGGGGCGTCGGACATCAGGCCTCCTGACAGGCGGGTGGGATCGGCGGGGGCTCCCACCCTACGGCGTGCCCACCAGGCAGGGGACGAGCATCTCGGCCCGGGTGAGCGAGCCGTGCCGGCCGATCAGGACGAAGGGCCCGGTGTCGGCCGGGTCGTGGAACGACACCGGCTCCCGAGCCACCAGGGCCACGTCGCCCAGGCGCTGGCGGGCGGCGTCGGTGACCTTCGGCCCCCACCACCCCTCCTCGATCGTCTCGTCCCGGGTGACCACCCAGGCCACGTCGCCGTGGTGGGCCTGGGCCGCCTCCAGCAGGGTCGCCGTCCGTCCCTGACGGGCGTGCAGCCAGCGGAACCGGCCCTCGCCCGACTGGTAGGCGATGTGCGGCCCGAGGTCGGCGTGGAGCTCGACGATGCGGTCGCCCACCTCGACCTGGCCGTGGTCGGCGGTGACCACCACCGCCGCCCCGGGGGGCAGGACGGCGAGCACATCGGCCACCAGACGGTCGGCGGCGACGACCTCGGCGTCGTAGTGCTCCCCCAGGCCGTACTCGTGAGCCACCTTGTCGATGCCGTCGTAGTAGGCGTAGACGAAGGGCTCGCCGGCCCGGAGGAGGCGCCGCACCTCGGTGACCATGGTGGAGGGCACCCGGTAGCCGTTGAAGCGCACCTCGCACAGGTGGGCGCCGCTGAAGCCGGAGGAGGAGAACTCGGCCTTGGTGACCACGGCCGGGCGCTGGGCAGCGAAAGCGGCGTGGGTCTGGAACAGCTCGGGGTCGATGCGCTTCCGGGCGTCGCCCTCGGCCGTCGACCAGCGCAGGACGTTCAGAACCTCGCCGTCGACGGCCACCCGGTAGCCCACGACGCCGTGCTCCCCCGGGGGCAGGCCGGTGGCGATCGACGTGAGGGCGGTGGCGGTGGTGGTGGGGGTGACGCTGGTGATAGGCCCGCCCACCAGACCGGCCAGGGTGGGGGCCAGGTGGCGGCGCTCCTCCAACTGGTCCCAGCCCAGCCCGTCGAGCACGAGCAGGACGACCTGGTCGGCCTCCCACGCCACGGCGGGCAGCCAGGCCGGGGCGGCGTCGGACGGCTCGAGCAGGGCCGGCACCAGGCCCGAGATGCACGCCCCCTCGTAGTCCGGACGCAGCGGATCCGCTGTCACGCCAGCCCCTTCCTCCGCCCGGACCTCCCGGGCGTCGCGACCCTATCGGCCCGAGGGCACCGCTCAGCAGACGCCGGAGCCGCCCTCGGCCCGGGTGGCCACCGCCCCGTAGCATGGCCGGCGTGAAGGTCTCCACCAGGGGCGACTACGCCTGTCGCGCTCTGCTCTCGCTCACCCTCCACCCCGAGGAGACGCCGACCGCCGTGCGCGACATCGCCGAGCGCACCGGCCTCCCCCAGCCCTACC
>CAZXRA010000098.1:0-6676 GCA_964643485.1 uncultured Iamiaceae bacterium | reverse complement strand
CCGACCTGCACGTCCAGATGCGCCGGACCCCGAAGCCGATCGTGGCGCAGGTGGCCGGCTGGGCGATCGGCGGGGGCCACGTGCTGCACCTGGTCTGCGACCTGACGATCGCCGCGGACAACGCGCGGTTCGGCCAGGTCGGTCCCAAGGTGGGGTCGTTCGACGGCGGGTTCGGCGCCTCGATCCTGGCCGACCTCGTGGGCCCGAAGAAGGCCAAGGAGATCTGGTTCCTCTGCCGCCAGTACGACGCGGAAGCGGCGCTCGACATGGGGCTGGTGAACACCGTCGTACCTCTCGCCGAGCTGGAGCGCACGACCGTCGAGTGGTGCCGGGAGATGCTGCGGCTCTCGCCGTTCGCGCTGCGGCTGCTCAAGGCGAGCTTCCACGCCCACGAGGACGGGTACGCCGGGATCCAGCAGCTGGCCCACGACGCGAACCTGCTCTTCTACGGCTCCGAGGAGGCCCAGGAGGGGCGGGACGCCTTCAAGCAGAAGCGGCGACCCGAGTTCGAGCGCTTCCCCAAGCGCCCGTGAGCGCGCCGTCCCCCTCGCCGGCTCCGCCGGCCCGGCCCGAGGGCTGGCGCCTGTGGCTGGCCGGGGCCCGGCCCCGCACCCTGCCCGCCGCCGTGGTGCCCGTGGCTGTGGGCACGGCCTGTGCCGTGGGCCAGGTGGACGGGGGCCTGATCTGGTGGCGGGCGGCCGCCGCCCTGGTCGTGGCCCTCGCCCTCCAGGTGGCCACCAACTACGCCAACGACTACTCCGACGGCATCAGGGGCACCGACGCCGACGACCGCCGGGTGGGCCCGGTGCGCCTCGTCGGCCAGGGCCTGGCCCGGCCCGGGGCGGTGAAGCGGGCCGCCTTCGCCGCCTTCGGCGTGGCCGGCCTGGCCGGGGCGGCCCTCGCCCTGGTCGTGGGCCCCGAGCTGCTCGTGGTGGGCGCCCTGGCCATGGCGGCCGGCTGGTTCTACACGGGCGGCCCCCGACCCTACGGCTACGCCGGCTTCGGCGAGGTGTTCGTCTTCACCTTCTTCGGCGTGGTCGCCACGGCGGGTTCGACCTACGTCCAGACGGGCGCCGTCGACGGGCTCTCCCTGGGGGCGTCGTTGCCGGTTGGTCTCCTGGCTACCGCCCTGCTCGTCACCAACAACCTGCGAGACATCCCCGGTGACACCGAGGTGGGCAAGCGCACCCTTGCCGTGCGCCTGGGCGACCATCGCACCCGGCTCCTCTACGTCGGCCTGCTCGTCGCCGCCTTCGTGGCCGTCCCCCTCGCTGCCGGCCTGGGCGGTCGGCCCGCCGGGGCCGCGGCCCTCGTGGCTGTCCTTCTCGCCCAGCGGCCCGTCGTGGTCGTCCTGGGCGGGGCGCGGGGCCCGGACCTGATCCCCGTCCTCGTGGCCACCGGTCGGGTGCAGCTCGTCTTCGGGACCCTCTTCGCCGCGGGGCTGGCCCTCGGGGGCTGAACCCGGCGAACAGACGTTCATCGGCCCTCTCGGCCGGGTGTGGGTGTCCTGTGCGCGACCGGTGGACGACGGGGCGGCTTCCTGGGGACATCGCGGTGAGGCGGGGGACAACCCTGTGGATCTCAGGAATCGCAACGAAACTGCTTGACCGTGCGCGACCGGCGGCGCAGAGTGCGCTCTACCGCAGCGGCACGGAAGCGCCGAGGCACGGAGCACGCCCCTGAGGTCCGCCTCGGGGACACGGGTCCGGGTCCGAGGTGCCGACCACCGCCGTGGAGGAGGAGTTGTCCATCGCCCCCCGCGCCGGAGCCTTCGGGCTCCTGTGAGGGACCGGAAGGCACGGGGTTCGCCCTGCGTTGGGACGGTCGGGAGGTCGAGCGCTTCGGCGCCCGCACCTGCCGGGACAAAGCGACATCGCCCGCCAGAGCCTCGGCTCGGACGGGCGATGTGAGTGGTCGGAACGAGGCTAACGCCGAGGGAAGATCGCATGGTGGATGCTTCCTCCGTCTGGTGGCCCCGTCGCCATTCGGCTCCGGCCGGGTGGCGACGGGGTCACTCCCCGTTTTCGGCCCCCGGGAGCCGCGCTCGGTCGTCGTCGAAAGGTCGATCATCCCCCGTATCGGTGGCGGAGTGACCTTTCATCAGATCGCCCGGGGCGCTGGACCGAGGTCGGTGGCGGCCAGAAAGGCCTCCGGTTCCTCTAGGTGGCAGGCGTGGCCGGCCCCGGGGACGAGGACGAGGTGGGCGGTCTTCCCGATGATGGCGGCTAGGCGGGTGCCCAGGGCCCGGAACTTGGCATCCTGCTCACCGGCCACGACGGCGACGGCGATGCCGGTGGTGCCCAGGGCGGGCAGCTCGTCCCACCAGGGCGGGTCCATGGTGCCGGTGCCGCTGAGGCGCAGGGACGCGGCGAGGCCGGCGGACGTGTTGGCCCGCCGGGCCTCCCGCCCGGCCTGCTCGGGGGAGAGGTGGGTGAAGAGGGGCTGGGCCAGCCATCGGTCGAGGAAGGCATCGACGCCGTCCCGTTCCACCGTCCGGGCCAGCTCCTCGTCGTGCTCCCTCCGGGCCTCTCGCTCGGCGGGTTCGTCGATGCCGGCCGTGGCTCCGACCAGTACCAGGCGCTCCACCACGTCGGGATGGTCGAGGACCAGGCGCAGGGCCACCCGTCCCCCCAGGGAGTAGCCCACGTAGGTGGCCCGGCCCAGCTGTCGGGCCAGGGCCGCGGCCGTGCCGGCCAGGTCGAGCCGGACGTCGGCCGATCCTCCGTGCCCCGGCAGGTCGACCCGGTGCACTCGGCGGCGCGCCGCCAGGCCTGGCATCAGCGGCTCCCACGATGCCCCGGTCTGGGTGAATCCGTGCAGGAGCACGAGATCGGGCGCTCCGTCCGGGCCCACCGGGGCCGCGACGTGCAACCTTGCTTCGACATCGGCGTCCACACGGCGATCCTGGCATGGCGGAGACGGCAGGGCCGGGGGAGGGACAGCTGGGTCTGGCGTCGACGGATGGCTCCCGGCCAGGGTCGTGCCTCGACACGCCGCGCGTCGGACCGGGCGCCGGCACCCTGTCCGACGGACCTGACACGGGAGCGCTCGCGGCGAGGCCTTGGCACCAAGACGTGTCGGTGAGGTCCAGTTCCCTACGCTGCCAGGCGTGGACGACGGTGTGGCTCCTCAGGACGTGGCGGCCACGTTCTGCGCCACTCTCGTGGACGAGTGGGTGCGGGCGGGCGTGAGCGATGCCGTGGTGTGCCCGGGGAGTCGGTCGACGCCGATGGCGCTGGCCCTAGGGGCCGACGGGCGCATCCGGGTGCACGTCCACCACGACGAGCGGGCCGGCGCCTTCACCGCCCTCGGTCTGGGCCTGGCCACCGGCCGACCGGCGGTGGTGCTCACCACCAGCGGCACCGCCGCCGTGGAGCTCCACCCCGCCGTGGTCGAGGCCCACCACGCCTGGGTGCCCCTGATCGCCGTCACCGCCAACCGCCCGCCCGAGCAGGCCGACGTGGGGGCGGCCCAGACCATCGACCAGGCCCACCTCTATGGCCGGGCCGTGCGCTGGTTCCACGCCCCGGGCGTGCCTGACGTGGCTGCCCGCGGCCGCTGGCGGGCCCTGGCTGCCCGGGCCGTGGTCGAGGCCGTGGGCGCCGGCGGGGGACCTGGTCCCGGGCCGGTGCACCTCGACCTGGCCTTCCGCGAGCCCCTGGTCGGCACGGCCGGCGAGCTCCCTCAGGGTCGAGATGACGGTGCTCCGTGGGTCACGGCTTCGCCACCCGCCACCCGTCCCGATCTGTCGGCTCTCGGCGCCGTGCTCGGGCCGGCCCGGCGGGGCGTGGTGGTGGCGGGGTTCGAGCCCGGCGGCCCGAGGACGGGAGTGGGCGCCATCGCCGACGCCGCCCCCCGCATCGCCGCCGCCCTGGGCTGGCCCCTGCTCCTCGACGCCCGGGTGCGGGGCGGGTTGGTCGATGAGGGGGCCGAGAGTGCAACGCCGATTGGGGCGATTGAACCATTGCTCCGTCATGCCCCGACGGCCGCGGCTCTCCGTCCCGATGTCGTGCTCCACCTGGGGGCGCCCCTGGCCTCGCGGATCGTGGGGGAGTGGCTGGCCGGCAGCGGAGTGACCCACGTTCGGATCCATCCCGTCGGTTGGACCGACCCGAGCCACGACACCGCTCTTCGCCTCACCGCCTCGGCCGGTGCTCTGGCCGAGGCCATGACCGCGGCCGACGGAGCCGGCATGCTCGTCGCCCCGGCCACCGAGCCGGGTTGGCGGGAGCGGTGGGCCGCAGCCGAGGCCGCCGCTCAGGCGACCATCGACGACGCCCTGGGCGGCGAGGAGGGACCGACAGCACTCGACGGACAGATCACTGAGCCCGGGGTGGCCCGCGCCGTGCTGGCCGCCCTGGCCGATGGCGACCAACTCGTGATCTCCTCCTCCATGCCCATTCGCGATGTCGAGGCCTACGGCCGGCCCCGTTCCGGGGTCCAGGTGTGGGCCAACCGGGGGGCCAACGGCATCGACGGGGTGGTCTCCACCGCGGTGGGCGTGGCCCTCGGCATGGGGCGGCCCACGGCGTGCCTGGTCGGCGACGTCGCCCTCCTCCACGACAGCAATGCCCTGCTGGGGGCGGCGGCCCGGGGCACCAATCTCACTGTGGTCGTGGTGGACAACGACGGCGGTGGGATCTTCTCGTTCCTGCCCCAGGCCACCGAACCTGGTGGTGACGTGTTCGAGACGCTGTTCGGCACGCCGCACGGCGTCGACCTGCGGGTGCTGGCTGCGGCTCATGGACTGATCACGGTGGAGCCGGCGACGGCGGCCGAGGTGGGGCCGGCCGTCGCCGCCTCGCTCCGGGCGGGGGGTGTTCGCCTGGTGCGGGTGACCACCGACCGCACGGCCAACGTGGCCGTGCACCGTGAGGTGAACGCCGCCGTCGCCGCGGCGCTGGACGGCCTTAGCCGCTGAGGACTGGTCCCTCAGGCGGGGCGGGGGAGGTTGAGGCCGGCGCGCTTTGCTTGGGCGTAGCCGATCATGGCCTGGGCGCGTTGGTGGATGAGGTGGGTGAGGTGGGCTTCGTCGGGGTCGTCGCCGGGGTCGGGGCCCGGCGGGGGTCGTCGTCGATGGAGGACGGGGAGGGTGGTGTGGGTGTCGGTGATGGGGGTGCCGTCGGGCCGGGTGGTCACGAACCGGCCGTGTTCATCGCGTGCGAGGCCGAAGCCGCCTTCGTGGAGGAGGCGGTGGTGGAAACGGCAGACGAGGGCGCCGTTGTCGATGTGGGTGGGGCCGTTGTGTTCCCAGTGGACGAGGTGGTGGGCGATGCAGTGTTCGGCACCCACCGTGCAGCCGGCGAAGACGCAGTGGCCGTCGCGGACGCGCAGGGCCCGGCGTTGCTTGCGGTTGAAGAGGCGGATCTCGCGTCCCATGGACAGCGGATTGCCGTCCTCCCCGATGATGATCGGGCACACGGTGCCTTCGCAGGCCAGGCGGCGGATGGTGGCCGTGGGGACGGGGCCGGCCATGGACAGTTCAGCGATGCGCATCATCTCGGCCCGATCCAGTTGCAGGCCGAGCCCGAACGGATCGAGGAACGGTTCGTCGTGAGCGGGTGGGTTCGCCTGTGTGGAGGCGGCGCCGTCCGGTCGCATACCGGTGAGGGTGGCGGCGTCGATGAGGGCGAGGACGAGGGGGCGGGCGGTGCCGTCGTCGTCTCCGCCGCGGGTGCCGCGGGTGATGACCTCGACGAGGGCCTGGGCCCGGCGGTGGGCCACGGTCAGGCCATCGTGGGCGTGGAACACCTTGGCGTCCCACATGGCTTGGAGTTGGTGCTCGATGGCGTTGGCCAGGATCTCCCCGTCGACGGCTTCGAGATCGAGCGTGCCGAACTAGCGGCCCTCGAGCCCTTGGCCCAGGGTGATCTTCGACGGGCCGACACCGTCTTTGGGCTCCGGGCCGTCGGGCTCGTTGCGCGCGAGACGGGCGCGGGTGTGAGCGACCCAGGACCGCAGGAACTTCCCTGCCCGGGCCACCGTGAGGCCTTCGACGGTGGCGACCAGGTCGTCCTCCTCGTCGGCGAAGGCGTCTTCCAGCTCTTGGTGGGCCCAGGCCAGGGCTTTGACCTTCTCCCGACCGATCCGCCCGGCGAGGCTCGACGCCTCGACCGCCGGCATCTGGCGCAGCACCCGGGCCAGGCGCACCTCGGCATCGGCGGTGCCGGAAGTGACCTCGCAACGGGCGGCCATCCACGCCCCGGTGCTGCGGGCCCCGTCACCAGCCCACACGCACCGGGCATCGAACACCCCGGCCAGGGCGACGGCCGTGGCATCGAGCTGGCACCGCAACCGATCCGCCGTCCGCACCGCCTCCCGCAGCTCCTCATCGGTGAGCGCCCCCGGCACCAACCCCACCAGCGCGGCGAGCTCCTCGCCCACGGACGCTCCCGGCGCCGAGATGGTGACTGTCGAACTCACGTTCGTCACCCTACCGAGGGGGTGTGACAGCGAGGATCGGCGAACAGGTCGAGAGTCGTCAGTCCGGCGCCGCGGCCAGCTCCCGCAACAGGGCGCGGGTGCGGGCCCGGGAGGCCGAGCGGTCGTCGCCGACCGGGAACGGCGCGGCCCAGACGTCGGTGGCGCCGGCGGCGAAGAGGGCCCGGATCTGGGTGGCGACACTGGCTTCGTCGCCGACCAGGGCGGCCTGGCCCGGTCCGGCGACCCGGCCGCG
>CAZXRA010000097.1:0-3283 GCA_964643485.1 uncultured Iamiaceae bacterium | reverse complement strand
GGCGCGCGCCGACGGTGCCCCTCGTCGCGTCCATCGGCGCGCTCGGGCCGGGCCCGACAATCCCCAGGACGGCCCCGTCATCCGCAGGAAGATCCACAGGCGGTCCTACTTCCTGTCCCCAGGGCAGTTGGAGGAGGGTGGGAGTCCCCATGAGCAACGCCTCCTCCTCCGTGTTCGACGACGACGAGCCCCCCTACGACGACAGCCCCCGGCGCCCCCGGCCGGTGCGCTCGTCGTCCTCGGGCGGCCGCGTCCCCCCCCACAACCTCGACGCCGAGCGGGCCCTGCTGGGCGCCCTCCTCCTGTCGCGCGACGCCGTGGCCGCCGCGGCCGAGGTGGTGCCCGGGGCCGACGTCTTCTACCGGCCGGCCCACGCCCACGTCTACGACGCCATCACCGTCCTCACCGCCCGGGGCGAGGTGGCCGACCCCATCACCGTGGCCGACGAGCTGCGCCGACGCGACCTGCTCGACGCGGCGGGGGGCACCGCCGCCCTGGTCGAGCTCCAGGCTGACGCCCCGGGCACAGCCAACGCCGCCCACTACGCCCGCATCGTCCGCGACCACGCCCTGCTCCGGCGCCTGATCGGGGCGGCAGGCACCATCTCCGAGACGGCCTACGGCGTGCCCGACGACGTCCGCAAGGTCGTCGACGAGGCCGAGTCTCTGGTGTTCGACATCGCTCGGCACGAGGGGGAGGGCACCACGGCCCGCATGGCCGACCTGCTGAGCGAGACCCTCGACCGCATCGAGATGCTCCACGAGCGGGGGTCGGAGATCACCGGCACCGCCACCGGCTTCTATGACATCGACGAGATGACCGCCGGCCTCCAGCCCGGGGCCCTCGTGGTCGTCGGGGCCCGCCCCGCCATGGGCAAGACGGCCCTGGCCCTGGGCATGGCCACCAACGCCGCCCTCCGCAACGACAAGGCCGTGCTCATGTTCTCCCTGGAGATGAGCAAGGTCGAGCTGGTGCAGCGCATCCTGTGCGCCGAGGCCCGCGTCGACTCGAAGCGGATCCGCAACGGACGCCTCGACGATCGCGACTGGACCAACATCAGCAACGCCATGGGGCGGATGGGCGACGCCAAGATCTGGATCGACGACAACCCCAACGTCTCCATCATGGAGATCCGGTCCAAGGCCCGCCGCCTGCGCAGCGAGGTGGGGGAGCTGGGCATGGTGGTGGTCGACTACATCCAGCTCATGACCGGGAGGACCACGGCGGAGAACCGCCAGGTGGAGGTGGCCGAGATCTCCCGAGGCCTCAAGCTCCTCGCCCGTGAACTGGAGTGCCCGGTGGTGGCCCTGGCCCAGCTCAACCGCGGCCTGGAACAGCGCTCCGACAAGCGCCCCATGCTCTCCGACCTGCGCGAGTCGGGGTCGCTGGAGCAGGACGCCGACGTCGTCATGTTCCTCTACCGCGACGAGGTCTACGAGCCCACACCGGAGAACGCCGGCCTGGCCGAGGTGATCATCGCCAAGCAGCGCAACGGGCCCACGGGGGTGGCCCGCCTCAGCTTCCTGGGCCACCTCACCCGCTTCGAGTCCATGCCCAAGGACTGATCGGGCCCGCGTCTCCACCCTCTCGAAACTCGTGGCGCGCCGAGGCGGGGAGTGGGCCAGACTCCTCGACGTGACGGGCGGCATGGTTCTGGAAGTGGAAGGGCTCACCAAGCGCTACGGCGACCGGTTGGCCCTCGACGACGTCTCATTGACGGTGGCCCCGGGGGAGGTGTGCGGCCTGTTGGGCCCCAACGGGGCGGGCAAGACGACCCTGGTCTCGATCATCGCCGCCCTGCGCTCCCCGGACGGGGGGCGGGTCTTCGTCGACGGGCGGAACGTGGCCGAGGGGGGGCGGGCCGTGCGCTCGGCCATCGGCCTGGCCGCCCAGGAGACGGGCATCTACCCGACCGTGACGGTGCGGGAGAACCTCGAGCTCTTCGCCGGTCTGGCCGGCCTGGCCCGGGACGAGGCCATCACCCGCATGGAGGAGCTGGCCGGCATCCTGGAGCTCGACCACCTCATGGATCGCCAGGCCCGGCACCTCTCGGGGGGCGAGAAGCGCCGCCTGCACACGGCCATGGCCATGGTCCACCGCCCCCGGCTCCTGATGCTCGATGAGCCGACGACGGGCGTCGACATCGCCACCCGATCCCGCCTGCTGGATGCCATCCGTCGCCTGGCCCGGGAGGATGGCTGCGCCGTCCTCTACTCCACGCACTACCTGCCCGAGGTGGAGCAGCTGGGTGCCTCGGTGGCCATCCTCGACCGGGGCCGCATCCTGGTCCGGGGCAGCCTCGACGAGCTGGTGGCGGCGCACGGCTCCGGCGTCGTCGACCTCACCTTCGAGGGCTCGGCTCCGATCCTGGCCGGGGCCGAGATCGACGGCTCGGTGGCCCGCATCGTCACCGACGAGCGGCCGGGCCCGGTGGCCGCCGCGGCTCTGGGGTCGCTGGGAGCCGATGCCGAGCGCCTGGTGTCGGTCGACCTGGTCCAGCCCAGCCTGGAGACCGTCTTCCTCGCCCTCACCGGCCGGGCCTATGCCAGCGAGGGAGAGGACGAGCTCTCCGAGGATCCCGTGGAGGAACCGGCGTGAAGGATCGCTTCGACATGTCCCGGGTGGCGGCCGTCGCCCGCCACGACCTGCGCATCCTGAAGCGCGACCCGGCCTTCCTCCTGATCTTCATCTTGATGCCCATCGCCTTCATGGCCTTCAGTGAGCGGTCGATCGGGGCCGCTCTCTCGGTCCAGTTCCCCGGGCAGGACATCAACGGCGCCGCTTACGCCATCCCCAGCGCCACCGTGCTCTTCAGCGGCTTCCTCGTCGGCAACGTGGGCTTCGGCATCTTTCGCGAGCACGGCTGGGGCACGTGGGAGCGGCTGCGCTCCTCGCCCCTGTCGTCGGTGGAGCTCATCCTGGGCAAGAGCCTGGTGCCCGTCCTGTGCCTGTCCATCCAGCTCACCGCCCTCCTGGGTGGCGGGGCCCTCCTGTTCGGGATGGAGCTACGGGGGTCGCTGTCGGCCTTCCTGGCCGTGGCCGTCGCCCTCGGCCTGATGGAGCTGACCCTGGGCTTCATGCTGCTGGCCCTCTGCCGGTCGGTGATCCAGCTCAACGCCTTCTCCAACGCCGGGGCCATGCTCTTGGGCGGGCTGGGCGGTGCCGTCACCCCCGTCGAGTTCCTGCCCGGCTGGGCCCAGGCCATCGCCCCGGCCACCCCGGCCTACTGGGCCATGCGGGGCTTCCGGGCCGTCACCATCGCGGGGGGCGGGTGGGGCGACGT
>CAZXRA010000096.1:0-8565 GCA_964643485.1 uncultured Iamiaceae bacterium | reverse complement strand
GGCCCGAGCTGTGGAGCCTCTACAACGGCCGGCACCACAAGGGCGAGCACATCCGGGTGTTCCCCCTCAGCAACTGGACCGAGCTCGACATCTGGCAGTACATCGGCGCCGACGAGGTGCAGCTCCCCCCGCTCTACTTCGCCCACGAGCGCCCGGTCGTTCGGCGCGACGGCATGTGGATCGGCGTCACCCGCCACATCACCGTGGGGGACGACGAAGAGGTCGAGACCCGCTCGGTCCGCTTTCGCACCGTCGGCGACGCCACCGGCACCGGTGCCGTCGACTCCACCGCCACCACCATCGACGAGGTGATCGCCGAGGTGGCCGCCACCCGCCTCACCGAGCGGGGCGCCACCCGGGCCGACGACCGCATCAGCGAGGCCGGCATGGAAGACCGCAAGCGCGAAGGATACTTCTGATGAGCGAGCTGCTCCGCCTCGCCACCGCCGGCTCTGTCGACGACGGGAAGTCCACCCTCATCGGCCGGCTCTTGTACGACTCGAAGGCCATCTTCGAGGACCAGCTCGAAGCGGTGGAGGCCACCTCCCAACGCATGGGGGCCGAGTACACCAACCTGGCCCTCCTCACCGACGGTCTGCGGGCCGAGCGGGAGCAGGGCATCACCATCGACGTGGCCTACCGCTACTTCGCCACGCCCCGCCGGAAGTTCATCATCGCCGACACCCCCGGGCACATCCAGTACACGCGCAACATGGTCACCGGTGCCTCCACCGCCGATCTGGCCCTGGTGCTGGTCGATGCCCGCAAGGGCCTGGTCGAGCAGTCCCGCCGCCACGCCTTCCTGGCCTCACTGCTCCAGATCCCCCACCTGGTGCTGTGCGTCAACAAGATGGACCTCGTCGACTGGAGCGAGGACCGCTACCGGGAGATCGCCGACGAGTTCCGCGACTTCGCGGCCAAGCTCGACATCGCCGACCTCACCACCATCCCCATCTCGGCCCTGGAGGGCGACAACGTCGTCTCCCGCAGCACCCAGATGCCGTGGTACGAGGGCAGCTCCCTCCTCCACCACATGGAGGAGGTGCACATCGCCAGCGACCGCAACCTCATCGACGCCCGCTTCCCGGTGCAGTACGTCCTGCGGCCCTACTCCAACGAGCTCCACGACTACCGGGGCTACGCCGGCACGGTGGCGGGGGGCACCTTCAAGCCCGGCGACGAGGTGATGGTTCTGCCCTCGGGCTTCACCACGACGGTCACGTCGATCGACACCGCCGACGGCCCGGTCGGCGAGGCCTTCGCTCCCATGTCGGTGGCCATCACCCTGGCCGACGAGATCGACATCTCCCGGGGCGACATGATCTGTCGGCCCCACAACCAGCCCCGGGCCACCCAAGACGTGGACGCCATGGTGTGCTGGATGGACGAGGCCACCGCCCTCACCCCTCGGGTCAAGCTGGGCATCAAGCACACCACCCGGTCGGCCCGGGCCCTGGTGAAGGATCTCCAGTACCGGCTCGACGTCAACACCCTGCACCGCGACGAGGCGGCCACGGCGCTCGGCCTCAACGAGATCGGGCGGGTCACCCTCCGCACCACCGTCCCCCTGTTCTGCGACGAGTACCGCCGCAACCGCACCACCGGCAGCTTCATCCTCGTCGACGAGAACACGAACTCGACGGTGGGGGCCGGGATGATCCTCTGATGGCAGCTCGGTGAGCACCAACGTCACCTGGCACGGCGGAGAGGTCGGTCGGGACGAGCGGCCCCACCGAGGGGCGACGGTGTGGCTCACCGGCCTGTCCGGGTCGGGCAAGTCCACCGTGGCCGTGGCCCTGGAGCGGTTGCTGGTCGCCGAGGGCCGCCCCGCCTATCGGCTCGACGGCGACAACCTGCGGCATGGCCTCAACGTCGACCTGGGCTTCAGCGCCGACGATCGCGACGAGAACGTCCGTCGCGCCGGCGAGGTGGCGGTGCTGCTGGCCGACGCCGGCGTGGTCGCTCTCGTCCCCCTGATCTCGCCCTACCGGGCCGGGCGCGACGGGGCCCGGGCCGCCCACGAGGCCGCCGGCGTCCCCTTCGTCGAGGTCTTCGTCGACACGCCCATCGCGCGGTGCGAGCAGCGCGACCCCAAGGGCCTCTACGCCAAGGCCCGGGCCGGGGAGATCACCGGCTTCACCGGCATCGACGACCCCTACGAGGCGCCGACCGCTCCCGAGCTGCGCCTCACTCCGGCCGACGGTGACCCCACCGCCCAGGCCGCCGCCGTCCTGGCCGTGCTGCTGCCCCTGCTCTGACCGGAGCGTCGTCGTGGGTCAATCGGCGAAGACGGCCCGGGTGTGGGTGGCGAAGAACGAGTGGTCGTGGCCCTGGTTGGGATCCTCGGCGTTGTAGCTGGTGCGGGCCGACCCGTCGGGCAGGTGCTCCTCGGCGTAGATGGCACCCACGGGGCAGACGTCGGGCTGGTAGCACGCGGTGCAGGAGGTGCACTCCTCGGTGTTGACGTAGAGGATGCTGTCGCCGAAGACGGCGATGGCCTCGGGGTCCGGGGTGTGAGTGTTCTCGATCGTGCCGCTCCCGGCTTCCTCCTCGGAGAACAGGACGTCGTTGGCAGGGTCGTACTCGTAGATGCACTGCACCGGGCACACGTCGACGCAGGCGCGGTCCTTGGTGTCGATGCAGGCCTCGGTGATGATGGCGATGCCGGGCACGGGATCCTCCTGGAGGCCACGGTCGGGTGACGCGGAACCTCCTGACCCCTACCCCTGCGGGGGGGGACGACACGTCGGGATCAGCGGGGGAGGCGGAGGATGCGGGCATCGTGGGGGGCGAGCACCCCGAGGTCGACCCGCCCGCCCCGCACCGGGAGGCGCTCGCCGGTGAAGGCCTCGACCACCTCGTCCGGGCGGTCGAGGCCCAGACGCTCCCACTCCGGGCCGTCGAGGGTGATCGAGACCCGGGTGGCGGCATCGCCCCAATGCAGGTGGCCAATGAGCACCTCATCGACCTTGGTCGCGATCACCCGCGACGGCTCGGGGCCGGCGAACAGGTCGGCCACCCGACAGCGGCCACCGGCCAGCTCGTGGCAGAGGCGCAGCAGGTCGAGTCGCTCCGGGGGCACCAGGTCGAGCTGGTCGGACGACACGATCATCCCGTCCGTGAGGGCCACGGCAGCCACGAGGAACCGGACCTCGGCCTCGGTGAGACGGGTGCGGTCGGTACGGACCATCACGCAGTCGGGGTCGTTGGCCCACAGGTGGCCGTGGAGAAAGGCTCGGGTGACGGTGTTGCGCATGGCGATGCGGGTGCTCAGCCCGCCCTGGTCGCTGAAGGCCCAGCGGGTGACCTTGCCTCCCCAGGCCGGCGCCACGTCGGTGCCGATGCGCATGGCATCGACCACCCCCACCGCCGGCCCGAGGGGGAGGCCACAGCCGATGAGGACGGCGTCCTCGCCTGCCCCCCGGCGCACGGCGTCGAGCCCGGCCCGCAGGGCCTGGGCCCGGGTGAGGGCCGGGTCGTGGCGCACGCCGGGCAGGGCGGCGGCGAAGCAGAAGTCGAGCTTCAGCACTCGGTAGCCCCAGTCGGTGACGAGGGTGCGGGCCACGGCCTCCAGGTGGGCCTGCACGTCGGGGCGGGTGCAGTCGAGGACCCACTGGCCGTGGCGCCGGTTCCAGGTGGGGTTCCAGAGGGCGGTCACCGGGGCGCCGGCCTCGTCCCGGAGGAGCCACTCGGGGTGGGAGCGGGCCACGTCGCTGCCGTGGTCGACGATGAACGGGGCGATCCAGATGCCGGCATCGCGTCCCGTGTCGCGGATGCTGGCGGCCAGGGCGGCCATGCCCGACGGGAACTTGGCGTTGGTGACCAGCCAGTCGCCGATGGCGGCCTGGTGGCCGTCGTCGACCATCACGTAGCCCATCGGCACGTCGCCGGCCACGGTGTCGGCCGCGGCCAGAGCCCGCCGGACGTCGGCCTCGGTGACCTTGGAGTAGTGGTAGTACCAGGAGCACCAGCCGTGGGGCGGGCGGGCCGGCACTCGTGCCCCCTGGGCGGTGCCGAGAGCCGCGGCCCACCCCTCCAGCAACGCGACCGGGTCGGTGCCGTCGGCCACGAGCAGATCCTCGGTGGCGACGGTCGCCCCCGCCTCCACGGCGATCCCGTCGAAGCGGCAGGTGGCGGCCAGGAGGGCGAGCTGTCCGGCGCTGGGGTCGTCGGGCAGCCGGTCGGCGGGCTGCTCCACGACGAGGTCGACGACCGACAAGCACCGGGCCCCACCCAGGAAGCCGAGGACGAGGCCCCCACGGCCGTCGAGGTCGGCCAGGCCGGCCACCAGCTCACTGCGGAAGCGTCCCGGCTCCTTGGCTCGGGGTGTCTCGGGGTCGAGGGTGACCTTGCTGACGGCGAAGAACCATGGATCGGGATCGACCTCGTCCATGCGAAAGGCCCGAGCGTTCGACCACGAGTTCCAGCCGTTGCGGTAGAGCGACCACCCGCCCGGCCCCGCACCGAGGCGCAGGCCGGCGGGGCCGCCGGTGGCGAACAGGGTGGCGTCGTCGAGCCGGACGGGCCGGTCGCCGTGCACGGTCACGGCCAGGCGGACGACGAGGCCCCCAGCCGGCCCGGGCCGGGTGGACAGGGTGAGTCGCAGGCGCTCGTCCTCGGCCGTCCACGGCCCCTCGGGCGGGCCGTCGAGGACGGTGGGGGCGAGCTCCACCGCCCGGCCGGCCAGGCGGTAGGTCACCCGGGGGAGGGCGGCCCGGATCGAGGCCACGTCCCCGATCAGGTCGATCGCCCCGTTGCGTCCCTCGGCCCTCATCGGCCCGGACGCTACCGGGTGCCAGGCTGGCGGGATGAGAGACGGAACCGACGGCGGTGTGGTGCACCTGGTGGCCAAGACGCACCTCGACGTGGGGTTCACCGCCCCGGCGGCCGCCGTGGTGGACACCTACGTCGAGCGGTACATCCCCGCTGCCCTTGCCCTCGGGGCCGAGTTGCGGGCCCGGGGCGGTCCCGAGCGGTTCGTGTGGACCACGGGCTCGTGGCTCGTTCACACCTTTCTGGAGCGGACCGACGTCCCCGGCCGGGCCGCGGCCGAGATCGCCATCGAGGCCGGTGACCTGGCCTGGCACGCCCTTCCCTTCACCACGCACACCGAGCTGTGCGACCCCGGTCTGGTCGAGGCCGGCCTCGCCATCGCCGCCCGGCTCGACCACCGCTTCGGTCGGCGCACCATCGCGGCAAAGCTCACCGACGTGCCCGGCCACACCCGGGGCCTGGTGCCGATGCTGGTCGAGGCCGGCGTCGAGCTGCTGCACGTCGGGGTCAACCCTGTGGCGACGGTGCCCGACGTGCCCACCTGCTTCCAGTGGCGCAGCCCCGATGGCGCCGAGGTCACCGTCGTCTACCAGCCCGGCGGCTACGGCGACCTGACCGAGGTTCCGGGCTGCGCCGACCGCCTGGCCTTCGCCCACACCGGTGACAACCTGGGCCCGCCCTCGGTGGACGAGGTGCTGGCGTCCTTCGCCGCCCTGCGGGACCGGGTGCCGGGGGCTGAGGTGCGGGGCTCCACCCTCGACGCCTTCGCCGTCGCCCTACGCCCCGCCGTCCCCAGCCTGCCGGTGGTGACGGCCGAGATCGGCGACACCTGGGTCCACGGCGTCGGATCCGACCCCCAGAAGGTAGCGGCCTACCGCGAGCTGCTGCGCCTGCGCCGTTCGTGGGCCGCGGCGGGGATGGTGGCGCCCGACGACTCCCGCCTGCGGGGCTTCCACGAGAACCTCCTCCTGGTGGCCGAGCACACCTGGGGCCTGGACGAGAAGACCCACCTGCCCGACCGGAAGCGCTGGGGCCGCGACGACCTGCCGGCCCTGCGGGCCGAGCCCCGGACCTGGGCCTTCGAGGCGTCCTGGGCCGAGCAGCGGGCCTACGTCGACCGGGCCGTCGAGGCCATCGAGAGCGAGGGCCTGCGCCGCTCGGCCCGCTCCACCCTGGCCGCCCTCCGCTCGCCGGTGCCGGCCTACGACGCCGGGCCCGTCGTCGGTCCCGGGGAGGTGACGGTGGTGGGGACGTGGGAGATCGGCGTCGATCCCGCCACTGGCGCCGTCACCCACCTGGTCGACCGGGTGACGGGCCGGGCCCTGGCCGATGCCGACCATCCCCTGGCCCTCCTGGCCCACCAGGCCTTCTCCGGGGCCGACTACGCCCGCTACCTCGACGCCTACGTCCACGCCCGCCCCGAGGACGAGTGGTGGGCGGTCGAGGACAACACCAAGCCCGGGATCGAGGCCGCCGGGGCCGTCTCGGCGTGGTGGGAGCCCGAGGGGGCCGTCGTCCGCGTCGGCGTGCCGTGGGCCCGTGGCCTCCGGGCTGAGGCGCCTCCCGGGACGACGGGGCCCGACGACGAACGGGTGGCCGCCCTGGTCGCCTCGGCCCGCTTCCCGGGCGAGGCCCACACCCGTTCCGGGGCCCCGGCCCTGGCCACCCTCACCCTGTCCGATCTCACCCCCGAGGGCGGGCCCTCGACGCTCGGGGTCGAGCTGCGTTGGGAGGACAAGCCGGCCAACCGTCTGCCCGAGGCGACGTGGCTGGGCTGGCGGCCGGCCGGCGTGGACCCCGAGGCCATGGTGCTCGACAAGCTGGGCCAGGACGTGTCCCCGCTCGACGTGGTGGGGGGCGGGGGCCGGCACCTCCACGCCGTGGGGGAGGGGCTGCGGTGGCCCGGGGCGGACGGCGCCGTGGTCCTCCGCACCCTCGACGCCCCGCTCGTGGCTCCGGGCCGCCCCCGCCTCCTGGACCCCGCTCCCGGACCCCTCGACCTGGCCCACGGGGCCTGGGTGTGCCTTCACGACAACGTCTGGGGCACCAACTTCCCCATGTGGTCCGAGGGGCGAGCCCGCTTCCGCTTCACCCTGGCCGTGGAGGGCTGAACCCGTCGGACCTTCGTCGGTCAACGCACCTGGCGGATGCGCTCGGACCGACCCCACGACCGGTCGGCGGTGAGGGCGACCACGTCGAGGCGCTCGGCCAGAGCCAGGCAGAGGCGATCGGCGAGGGACAAACCTTCACCTCGGGTCCATCGACGGGCGGCCCACTCGGCGTCGGCGATGGTCACGGGCTCCACCGCGAGGTCGTAGCTGTCCATGAGCGCTCGCGCCAGATCCCAGTCGCGCCCGGCGGAGCGCACCTTCTGGGCCACCTCGGACCAGTTGGCGGCGCCGCAACGACCCCCTGCCTCCAGGGCGGCCTCGACGGCATCCGCGCCCTCCTCCCCCTGGAGGAAGGCGAGGAGGGCGGAGGCGTCGAGAACGGTCATGCCGCGTCGTCGGCGGCAGCGGCCCGCCGCCGATCGGCAAGGAGCTCGGTGACCAGGTCGGTGCCCGCCAGGTCGAGGCGCACCCGGTTGCGGAGCTGCTCCCGGGTGAGGACGACGAGGCCCTCGGGTGTGTCGAGGAACACCAGGGGCGACCCGGCGCGCAGGCCTTGGCGTTCACGGATCTCGGCGGGGACCACCAACCGCCCGCGGTCTCCCATCGTGACAGCGTGAATCCCACTCATGGCATGAGGGTACCACCCCATCTCGTGAGTGGGAGGAGCTCAGCGGGCCAGGGGCTTGTACTTGATGCGGTGGGGCTGGTCGGCGGCCGCGCCCAGCTCCTTCTTGCGCTGGGCCTCGTACTCGCTGAAGTTGCCCTCGAACCACCGCACCTGGCTCTCGCCCTCGAAGGCGAGGATGTGGGTGGCGATGCGGTCGAGGAACCAGCGGTCGTGGCTGATCACCACGGCGCCGCCGGGGAACGACTCCAGGCCGTCCTCCAGGGCCCGCAGGGTGTCGACGTCGAGGTCGTTGGTGGGCTCGTCCAGGAGGAGGACGTTGCCACCGGTGGAGAGCACCTTGGCCAGGTGGACCCGGTTGCGCTCGCCGCCGGAGAGGACGCCCACCAGCTTCTGCTGGTCGGAGCCCTTGAAGTTGAACGTCGCCACGTGGGCCCGACCGTTGACGGAGCGACCGCCGATGACCATGTCGTCCCGGCCGCCGGTGATCTCCTCGTAGATCGTCTTCTCCGCATCGAGGGTCTGGCGGCTCTGGTCGACGTAGGCGAGCTGCACGGTGGGGCCGACGTCGACGGCGCCGGAGTCGGGCTCCTCAGCCCCGGTGAGCATCCGGAACAGGGTGGTCTTGCCCACGCCGTTGCCGCCGATGACGCCCACGATGCCGGCCTTGGGCAGGGAGAACGACAGGTCGTCGATCAGCAGCCGGTCGCCGTAGCCCTTCGACAGGTGCGACACCTCGATCACCTTGTCACCCAGCCGGTCGCCGGCCGGGATGGTGATCTGCAGGTCGCCGTCGCGGCCCTCGGCCGCCTTGGCCTCGGCCAGCAGCTTGTCGTAGGCGGCGAGGCGGGCCTTGCCCTTGGCCTGGCGAGCCTTGGGGGCCATGCGCACCCAGTCGAGCTCCCGGGCGAGGGTGCGGGACCGCTTGCTGTCGGCCTTGTCCTCCTGGGCCAGACGGGTCTGCTTCTGCTCCAGCCACGACGAGTAGTTGCCCTCGAAGGGCAGACCCCGACCTCGGTCCAGCTCCAGGATCCATCCAGCCACGTTGTCGAGGAA
>CAZXRA010000095.1:0-22327 GCA_964643485.1 uncultured Iamiaceae bacterium | reverse complement strand
TGGAGGCGACGGTGCTCGACCCCGTCCACGCCCCCGAGGAAGAGGACGACCCATGGCCGGACGAGGAGGCGTTCCCGGCTGCGGTCGACCGCCTGGCTCAGAACGGGCCGCCCGAGATCGCCGACGACATCGCCCTCCTCCAGGCCGCGGTGGCCGCCGGTGAGGAGGAGGAAGACCCCTCGGACGAGGACGTGCTCGCACTGAAGAGGGCGACCGGCCGGATGATCGAGTGGGGGGCCGAGAACTGCGAGGTGGAGGGGCCGCTCTGGGCCTGCTTCCCCCGCTGGAGCTTCGTCGAGGTCGGGGAGGCCATCCCCCCGCCGGGGGAGACGGAGCTGCCCGAAGGCGAGGCGGCCACACCGGAGGAGTCCGTGGCCCGCGACGACGACCGGGAGATGGTCGAGGTGTCCCGCACCGACGACGAGGTGGTCTTCGCCTGGCTCGACGAGCGGGGCCTGGCCCAGCTGTCCGCCGTGGCCGAGCGCGGGGAGGACGGCTGGGTCGAGGCCGAGACGACGGAGTGCCGGGACGACGAGGGTGCCGTCCGGTTCGAGCCCGTCCCCCGGGACGACGACGAGGACGTCCTGCCCCCCACGACGACGGCTCCCTGACCGCCCGGCCCCTCTGTCGCCGGGCCCACGGCGGGTGTAGGTTGCTTGACCGCCAGGTCAAGAAAACATCCAAGGGGACCCCCATGGCCGACTTCAAGCTCTTCATCGACGGTGAGTACGTCGACGCCGCCTCCGGCGAGACGTTCACCACCACCGATCCCGCCACCGAACAGCCCATCGGCGAGGTGGCCAAGGCCGACCGCGACGACGCGGCCCGGGCCATCGCCGCCGCCCGCAAGGCCTTCGACGAGGGCCCCTGGCCCCGGATGAGCGGAGCCGAGCGGGCCGCCAAGATCACCAAGATGGCCGAGCTGCTCGAGGCCAACGCCGAGCGCTTCGCCGAGGCCGAGGCCCGCGACTCGGGCGGCACCATCAAGAAGGCCACCTTCGCCGACGTCCCCGGCTCCGCCGGTGCCCTGCGCTGGTTCGCCCGCATGGCCGAGGAGCGCCCCGACGAGGAGACCCTCGAGGGCTCGCCCTTCCCGCCGTCGGAGAACTACGTCCGCTACGAGCCCTACGGCGTGTGCACCGGCATCGTTCCCTTCAACTTCCCGCTCCTCATGGCCTGCTGGAAGATGGGCCCGGCCCTCGCCGCCGGCAACACCTCGGTGCTCAAGCCGGCGTCCTACACCTCGATCACCGCCCTGATGCTGGGCGAGCTGGCCCAGGAGGCCGACCTGCCCCCCGGCGTGCTCAACGTCATCGCCGGCCCCGGCGGCACCGCCGGTGAGGAGCTGGCCTCCAACGAGATGGTCGACAAGGTGGCCTTCACCGGCTCCACCGAGGTGGGGCGGCGGATCATGCAGCTCGCCGCCGGCACCATCAAGCCCGTCACCCTGGAGCTGGGCGGCAAGTCGGCCAACATCGTCCTCGACGACGCCGACCTCGACATCGCCGCCGCCGCCGTGCTGTGGGGCACGTTCTTCCACAACGGCCAGGTCTGCGAGTCGGGCACCCGGGCCCTCGTGCACAAGAGCGTCTACGACGAGTTCGTGTCGCTGCTCGTCGATCGGGCCGGCAAGATCGTCATCGGCAACCAGCTCGACTTCAACTCCGACCTCGGGCCCCTCGTGTCCCGGGCTCAGGCCGACACGGTGCGGCGCTACGTCGCCATCGGCCGGGAGGAGATCGGCGAGCCGATCTGTGGCGGCAGCGAGCCCGAGGGCCTGGCCGACGGCTTGGTCACCGAGAACTTCTACCGGCCCACGATCTTCGCCGGCGTCGACAACTCCGCTCGGATCGCCCAGGAGGAGATCTTCGGGCCGGTGCTGTGCGTGATCCCCTTCGAGTCCGACGACGAGGCCGTGGCCATCGCCAACGACTCGATCTACGGCCTGGGCGGTGGCGTGCAGTCGGCCAACGTGGAGCGGGCCAAGGGCATCGCCAACCGCCTCCAGACCGGCACCGTGTGGATCAACGACTACCACCTGATCTCGCCCGAGCGCCCCTTCGGTGGCTACAAGCAGTCCGGCATCGGCCGGGAGCTGGGCACGGCCGGGTTCGACATCTACCGGCAGGCCAAGCACGTCCACACCAACCCCTCGACGGGCCGCGACGGCTACATGCACTTCGTCGCCCTCAGCGGGAACATCTGATCCGGGCGGCCGGACCGGTCGGATGAAGATCACCGCCAGCCCCCGGGCCGCCGAGGTCGTCGCCGCGATGGCGACGCGGCGGTCCGGGGTGTTGACGGTCACCATCGGGACGGGCTGCTGCGAGTCGACGGCCCCGTTCCTCTACGAGGACTTCCTCCCCGGGGCCGACATGGCGCCCGTCGGGGAGGTGGAGGGCGTCGTGATCTGGGCGCCCGAGTACCTGCGCCGCCTCTACCCCGGCGACCAGGGCCCGCAGCTCGAGGTGGCCGACGAGCTGGGCGAGTCGTTGTCGGTCGAGACCGAGCTGGGCGTGCGCCTCGTCCTGCGGGGCACCGGCCTCGATTCCACGGGCGAGCCCGAGGTGTGCGCTGCGCCGGCGACGCCCCGGGGCCCGGCGGTCCAGCGCCCCGTCGTGGGCACCATCCCGCCCGAGCTCCAGGGCCTCCGCGTCCGCTGACCGTCGTTTCCTCCTCGGGTCGAAAGGTCAGTTCTCCCCCCATGCGGTGGACGATTGCCCTTTCGACGTCGCGCCCCGAATCGAAAGGTCGATCATCCACCTATGTGGTGGCCGATCGACCTTTCGTCGCGGGGCTTGATCGACCGGGCGGTGCGGCCGATGGTGGGGGCATGAGCAGCGGACGACGGCCTCGTCGACGCCTTGTCGCCGGGTTCGCCGCCCTGCTGGCCATCGGCCTGCTGGCGGCGTGCAACCCCGATCCGACGGGGGGCAAGCGGCCCCCACCTCCGAGGCAGGGACCGGCCTACACCGCCGCTGTCCGCTCAGCCACCCGGGACGACGTCGCTCTCTCGTGGCGGGAGGGGTGCCCCGTCCACTGGCACGACCTGAGCGTCGTCACCGTCGCCTACTGGGGCTACGACGGGGCCCGCCACACCGGGAACCTGGTGGTCCACGACGGCCAGGCGGCCAAGATCCGCAACGCCTTCGGCGCCCTCTACGACAACCGCTTCCAGATCCGGCGCATCCACCCCGTCGACACCTTCGGGGCCGACGACGACCGCTCCATGGCCAACAACAACACGTCGGCCTTCAACTGCCGCAGGGTCGCCGGCACCACCACGTGGTCGGAGCACAGCTACGGCCGGGCCATCGACATCAACCCCGTCCAGAACCCCTACGTGAAGGGGTCGTCGGTCGACCCGCCGGCCGGGAAGGACTGGACCAACCGGGGCTCGGTGACCCCGGGGATGATCGTCGACGGCGACATCGTGGTGCGGGCCTTCGCCGCCCACAGCTGGGAGTGGGGCGGCCACTGGCGCACGGCCAAGGACTACCAGCACTTCAGCCTGTCCGGTCGTTAACCCGTCTCGCGCCAGTGTTCTCCTCGGCTGCGCCGCGGAGAACCAGCGCCGTGCTTGCTGGTCGCCTCGCTGCGCTCGTCTCCGGAGTCTCACCGGGCGCTGACGGCTACTTCAGGCGCTTGAGGAGGGCGAGGGCGCCCAGGCGGGCCGGGGACTGGTGGTGCGAGCCGGTGCGGCCCTCCAGGCTGTCCCGGTGGGCCAACCACCAGTCGTAGGTCTCGGCCAGCATCGTCGGCGTGTCGTACTGCGCCGACCAGCCCAGCTCCCGCTCGGCCCGGCTGCTGTCGAACCACAGCGACTCCCCGTACAAGAGCCAGTGGTACGGGCCGAGGGGCAGCAGGCCGGCCCGGGAGGCCGCCTCCATGCCCAGCCGGGCGGGCCGTTGGGGCAGCGACACGACCCGGGCCCCGGTGCCGGCGTGGGCGCACAGCGACTCCAGCGTCTCCCGCATGGTGCCGAACCCGGGGGCCCCGATGTTGTAGGCGGCGGGGCCGGGGCGGTCGCCGGCCCGCAGGCAGGCGTCGGCCAGGTCGGCGGCGTGGACGAACTGGTAGCGGTTGGCCCCCGATCCGAGCACGGGGACGGGCGCCCCCTCGGCGACGAGCTCGAACAGCATCGACATGATGCCGAGCCGGCCGTGGCCCAGGATCGTGCGGGGGCGGACGATGCTGACGTCGAGCCCTGACGCCGCTGCGTCCCGGCACAGCACCTCGGCCTCCAGCTTGGCCCGGCCGTAGGCCTCCAGGGGCCGGGGCGGGGTGTCCTCGTCGACCGGGTTGCTCTCGGGGATGCCGTAGATGGCGCTGGTCGAGGTGGAGACCACCTTGGCCACCCCGGTGTCGCGGGCCGCGGTGAGGAGGGTGGCCGTGCCGACGACGTTGACGCTCCAGAACAGGTCGCGGTCCTTGGCCAGCGGCACCTGGGCCACGTTGTGGAAGGCCACGTCGACGCCGTCGCAGGCGGCCCGCACGCCCTCGGCGTCGCGGATGTCGGTCTGGACCACCTCGACGTCGTCGGGCACCACGTCGGGCACCATCACGTCGAGGATGCGCACCTCGTCGCCCCGGGCTCGGAGCAGCTCCACCAGCATGGTGCCGAAGAAGCCGCTGCCCCCGGTGACGAGCGAACGCCGCCCGCTGGTGGGGACGGCGCTCACAGGGCGATCCCGTGCTCGCGGCACCAGCGGATGCTGATGCGCATCCCCTCCAGGAGGGTGGTGGACGGGTCGTAGCCCAGCTCGGTGCGGGCCCGGGTGACGTCGACGGCGATCTCGTCCTTCATCTCGCCCAGCACGTGGAAGGGCTGGATGTAGCGGCCTCGGGCCTGGGCGGCCCGGTCGAGGGACTCGGCCACCACGCCGGCCAGCCGGGGGATCTTCACCTGGCGGCCCGACACGGCGATGCCCTCGGCCTCCAGGGCCTCCTTCACCGTGGTGTAGATGTCGACGGTGCGGTAGGGCTCGGCGTCGGCGATCCAGTAGTCGCGCCCGGCGGCGGCTTCGACCGACTCGGCCAGCAGCACGGCCTGCACCAGGTGCCCGGTGAAGACCATCGACCGCCGGTTGCTGCCGTCGCCGATGAGGGGGAAGTAGCCCTTGCGCAGGCCGGTGAAGAACTGGGCCTGCCGGGCCGGCTGCCACGGGCCGTAGAACCACGGGGCCCGCAGGATCACCGTCTCCATGTCGCCCCGCTCGTGGGCCCGGGTGACGAGCTGCTCGGCCTCGTGCTTGGACCTCCCGTAGCCCACGAAGGGGTCGCGGGGGGAGTCCTCGGTGAAGGAGTCGCCGGGGTGGGGGTTGGCCCCGAAGGGCGACGTGGACGAGATGTGGACGAGGCGCCGGGTGCCGGCCCGGCGGGCGGCGTCGAGCACCATCTCCGTGCCCCCGACGTTGACGTCGAAGAACTCCCGGGTCTTGCCGCTGGCCGGGTGGATGACGGCGGCGGTGTGGACCACCGTGGGCGCAGCCAGTCCCTCGAAGAGGCGCTCCAGGGCGACGGGATCGCGCACGTCGCCGACGACGGCCTCGATGGTCGGGCTCAGCACCGCCAGCAGGGCGGCCTGGTCGTCGTCGTGGGCCAGGCAGCGGACCTTGGCCCGGTCGGGCAGGGTGGTGCGCAGCAGGTTCTGGCCCAGCCAGCCCGCGGCCCCGGTGACGACGAGGGTGGGGTCGGGACGGGCCGCGGTGGGAGGAGGGGTCGGCTCGGTCATGGCTCCTGGGCGGGTCAGAGGGTGGCGAGCAGGTGCTCGGTGTTGCGGGCGGCGATGGCCATCACCGTGCCCTGGGGATTGACCCCCGGAGCGTCGGGGATGAGCGAGGCGTCGTTCACGTAGAGGTTCTCGTGCCCGTGCACCCGGCCGTAGCTGTCGGTGCCGGCCCGGTCGGTGTCTTCGCCCATGCGCACGGTCGACGTCATGTGGATGGTCATCAGGTTGGCCCGGCGCCGGGTGACGGCGTCCCACCACTGGGCCAGCCCGGCCCGGTCCCGCACGACGGGGCCGCCGACGATCGACGGGTGGAGCTCGAAGGCGCCGGCGGCGAGGAGCACGTCGCCCACGTGGATGAGGCCGCGGGCGAGGCGGCTCAGGTCGCCGTCGGTGAGGCTGTAGGTGACCAGGGGGGCCGAGGCGCCCGGGATGGCGGTGATGCGGCCCTTGCCGTCGCTGCGGATGGCGGCGTAGTAGACGGCGGCGTGCTCCCAGTCGGCCATGGCCTCGGTGATGTCGAGGCCCGTCTCGGCCAGGGCCAGGGCCAGGTGGCCCCGCCGGCTGGCCGAGCCGCCGATGGTGAGATGGGGGGAGAACTCGGTGACGCGGTGCGGGGGCACGTCGTCGTGCTCCATGGGCTCGCCGAAGCGGGCGGCCACCTTGATGCTGGGGTGGACCTTCAGGCCCGTGCCCACCACGCCCCAGATGCCCGAGCGCTGCAGGAGGGCGGGGGTCTGGATGGCGCCGGCGCACACGATCACGTGGTCGGCCACGACGCTGATGCGCTGGCGGGCCCCGTCGGGCTGGGTGCGCACCACGTCGAGGCTCACGGCCCGCCCCCGTCGCCGGCGGATGCGCTGCACCCGGCAGTCGGCCAGCACCGTGGCCCCGGCCGCCTCGGCCCGGGGGAGCATGGTGCGGGTCATGGTCTGCTTCACGGCCCGGCCGCCGGGCTCGTACCGGTAGACCCGGGCGAACTCCTGGGAGCGCCAGCCCAGCTTGGCCGCTCCCTCGTCGAGCACGGCCGAGGCCCGGGGGGCGACACCGGGGTAGTGCGACACCCCCATCACCTCCTCCAGCTCCTGGCAGTAGCGGTCGAGGGTGCCGTCGGCGAAGCCGTCGATGGCGTAGGTGCGGGCCCAGTCGACGGCCAGGGGGCCGGGGAGCCGGTGGTAGAGGCCGCTGTTGATCTCGGTGCTGCCGCCCACGCAGCGCCCCTCGGCGAAGGCGATGGCGGGGGTGCCCAGGCTGCCCGACAGGCCGCGGTGGCGATACTTGAGGGCCATCTCCTCCAGGGAGAAGGGCTCGGCCGCCTCGGGGTCGAGGCGAGGGCCCTCCTCGAGGACGGTGACGTCCCGGCCGGCGGCGGCCAGACGAGCGGCGGTGACGGCTCCGCCGGCGCCGGAGCCGACGATGGCGAACTCGGTGTGGAGCGTGGTGGCCGTCCCGCCCATCACGAGGCCGGGACGGGGGCGGCGGCCGACGGGGCGGAGGACGCGGCGCGGTCGCCCAGCTCGATCTCAGCGAAGATCACCAGCGAGTGCATCAGCCGCACGTACTGGCGGATGACGTCGACGGGGTGGGCCTCCCAGGCGGACAGACGGGCGCGGAGGGCAGTGTCGTCCTGCCGGCCGGCGCCGCGGAGGCGGGCCCAGGTGCCCAGGGCGACGGTCTCGGCTGCGACGCCGGCCCGGAGGTGCTCGGGCATGGCGGCCAGGCAGCCGTCGACGTGGTCGAGCACGGCGGCGCGGAGGGCCGGGTCGGTGGTGCGGGTGAGGCAGGCGACGACCCGCCGCTCGAAGGGCAGCACGGACCGCGACGTTAGATGCTGGCCGTCGGAGCCACGACCTCGTCGGCGCCCGCGCCCTCGTCGAGGGCGTCGAGGGCGGCCACGGCGGCATCCAGCATGCGGGCCGTGCAGCCGGCCATGGCCACCGGGGGCACGGCCTCGGTGACGACCACCTCGGCCAGGGCCCGGAAGGCCTCGGCTGCGGGCCCCTCGCCCAGGGCGGCGGGCTGACCGGTGTCGCCACCGGCCACGACGCTCGACTCGAGGGGGATCTGGGCCAGCAGGGGAGCCCCTGCGGCCTCGGCCAACGCCGCCCCGCCCCCCGTGCCGAACAGGGCGTAGCTCTCGCCGTGGTCGCAGGTGAAGGCGCTCATGTTCTCGACGATGCCGGCGACCCGCAGGTAGCTCTTGCGGGACATGCTCACGGCCCGCTCGGCCACCTTCTGGGCGGCCAGGGCGGGAGTGGTGACGACGAGGACCTCGGCCCGGGGGATGAGCTTGGCCACGCCCATCTGGACGTCGCCGGTGCCGGGGGGCATGTCGACCAGGAGGTAGTCGAGGTCGTCGCCCCACTCGACGTCCTGGAGGAAGTGCTGCACACCCCGGTTGAGCATCAGGCCTCGCCACATCAGGGCCGAAGCCTCGTCCTCGACCAGGAAGCCCATGGAGATCACCCGGAGCTTCCCGGGGCCGATCTCCTTCTCGTGGGGGACCATGACCTTGCGGCCGTCGCGCTCGTGGCCGGCCAGGCGGCCTTCGATGCCCAGCATCCGGGGCACGGAGAAGCCCCACACGTCGGCGTCGAGCACGCCCACGGTCAGGCCCCGGGCGGCCATGGCCGCGGCCAGGTTGACGGTGACGGAGGACTTGCCCACCCCGCCCTTGCCCGAGGCGACGAGGATCACCTTGGTGGTGGGGCCGATGGCGGTGTCCTCGGGGCGCTGGGACACGTTGAAGCGGGCCTTGGCCATGGCCGTGGTCTTCTGCTCCGCCGTCATCTCCGTCCACTCCAGGCGCACGCCGGCGACGCCGGGGACCGACCCGAGCCGGGTGCGGATGTCGCGCTGGATCTGGGCCCGCAGGGGGCAGCCGGAGGTGGTGAGGGCGATGGTGACGGTGACCTGGCCATCGGCGGTGACGGTGACGTCGCGCACCATCCCCAGGTCGACGATGTCGCTGCCCAGCTCCGGGTCGATGACGCCCCGGAGCAGGTTGCGCAGCTCTTCGGGGGCGACGGGCATGGTCGGATTCTACCGGTGATCGGCGTGAGAAACCCGAGCGAACCAGCGGTAGCCTGGGACGCCATGGACACGGGTCGTGGCGAGCAGGGGCGTCTGGCCGTGCTGAAGGCCCTGGGCGACAACACCCGCTACGCCATCTACCTGGAGATGGCCCGCTCGTCCCGTCCCCTGTCCACGGCCGACGTGGCCGCCACCCTGGGCCTGCACGCCAACACCGTGCGCCCGCACCTGGAGCGCATGCGCGATGTCGGGCTCCTCCAGGTGCAGAGCGAGTCCCGGGGAGGCGTGGGCCGGCCCCAGCACCTCTACTCCCTGGCCCCCGAGGCCCCGTCGCTGGGCCTGGAGCCGGCCTCGTTCCCCGTGCTGGCCCGGATGCTGCTGCGCCTGGCCGCCGCCACCGGGGCCGATGCCGCCGACGCTCTCGACGTGGGCCGCGACCAGGGCCGGGTCGACGGGACTCGCACGGCGCACCGGGGGTGCCTGAACGCCGTGGTCGACCAGCTCGACGCCATGGGGTTCGACCCGGCCCTGGCCGTCGACGAGGAGCTCTCCGAGAGCGATGCCACCCTCGTGAGCATCGCCTTCGCCCACTGTCCCTTCCGTGACCTGGCCGAGCAGCGGCCCGACCTGCTGTGCAGCCTCCACCGGGGCCTCATCGAGGGCGTGGTCGATGCCACGGCCGGTGGCGAGGTGGTGGGCTTCGGCTCCCTCGTCGATCGGTCCCCCTGCCAGGTGGAGATCCGCCTGGCCGATGCCGCTCCCGTCGGCGCCTGAGACGCGGGACGGCGGCCGCCCGCACCGCGGCCGGTGGCGGTTCGGCCCTCGATCGCCGGTAGAGTCGGTGCGGGTCTTCCGGGACCTCGACCGCCCCCGAGGAGGATGCACCGACGTGATCGCTCTCACCGACAAGGCCGCCACCAAGGTCTCCGAGCTCATCTCCGCCGAGGGCGAGGACGGCCTGGCTCTGCGGGTCGCCGTGCGCCCCGGGGGCTGCTCGGGCTTCAGCTACGACATGTTCTTCGACACCGAGGTGGCCGAGGATGACCTCACCATCGAGTACTCCGGCGTGAGGGTCGTGGTCGACGCCTCGAGCGCCATGCTCCTCGAAGGGGCCACCCTCGACTACGCCGACGGGCTCACCCAGGCCGGCTTCTCCATCAACAACCCCAACGCCCAGCGCACCTGCGGCTGCGGCCAGAGCTTCTCCTGATCCTGCCGGGCGGCGCCGCCGTCAGGTGGTGAGGGCGGCCAGGCCCTCGCCGAGCTCGTCCTCGTCGAAGATCACGTCGATCCGGCGGGCCAGGGTGCCGTCGGCGGCGATGAGGAACAGGCAGGGCTCGAAGGGCAGCTGCAGGGCGTCGACGGCGGGGGCGAGGGCGGCCTGCAGGCCCTTCTCCTCCACCTCGGCGGCGGTCCGGTAGACCTCGAGGTGGAGGAAGCGCACGTCGGGCGCGTCCTCCCGGGCGCCGAGCAGGATGTCGAGCACGGGGCCGCAGATGGCCTGCTGGCAGAAGGCCGGGGTCGACACGAGCAGAGCGACCGGGGCCGTGCCCAGGACCGAGGTGAGGTCGGCGTCGTGGAGAGGGCACGCCGGCTCGCGGGTGCAGACGGGGTCGACCCCGCCCGGGGCATCGACGGTCGGTGTCGAGACTCGGGGGAAGGGCTGGCCGGGCTGGGGGATGACGATGGCTGACGCCTCGGAGACGGTGAAGGCGGCGTCGAGGGACTCGCCGTCGACGGTGGCGGTGACCGTGTAGTCCCCGGCGGCCGGAGGGGTGAAGGTCACCGGGTAGTAGGCGTGGGGGAGGCCGGCGGCCCGGCGGGCCACGGGGAGGTTCTCGGCCACGATGTCGCCGTCGACGTGACGGATGGCGAAGGTCAGCTCGGCCGGGGGGTCGTCCACCAGGGCGGCCCGGTCGTCAGCGAGGCCGAGGGGCAGGCGGGCCTCGGCTCCGGCGGCCAGGCTGGCGGCCGGGTTGAGGAGGGTGACGAGGGAGCGCGTCGAGCTGGTCGCTCCGTCGTTGCCGTCGTTCGTGCCCTCGTCGTTGCCGTCCCCCCCGCAGCCGACGAGGCCGAGCCCGCCGACGGTGCCCACCACCCCGAGGGCGGCGGCGCCCCGGAGGACGGTGCGCCGGCTCAGTTGTCCGGCCGGCGAGGAGGGGAGGAGGGGCAGGTCGGGGGCCACGACCGGGAAACCTATGCTCCCGCCAGTGCCCACCTCCACGCGTCCGGCTGACGCCCCCCTCGTGCAGTTGGAGGTCGACGGCGAGCAGGTCGAGGTGGCCGACGAGGGGATCACCCTCCTGGAGGCGCTGCGCGACCGCCTCGGCGTCCGCTCCCCCAAGGACGGTTGCTCGCCCCAGGGCCAGTGCGGGTGCTGCACGGTGCTGGTCGACGGGGCTCCTCGTGTGGCCTGCGTGACGCCGCTGCGCCGGGTCGCCGGCCGGGTCATCACCACGGCCGACGGCCTCCCTTCCGAGGTGCGGTCGGGTTGGGCCGAGGCCTTCGCGGCCACGGGGGCCAGCCAGTGCGGCTTCTGCACGCCGGGGATCATCTGCCGCCTGGAGGGCGCCCTGGCCAAGGGGGTGGCATCTGACGACCGCGCCGCCGTGGGCCGGGCCCTGGCCGCCCACCTGTGCCGCTGCACCGGCTGGCAGCCCATCCTCGACGCCTGGGACGTGGCTGCCGCCGCCCGCCGGGGCACCGAGGTGTCCGTTGCCGTGGCCGCACGGTCCGCGACAGGCACCGAGCGGGACGGCGATGCCGCCGCCCGGCGGGCCACCCTCGAAGGGGGGGCGGTGCAGCGTGTCGGCCCTGACGTCGCCCTGGGCCGGGGAGGGTTCGCCGACGACAGCGCGCCCGAGGGGGCTCTCGTCGCCATCCCCGACGGGGCCGGCGGTTGGGTCGTGGGTGAGACCCTCGCCGAGGCCCGCGCCCGGGCCGGCAAGGTCCAGGGCCGACGGACCACGGTCGACGCCGCGCCGCCCCTCGTCGCCCCCGACGGGGAGTGGGACGCGGTGCTCCGCACCTGCTGGGTCGAGCCCGCCTACCTGGAACCCGATGCGGCCTGGTGCGCCCCCGGAGGGGAGCCGGTCGGGCCCCTGGTGAACGGGGGGGCCTTCGGAGGGAAGCGGTCGTCGCCGGTGGCCGGGGCGGCGCGCTCCCTGGCCGATCGGTGGGACCGCCCGGTGCGCGTGCTGCTGGCCCGGGAGGACACCGTCCGCCTCGGGCCCAAGCGGCCGCCCGTGGCCGGCGGGGCCCGGGCCGACGGGTCGGGCGTGTTGCGGATCGTCAGCACTCCGGGGGTCGCCGCTGCGGTGGCCGCGGTGGCGCCCGCTCTGCGGGTGGAGGAGGTCGACCTCCCCGGTCCGCCGACCGATGCCGGGTTGCGGGGGGCGGGGTGGGCCGAGGCCGTCGTCCTGCTGGCGGGGGCGACCGGATCCCTGCGTCCCGTGACCGGCCCGGGAGGGGGGGAGGCCGAGGTGGCCATCGAGCCCGACGGCACGGTGCGGGTGCGGGTGCGGGCCGGCGACCCTCTCGACGAGGTGGTCCTCCGCTCCTACTGCGTGGGAGCCGTCCACCAGGGCCTGTCGTGGATCCGCAGCGAGGGCCTGGCCGTCAGCCCCGACGGGACGGCCGAGGATCTCACCATCCGCTCCTTCGGCATCCTGCGGGCCCTCGACATGCCCCCTGTCCAGGTCGAGATCGACGCCGCCGACGGCGAGCCTGTCAACGTCTCCGACGCCGTCTTCGCCGCCACGGCGGCGGCGGCGTGGCTGGCTGCCGGCTGCCCGCCCGACCTCCCCTCCGGCCGTTGACGGCCCCGCCTAGGGTGAGCCGGCTGTCCGTCGAAGGGATGAGGAAACGATGACTGCCCCGTACACCCCTGCCGTCCGGGCCGGGGAGTGGATCGCCGTGTCGGGCCAGGTGCCGATCCGCGACGGCGCCTTCCTCACCGATCGGCCTCTCGCCGAGCAGGTCGACGGGGTGCTGGCCAACGTGGCCGATCGCCTGGCCGAGCACGGTGCCACCCTGGCCGACGTGGTGAAGGCCACGATCTTCCTCACCGACATGGCCGACTACGCCGAGGTGAACGAGCGCTGGGTGGCCGCCTTCCCCGATCCCCGCCCGGCCCGGAGCTGCGTGGCCGTGGCCGCCCTGCCCTTCGACGTCCGCCTCGAGGTCGAGGCCTGGGCCCGCCTGCCCTGACCGTCGTCGAGGTGGAGGGAGGGCGGGACGAGGCGCCATGATGGGGGCGTGATCGGAGCCGTCATCCTCGTCGTGGCCCTGCTGGTGGCCCTGCCGGTGTTCTTCGCCCTCAACGGCGGGGCCATCGCCGCCGCCCTCGGCTTCTTCCTGAAGAAGAACGGCGAGGAGTCCAACGAGGGCAGCGAGCTCATCGAGCTCAACCGCTGACCTGACGATCGGAGGCCTACGACCCCCAGCGGGACTGGCCGAAGCGGTAGCCCACCGAGCGGACGGTGGTGATCAGCCCGGCGTGCTCCTCGCCCAGCTTGGCCCGCAGGCGCCGCACGTGGACGTCGACGGTGCGGGCGCCGCCGTAGTACTCGTAGCCCCACACCCGGCTGAGCAGCGTCTCCCGGGTGAAGACCCGGCCCGGGTGCTGGGCCAGGAACTTGAGCAGCTCGTACTCCATGTAGGTGAGGTCGAGGGGACGGCTCTCGATGGCGGCCTGGTAGGTCTCCAGGTTCAGGGCCAGCCCGCCGTACTCGATCATCTCCGGACCGGCGCCGGAGCCGGCCCGCCACAGCAGGTGCCGGAGGCGGGCCTCCAGCTCGCGGGGATGGAACGGGTCGAGGCAGAAGTCGTCGTAGAGCTCGTCCCGCAGCTCCAGGTCGGCCAGCCCGGAGCCCCGGACGAGGAGGAGCACCGGCTCGATGGGCACGTCCCGCTTGCGGAGGGCGCGGCACACGGCCAGCCCCGTTTCGGGGGCATCGCCCAGGACGACGACGGCGCCCCGCCACGTGACATCGGCATCCATCCGGCTCAGGGCCAGCTCGTCGCTGACGGCCTTCCAGGCGTGGCCGGCCAGCTCGAGGGTCTGCACCAGCTCGGGCGGCGGTGGATCGGGGTAGACGAGCCAGGGTTCCATGGCGGTGGGCTGCCGGCTACCAGGCCGGCAGGTAGCGCTCCAGCTCGAACGGGGTGACCTGGGCCTTGTAGTCGGCCCACTCGCTGCGCTTGTTGCGGAGGAACCAGCCGAAGATGTGTTCGCCCAGGGCCTCGGCCACCAGCTCGCTCTCCTCCATCTCGTGGAGGGCCTCGGCCAGTGACTGGGGCAGCTCCCGCATGCCCTCGGCGGCCCGCTCGGCGGGAGTGAGCTCGAAGACGTTGGCCGTGGCCTCGTCGGGGAGGTCGTAGCCCTCGTCGATGCCCTTGAGGCCGGCGGCGAGGATGACGGAGAAGGCGAGGTACGGGTTGCAGGCCGGGTCGGGCGAGCGGTACTCGATGCGCACCGAGGAGTCCTTGCCCGACTTGGTGACCGGCACGCGGATGAGGGCGGAGCGGTTGTTGCGGGCCCACGAGGCGTGAGCAGGGGCCTCGGTGCCCACGATGAGGCGCTTGTAGGAGTTGACGAGCTGGTTGGTGACCGCGGTGATCTCGTGGGCGTGGTGCAGCAGCCCGGCGATGAAGCCCCGCCCCACCTTCGACAGGCGGTAGGGGTCGCTGGGGTCGGCGAAGGCGTTGGTGTCGCCCTCGAAGAGGGACATGTGGGTGTGCATCCCCGAGCCCTGCACCCCGGCCAGGGGCTTGGGCATGAACGTGGCGTACACCCCCCGCTCGGTGGCGATCTCCCGGACGACCAGGCGGAACGTCATCACGTTGTCGGCCATGGTGAGGGCGTCGGTGTAGCGCAGGTCGATCTCGTGCTGGCTGGGGCTGTCCTCGTGGAACGAGTACTCCACGGGGATCCCCATGGCCTCCAGCGTGTGGATGGTGCGCTTGCGCAGGTCGGAGGCCACGTCGGCCGTGGTGAGGTCGAAGTACGACCCGGTGTCGAGGGGCTCGGGGATGGAGGTGCCGTCGCCGTTGGCGAAGTAGAAGAACTCCATCTCCGGCGCCGTGTAGAAGCTGAAGCCCCGCTCCCGGGCCCGGTCGAGGTTGCGGCGCAGCACCTGGCGGGGGTCGCCCTCGAAGGGCGTGCCGTCGAGGTTGGAGATGTCGCAGAACATGCGGGCGGCCGTCTCGTCGGACTGGCCCCAGGGCAGCAGCTCGAAGGTGCCGGGGTCGGGCTTGGCCAGGACGTCGGACTCCTGGATGCGGCTGAAGCCGTCGATGGCCGAGCCGTCGAACTGCATGCCCTCCTGGAACGCCGCCTCCAGCTCGGCCGGGGAGATGGCGAAGGACTTGAGCTGGCCCACCACGTCGGTGAACCACAGCCGGATGAGCCGCACACCTCGCTCCTCGACGGTGCGCATCACGTATGCCTGCTGGGGATCCACGCCGGCATCGTCGTCGCCCGGGCCCGAAGCCGCAACCCCGTCGGCCCCCCTGTTCACAATGCGTTCATGGAAGTCTGGTGGCTACCCTCGGTGCCGTCCCCGGGGGCGTTCACACGACGTTCACAAACGGGAAACGGCCGGGCAATTGCCTGCTGGCAGGGTTCCGCCGTCACATCCACCTCTCTGAAGTGAAGGAGATCGCCCGTGGCGATCAAGGCCGAGTACATCTGGATCGACGGAACCGAGCCGACTGCCCGCCTGCGGTCGAAGACCAAGGTGCTCGCCGAGACGCCCGCCGAGTGGCCCATCTGGGGCTTCGACGGCTCCAGCACCAACCAGGCGCCCGGCGACTCGTCGGACTGCGTCCTCAAGCCCGTGAAGGTCGTGCCCGACCCCATCCGGGGTGGCGACGACGTCCTCGTCATGTGCGAGGTGCTCTACATCGACATGACGCCGCACGTCACCAACACCCGGGCCGCCCTGCGGGCCGTCGAGGAGCAGTACGGCGACCAGGAGCCGATCTTCGGCATCGAGCAGGAGTACACGTTCTTCTCCGACGGCCACCCCCTCGGCTTCCCCAAGGGCGGCTTCCCGGCTCCGCAGGGCTTCTACTACTGCGGCGTCGGCGCCGACGAGGTGTACGGGCGCGACATCGTGGAGGCCCACATGGAGGCCTGCCTCGAGGCCGGGCTGTCGATCTCGGGCATCAACGCCGAGGTCATGCCGGGCCAGTGGGAGTTCCAGGTGGGCCCGCTGCCTCCGCTGGAGGTGTCGGACCAGCTGTGGCTGGCCCGCTGGCTGCTCTACCGCATCGCCGAGGACTTCGATGTGGCCGCCACCCTCGACCCCAAGCCGGTGAAGGGCGACTGGAACGGCGCCGGGGCCCACACCAACTTCTCCACCGCGGCCATGCGCGAGGGCTACGACGCCATCATCGCCGCCTGCGAGGCGCTGGGGGGCGAGGGCAAGGTCGAGGAGCACGTCGTCGGGTACGGCGCCGACATCGAGCACCGGCTCACCGGCCTGCACGAGACGGCCCCGTGGAACGAGTTCAGCTACGGCGTCTCCGACCGCGGCGCCTCGATCCGCATCCCGTGGCAGGTCGCCCAGGACAAGAAGGGCTACATCGAGGACCGCCGGCCCAACGCCAACTGCGATCCCTACGTCGTGACCCGTCTCATCACCAACACGGTCTGTTCCGCCGCCCTGTAGGTACCGCAGATCGTCCGTCGTCGAGGGCCGGCCCGGGATGAGGCCGGCCCTCGCCGCGCCCGGGGGGCAGTAGGTTCGGGCGCTGATCATCGTCGTCGAGAGGCCCCAGGAGGGTTCCGTGGAGCAGCGCACGCCGGCCGAGGTTCTCGACGTCATCGCCGAGCACGAGGTCGCCTTCGTCGACTTCCGCTTCTCCGACCTGCCCGGGGTGATGCAGCACGTCACCATCCCCGCATCGCAGTTGAACGAGGCCCACTTCGAGACCGGCCATCCCTTCGACGGCTCGTCGGTGCGGGGGTTCCAGCAGATCCAGGAGTCGGACATGATCCTCGTGCCCGACCCCGACACCGGCTACCTCGATCCCTTCCGGGCCCACCCCACCTACGTGCTGCACTGCTTCGTGGCCGACCCGGTCACGGGCGAGAGCTACTCACGGGACCCCCGCCACATCGCCCGCAAGGCCGAGCAGCACCTGTTCTCCACCGGGCTGGCCGACACCGCCTACTTCGGCCCCGAGCCGGAGTTCTTCGTCTTCGACGACGTGCGCTTCGAGACCCGCCCCAACGGCGCCTTCTACACCGTCGACTCGGTGGAGGGGCAGTGGAACACGGGTCGGGACGAGCAGCCCAACCTGGGCTACAAGCCCCGCACCAAGCAGGGCTACTTCCCGGTGCCGCCCATGGACCAGCTCCATGACCTGCGGTCGCAGATGGCCCTCAACCTGGAGGCAGTCGGCGTGCCCGTCGAGCTCCACCACCACGAGGTGGCGTCCGGCGGGCAGGGCGAGATCGGCATCCAGTTCGACACTCTGCTGGCCATGGCCGACAAGCTGATGACGTTCAAGTACGTCCTCAAGTCGACGGCCTGGGAGGCGGGCAAGAGCCTCACCTTCATGCCCAAGCCGGTGTTCGAGGACAACGGGTCGGGCATGCACACCCACCAGTCGCTGTGGAAGGGCGGGGAGCCGCTGTTCTACGACGAGACGGGCTACGCCGGGCTGTCCGACCTGGCCCGCTGGTACATCGGGGGGCTCCTCCACCACGCCCCGGCGCTTCTGGCCTTCACCAACCCGACCACCAACAGCTTCAAGCGCCTGGTGCCGGGCTACGAGGCGCCGGTGAACCTCGTCTACAGCCAGCGCAACCGCTCGGCGTCGTGCCGCATCCCCCTGGCCAACCTCTCGCCCAAGGCCAAGCGGGTGGAGTTCCGCTGCCCGGACTCCACATGCAATCCGTACCTGGCCTTCAGCGCCATGCTGCTGGCCGGGCTCGACGGCATCGAGAAGCGCATCGAGCCGCCGGAGCCGGTCGACAAGGATCTCTACGACTTGCCGCCCGAGGAGCTGGCGGGTGTGCCCCAGGTGCCGGCGTCGCTGGAGGCAGCCCTCGACGCCCTGGAGGCCGACTCCGACTTCCTGCGGGCCGGCGACGTCTTCACCGACGACCTGCTCGACACCTGGATCAGCTACAAGCGCACCCACGAGGTCGACGCCCTCCGCCTCCGTCCCCACCCCTACGAGTTCACGCTCTACTACGACATCTGAGGGCGTGAGCCCGACCAGGACTGCGTGTAGCGTCCTCGCGCGGTTTCTCGAGTTCAGCCCGAAGAGGACGTGGAATGAGGCCGTTGGCCCGAGAACGTTCGAGGTTGTTCGACCAGGAGGCCGAGCGCTACGACCGGTACCGCCCGCGGTACCCCTACGCGGTGATCGATGCGTTGCTCGGTCCGGAACCGTCGGGGCTCGAGGTGCTCGACGTCGGGTGCGGCACGGGCATAGCGGCGCGGCAGATCGCCGAGCGGGGCGCCAAGGTGATCGGCGTGGAGGTCGCTCCCCGGATGGCAGAGATCGCTCGCAGCCACGGCATCGACGTCGAGGTCGGCGCCTTCGAGGAGTGGGAGCCCGCTGGTCGCACGTTTGATCGGGTGACCTCGGCGCAGGCGTGGCATTGGCTCGACCTCCCGGTTGCGACGGCGAAAGCCGCCTCTGTGCTGCGCCCCGGGGGACGGCTCGGCCTGATCTGGAACTGCGGATCTCCGCCCGACGATCTCGCCGACGCTCTCACTGAGGTGTACGCGAACACGTTGCCGAGCGGCGTTCACACCGTCTTCAGGGGCTACGGCGCCAACCGATCAACCGACCGGAGACCGGAGTCGCCCAGGGAGCTCGACGCGATCGCGGCGGTACCCGAGCTCGATGCCCCGACCGAGACGTGGTTTCCCTGGAGCCAGACCTACCAGAGGGACCAGTGGTTGGAGCAGCTTCTCTCACGTAGCGACCACACCTCCCTCGACGCCGTCGTCCAAGCGCGGCTGTTCGAAGGGATCCGAGCGGCCATCGATGACGTCGGTGGGTCGTTCGTCATGGAGTTCGAGACCGTCCTCATCACGGCCAACCGGCTGGAGTAGACGCGGCACTAGGTGTCGCGGTCCACGTTGTTGGTTGAGCTCGAAGTCGGCCGCTCCGGCTACTCCCGGATCTCCTCGCGGATGGGGCGGACGTCGGCCGGGATGGCGTCAGGGGCGCAGGGGTGCTCGGTGACGGTGAAGGAGCCCCGGTAGCCGAAGAGGGGGCCGAGGAGCTTGTTGGTGACGCGGACCTCGATGCGGAAGCGCTGGGCCTCTTCGTCCCACCACTCCCGGACGTCGGCGATGCCAGAGAAGAGGAGCGGGAACCGGAAGGCCAGCCGGCCTTCGTAGAAGCGCTGCTCGCCGCTGCGGATGCACATGGCCCCGTCGTCGTCGACCGAGCAGTGGATGTCGACGGCGAGGTGCTGGTGGGTGCCGAGGTAGTCGACGATCGCCCCCCGCTCCTTGCTGTGGATCATCGTGGCGTCGAAGGTCCGGGTGCGGCGGGGGAACCGGAACCGCCTCGACCAGGTGACGGTCTCCCGCCCGAACCGGTCGATGTAGGCGTAGTTCGAGATGGTGAAAGGGACGTCGCGGCCCCGGGTGGGGAACAGCACCCGGCGGGTCGACCCGATGAGCAGGAAGGGGAACGTCCACCACGGGCCGTGCCACACCTCGTCCATGACCCCGGTGCCGATCTGGACGGTCTCGTCGACCGACGAGAACCCGAAGCGCCACTGCATCTTCGGATGGAGCCGGTCGAAGTCGTCGCCGAGGGCGCGCCGGTAGATCGAGGTCATGGCAGATCCTCCACCTCGGGTTGCCGATCAGGGGCCGTACGCAGTGGTCGTCGTCCGCTGGGCCGTCCGTCCCTGGTGGCGAGGGCCACTCCGGCGAGGGCGGCGACGGCGATGCCGAGCGAGCCGGGGTTGAACGCCTTGGTGAGGATCGACCGGTCGGACTTGGCCGCGCCGAGGGCGAGGGTGGGCATGGCGGCCAGGGCGACGACGAACGGCCACCGCTTGCCCGAGCGGGCGGCGGTGGCGACGGCGAACCCGGCTTCGACGGCCCCGACGGCACGCACCACCTTCCGGGCCCGCCCGGGGGACAGGCCGAGGCCCTGCCAGATGGCGACCTCGCCGTGGTCGACCTTCCAGACCTTGGGCACGAGGCCCTGGTAGGCGAACACGCCGACGAGGCCGGTCACGGCGGTGGCGTGAGCGAGGGCCTGGTCACGTGAGCGCTCGGGAGGGACACCGTCCTCGAGCCACAGGCGCAGGCGGTCGAAGCTCCACGCCGTGGCCCACCCGAACGCGGGCCGGAAGAGGGCCCGGTCGACCTGCTCGCCGAGCCGACCCCAGCGGGGTCGGTAGTCGTAGCGGGTCAGGAACCGGACCCCGTCGTCGGTGGGCACGTAGCGCCAGTAGCCGGCCCCGGCGTCGACGATCGAGCGCCGATCGGTCGCCCAGAAGCGGAGGCCCGACCAGCGGGTGCCGTCGGGTCGATCGCGATCGCCCAGGGACTCACCGGTGCCGGCGACGGTCACCCCGGGAGCGACGGTGGTGGCGTAGGTGAAGCGTTGCGGCTCGCCGTCCTTCCGGGGGAGGTACGTGATCCGGCCGAAGCGGACGTCCCAACGCTGGTGCTGGTCAGGAACCTGGGTGGCGTCCCACAGGCGCTCCATGGGAACCCGGATGCGGGACTCGACGTAGATCGGCCGCCGGCGCCGGGTCGGGCGGGTGGTGCTCATCGCTCGATCAGCTCCCCGAGGCGCTCGCGGCCGAGGCGGGCGACGCTCGCGTCGAGGGCGGCGGCGAGGACCTGGCGGGCGGTGGCCTGGAGCCGAGCGAGGGTGGTGGCCAGGGCCCGGGCCTGGTCGGTGTCGAGGCCCTCCTGCCAGTCCTCCGGGACGAGGTGGGCCTCGAAGACGGCGACGAAGCGCTCGGCGATGTCGTCGGTGTGGGCCATGAGTGCTTCCCACTCGTCGAGGATCACGCCCGGGGGGATGCCCATCTGGGCAAGCGTCGAGCCGGTCTCGAGGAACCGCCGGTCGGCGAGGCGCAGCCGGCCGTCGTCGGTCGGGGTGGCCAGGCCGAGCGCCGCGGCGCGCTGCATCAGCTCGGGGGTCATCGACCCGTCAGGGAATTGGCCGAGCACGTCCAGCGGGTCGAGCACGACGGCGTGCGCCTCACCGAGGAGGGAGTCGAGCTCGGCCTCGACGCCGATGACGGCGTCGAGGCTCCGGCCCTTCCCCCACTGCTCCAACAGGTCGGCGATGCCGGCCAGCGAGTGGCCCTCGTCCTGCAGGCGGGCGATGAGCCGGAGCCGACTGAGGTGGGAGTCGTCGTACCACCCCGTTCGGCCCTCGAGGCGAGGGGGGGCGAGCAGTCCCTTCGCCTGGTAGAGCCGCACGGTCGTCGAGGCGACGCCGCCGTGTCGTGCCAGTTCGTCGAGTCGGTACTCGGTGCCCATGCGGCAGCCTCCTGAACCTGCTTGCGTTCAATGCCTGATCAAATGGTAGCGTATTGATCATGAGCGAACAAGCCCGACTCCCGGCGCGAGCCGTTCGGGGGACCATCCGCCGCCGATTGCTGGTCAACGCCGTGGTCGATCCCGACGAAGCCGCTCAGCGGCTTCCCGCGAGCGTCCGACCACACGTGACGGGACGGGGCACCGTCGTGGGTTGCTGCCTGCTGGAGATCGAGGCCATCCGGCCCTCCGGTCTTCCTGCCGTCGTCGGTCGACCGCTACGTGCCGTCGCCCATCGCATCTCGGTCGAGTGGGACGAGGAATCGGGCGCGACGGAGATCGGTGTGTACGTGCCCGTCCGCCACACCGACTCCCGACTCGCCGTGGCCCTCGGCGGCCGTTGGTTCCCGGGCGTGCACGAGCACGCTGACATCGAGGTGTCCTTCTCGCATCTCGACCTCCGGTGGCGGAGCGAGCCGTCGGGCGCACCGGGTCTCGGGGTTCGAGTCGTGGCCTCGGATCTCCGGCCGGCCCCCGCCTGCGCCACGTGCGATCCGATCGGCGCGACCTGTCTCGGCGCGGCCGTCGGCGTCTCACCCGACGGGCGCGGCCGGCTCGAGGCGGCCCGCATGCAGCCTGCACATCGCGACGCCCGCACGGTCACCATCGACGCGCTGGCATCGGACTTCATCGACAGCTTCTCCACGGCCACGTTCTCGACCTCGTACCTGATGTGCGACGCCGACGTCACCTGGACGCGTGCCGCGGCTCCGGCGATCGTGAGCGCGGGAGCTCCGACGTGAAGGTCGTGATCGTGGGCGGCACCGGGTCCCTGGGCCGGCGCGTCGCTGACGACGTCGCGTTGCGTGGCCACCAGTCGTGATCCTCACCCGCGCGGCTCGGGAGCGGACGAACAGAACGACAACATCTGAGGTTCGGACGTCCCTTGTCGAGGTACGCTGCGGCGCGTGGCCATGGCGAAGGTGTCACTCAGCATCGAGGAAGAGGTTCTCGCCGAGGCTCGTGCACGTACCGGTCGCCGAGAGCTGTCCTCGTACGTGACCGATGCGCTGCG
>CAZXRA010000094.1:0-3057 GCA_964643485.1 uncultured Iamiaceae bacterium | reverse complement strand
CCCTGGAAGCTGAGCCGTGTCCTGTCGTCCACCGGTGTCCTGGCTGGCGAGATCCGCGCCAGGGCTGGCGCGTCCCGAGCGCCATCGGCGCCCGAGCCCGCAGGATCAGGCCTCGGCGGAGGCGGCGGTCCGCTTGACCAGGCGCGACTTGCGCCGGGCGGCCTGGTTCTTGTGGATCACGCCCTTGGCCGCCGCCTTGTCGATGCGCTTGAGGGCGAGACGCAGAGCCTCGGCCGCCTCGTCGGTGCCCGCCGTGGCCGTGGCGGCCTTGGTGCGGGTGCGCAGCTCGGACCGCACCGTCTTGTTGCGGAGGCGGCGCTTCTCGTTCTGGCGATTGCGCTTGATCTGGCTCTTGATGTTGGCCACGGGGTCCTCGTCGTGTGAGGGCGTTCGATGAGCCCGAGAACACTATCGACCCGACCTCCCCGCCGTCACATGCGGGAGGCGAGGACGGCTGCCTGGGGGGCGGTCGGTAGGCTCGCCGGACGCCATGGACCTCGACCGCTTCCGCTGCATCTCCATCATCGCCCACATCGACCACGGCAAGACGACCCTGTCGGACCGCGTGTTGGAGAAGAGCGGCGTCGTCAGCGCCCGGGACATGCGGGCCCAGTACCTCGACTCGATGGACATCGAGCGGGAGCGGGGCATCACCATCAAGCTCCAGTCGGTGCGCATCCCCTGGCGCGACCACGTCATCAACCTCATCGACACGCCGGGCCACGTCGACTTCGGCTATGAGGTGAGCCGCTCGCTGGCCGCCTGCGAGGGCGTCGTCCTCCTCGTGGACGCGGCCCAGGGCATCGAGGCCCAGACCCTGGCCAACTGCTACCTCGCCCTCGAGAACGACCTCGAGATCGTGGCCTGCATGAACAAGATCGACCTGCCGGCCGCCGACCCGGAGCGCTGCGCCCAGGAGATCGAGACCGTGCTCGGCATCCCGGCCGACGAGGTGCTGCGCATCAGCGCCAAGACCGGCGAGGGCGTCGACGAGCTGCTCGACGCCGTGGTCGACCGCATCCCGGCCCCGGTCGGCGATCCCGACGAGCCGCTGCGGGCCCTCATCTTCGACAGCCACTTCGACCAGTACCGGGGCGTCGTGTCCTCCGTGCGGGTGATGGACGGCACGCTGCGCAGCGGGGCCAAGCTCCGCTTCATGCAAGCCGGCGCCACCCACGTGGCCGAGGAGATCGGCGTCCGCTCGCCCGACGCCCTGCCCGTCGCCGCCCTGGGTCCGGGCGAGACGGGATACATCATCGCCGGCATCAAGGACGTCGGCGCCGCCCGTTCGGGCGAGACCGTCACCGACTTCACCAAGCCGGCCGAGGAGCCGCTGGAGGGCTACCGCGACCCCAAGCCCATGGTGTTCTGCGGGCTCTATCCCATCGACGCCGACGAGTTCCCCGACCTGCGAGAGGCGCTGGAGCGCCTGCGGCTCAACGACTCCAGCTTCACCTACGAGCCCGAGAGCTCGGGCGCCCTCGGGTTCGGGTTCCGCTGCGGTTTCCTCGGCCTCCTCCACATGGAGATCGTGCGGGAGCGCCTGGAGCGGGAGTTCGACCTCAGCCTCATCGCCACCGCCCCCTCGGTGGCCTACGTCGTCCACACGACCAAGGGCGAGGTCGTGGAGATCGACAACCCCTCCGAGATGCCACCGGTGCAGTCCATCGACCACATCGAGGAGCCCTGGCTCACCGTCAGCATCCTCACCCCCGCCGACTACACCGGCACCCTCATGGAGCTGTGCCAGAACCGGCGGGGCGAGATGCTCAAGCTGGAGTACCTGTCGCCCGAGCGGGTGGAGCTCCGCTACCGGGTGCCCCTGGCCGAGGTGGTCACCGACTTCTTCGACCAGATGAAGAGCCGCACCCAGGGCTACGCCAGCCTCGACTACGAGCCCGACGGCTACGGCACCTCGGCCCTGGTGAAGGTGGACGTGCTACTCAACGGCCAGCCCGTCGACGCCTTCAGCATGATCGTCCACCGCGACAAGGCCCAGGACTACGGCCGGCGCATGTGCGAGAAGCTCAAGGAGCTGATCCCCCGCCAGCTCTTCGACGTGCCCATCCAGGCCGCGGTGGGCGGCAAGTTCATCGCCCGCCAGACGGTGAAGGCCAAGCGCAAGGACGTGCTGGCCAAGTGCTACGGCGGCGACATCACCCGGAAGCGGAAGCTGATCGAGAAGCAGAAGGAGGGCAAGAAGAAGATGAAGTCGATCGGACGGGTCGAGGTCCCGCAGGAGGCGTTCGTCTCCGCCCTCCGCCTCGACGACTGACGGCAAGAAGCGGGCTCGCCTAGCGTCGAGCCGTGCCCGAGCTGCCCGAGGTGGAGACCATCCGGGCCGCCCTGGAGCCCCTCCTGCGGGGACGGACCTTCGTCGCCGCCCGCGCCCACCCGTCGGCCAAGTTCGCGGCCGCCCCAGCCGCGGTGGGCCATCGGGTCGAGGGTGTACGGAGACGGGGGAAGTACCTGCTGGCCGAGCTGGCACCGGTGGGCCGGGGCGGCGACGGGGCCCGGGAGCTGATCGTCCACCTGGGCATGACGGGCCATCTCGGGCCCGACCTCGCCCCCGACGATCCCTACGTCCGGGCCTGGTGGGCCCTCGACGACGACACCCACCTCACCTACCGCGACGTCCGCCGCTTCGGCCGCATCGCCGTCGTCCCCGCCGGGGACCACACCAGCCTGCCCACCCTGGCCGCCCTCGGCCCCGAGCCCTTCGGCCCCGACTTCACCCCGGACGGTCTCTGGCGCGCCCTCGCCCACAGCCGCATCCCGGTCAAGACCCAGCTCCTGGGCCAGCGGGTCGTGGCCGGGGTCGGCAACATCTACGCCGACGAGGCCCTGTGGCGGGCCGGGATCCACCCCGGGTCCCGACGGGTGGGGCGGGTCCGGGCGGAGCGGCTGCACGCCGCCGTGCGCGACGCCCTCGCCGTCGGCCTGGCCAACGGGGGCACGACTCTGCGGGACTACCGCACCGTCACTGGCGAACCGGGACGCAACCAGGGCGCCCTGTTCTGCTACGGCCGGGCCGGCCACCCCTGCCTTCGCTGCGGG
>CAZXRA010000093.1:0-5803 GCA_964643485.1 uncultured Iamiaceae bacterium | reverse complement strand
GCCGGCGTGGGCTCCCGGTCGACCCAGCGCAGGAACCGGTCGCGGATCAGGACGGTGTTGGCCTCGGCGGTGTTGAGGAACTGCTCGGCCACCGTGCCCCGGGGTACCCCCGCCCGGATGCGGTTGACCCAGTAGGCCAGGCCGGAAGGGTCGGGTTCCCGGCCCAGGATGTCGCGGTAGGCGGCGGTGACGTAGGTCGGGACGTCGCTCCGGCCGTACCTGGTGAAGTACTCGCCCGAGCCGTAGAGGTTGGCCCGGAGCTTGCGGAGCGCCATCCCGTTGCGCAGGCGTTCGATCCAATAGGCCCGGCCGGCGGGGTCGTTGGCCCGGCGCAGGATGTCGACGTAGGTGCGGTCGACGTCGATGCCCCGGTACACGTCGGTCGACGTGTAGGTGAGGACGAGTTGGGCCCGGGTGCGAGAACCGGCGGCGAGCAGGTTCCGGAGGTTGGCCCGCTCGGAGGGGGCCGGGATGCGCATCTCCAGGTCGCGGAGGAGACGATGGGCGAAGCGCTCGTTGGCGTCGGTGTACGGGGCCCGGACGTGGAGGGTGGCCCCGGCGGCGATCACGGGTTGGTAGCCGCCGGTGAAGGTGACGGTGGAGCCCGAGATCGACCAGGAGCCGGTGGGCACGACCAGGTCGACCACCACGGGGACGCTCGGCGACGTGACCCTCTGGCTGTGGTCGGTCAGGGCGACGAGGTCAGCCACCACCCGGTCGACGGGGAAGCCGCTGGCGGCCAGGGAGTAGGTGATCTCCCCGACCCCGGCGTCGAGGATCTGCCGGCCGGTGCGGGTGATGGCGGCGGTGACGGTGGTCTGGGCACCGGAGGCCCGGGTGCGGATGGCGGCGTCGCCGTCGACGGAGAGGGTCCAGGTGTCGTCGGGGGAGCCGGGGGTCTGGAGGGTGCGGCTTCCGACCCGGGCCGTGCCGCCGTCGGTGATGCGGTCGGTCCCGCCCTGGCCCCGCACCGTGTCGGTGGGGCTCTCGGTGTTCAGGACGTCGTTGCCGGGCCCGCCCACGAGCAGGTTGGTGCCGCTCCCCCCGCCCAGGGTGTTGGTGGCGGCCCCGCCGAGGAGGGTGTCGTCGCCCGTCTCGCCGTGGGCGGCGAAGCCCACGATCGTCGTGGAGGCGGTCAGGCCACTGGCGTCGACCGTGTCGTGGCCGGCCCCGCCGACGACGCTGACGAAGGGGGCGCCGACGATGGTGGTCGACCACGGCCCCTGCACGACGTCGGTCTCGGTCGTCGGGGAGCCGGTGTCGAGGGTGAAGGCCTCGTTGGCGGCCCCACCGGAGATGATCACCGAGTCGCTGGCGTCGCCGCCCATGACGAGGGGACCGTCGGCTGCTCCCGTGCCGTCGAGGAGGAGCTGGTCGTTGCCGGCCCCGCCGATCACCGTGTCGCGGCGGGTGGAGCTGAAGATCAGGTCGTCGCCCCCGCCGGTGCTGAGGGTGACCGAGGTGAGCGAGCTGAAGGCGGCGTTGCCGGCGCCGCTGGCGTTGACGATCTGGCGGAGGCCGTCACCGGTGATGGTGAGGGAGGTGACGGCCCCGCAGGCGCGGGACGGGGTGGAGGCGACGTTCCCCACCCGGATGGTGCCCGAGACGCAGCCCACGGTGACCGTCATGGCCCCGGTGACGGCGGCGGTGACGGCTCCCCCCGACGCGGTGACGGTGACGGCGGCGGCCACCGGCGGCGCCGGGCCCGTGACGGCCAGCCCGCCCACCAGGAGCCCGATCGTGAGCATCGCCCGCTTCCGCACGTGGCCTCCTCGGTGCACCGTCGGTGCCGGGCAGGCTACGACGCGAGCCGACCTGGGGGACGGCGAGGCCCCCACCCGGCCCGGACCCGGACGCGACACTCGGGACACCGCTTCCCGGCGAGCCGGGTGCGGGCGGTCAAACCGACCCGCCGTTGATAGAAGCGATGCCCCGAGCGAGAGGCGGCCGGGGAACGGGGAGGGAGGGTGCCCCCCGGCCTGAGGACCACGCTACCCAGCCCCTCCGGTGATGACACATCACCTTCGGGGTGGGCACGAGCGTCAGGAGAGAGTGCGCACGAGCAGGGCGTCGCCCTGCCCGCCACCGCCGCACAGGGCGGCGGCGCCCAGGCCCCCGCCCCGGCGCCCCAGCTCCAGGAGCAGGGTGAGGGCGACACGGGTGCCCGACATGCCGACCGGGTGGCCCAGGGCGATGGCCCCGCCGTTGACGTTGACCACGTCGTCGGAGACGCCCAGGTCGGCCATGGAGGCCAGGCCCACGGCGGCGAAGGCCTCGTTCAGCTCGAACAGGTCGATGGCGCCCACGTCGGTGCCCGACCGCTCGGCCGCGTCCTTGATGGCCCGCGACGGCTGGGTGAGCAGCGACGGGTCGGGCCCGGCGACCTGGCCGTAGCCCACGATCTCGCCCAGGGGCGTGGTGCCCAGGCGCTCGGCCGCGGCCTTGGAGGCGACGATGACGGCGGCGGCGCCGTCGCTGATCTGGCTGGCGTTGCCGGCGGTGATGTTGCCGGCCTTGTCGAAGGCGGGGCGCAGCTTGCCCAGGCTCTCGGCCGTGGTGTCGCCCCGGACGCCCTCGTCGGTGGTGACCACGATGGGGTCGCCCTTCCGCTGGGGCACCTCCACGGCGACGATCTCGTTGTCGAACAGGCCGTTCTTGGCCGCGGCCGCGGCCCGCTGGTGGCTCTTGGCCGACAGGTCGTCCTGGGGCTCACGGGCCAGGCCGGCCGAGGCCGCGTACTTCTCGGTGCCGGCGCCCATGGCCACCTGGTCGAAGGCGCAGAAGAGGCCGTCGTACATCATCGAGTCGACGACCTTCTGGTCGCCGATGCGGTAGCCGGCCCGAGCCCCGGGCAGCAGGTAGGGGGCGTTGGTCATCGACTCCATGCCCCCGGCCACCACGATGTCGGCCTGGCCCGACTGGATGAGCAGGTCGGCCAGCAGGATCGAGTTGAGGCCCGACAGACAGACCTTGTTGATGGTGGTGGCGGCCACCGACATGGGGATGCCGGCCCCGGCCGCGGCCTGTCGGGCGGTGATCTGGCCGGCCCCGGCCTGGAGGACCTGGCCCATGAAGACGTAGTCGACCTCGTCGGCCGGCACGCCGGCCCGCTCCAGGGCGGCGCTGATGGCCTTGGCGCCGAGGTCGGTGGCGCTGAAGGAGGCGAAGGCCCCCGAGAGCTTGCCGATCGGGGTGCGAGCACCGGCGAGGATGACGGATCCGGCCATGGGAACTCCCGGAAGGGGCGGCGACAGGGTCCGGACAGCCTAGGACCGAGCCGGAGGGTTCACCCAATGGCCGGGGCCGTTCCGGCCGGACGCGACCGAGCCCGGCCAGGGAGGCCGGGCTCGTACGGGAGGGGTTGTCGCGGGCGGTTCGACGCCCGGCCTGTCAGTCGAAGCTGACCGATCCGAAGCCCACGGGGAAGGGGGCGTCGGGGGTGCCGGGGTCGTCCTCGGTGGCGGTGACGAGATCCTGGGCCGGGGGCAGGGTGACCGTGGTCGGAGCAGCGGGGACGTCGCCGGCGATGACGTCGAGCTCGCTGCGGAGGCGGGCCAGGCGGGCCCGTACGGCCCGCTCCTGCTCGAGCAGCGGGGTCAGGCGGGAGCGAGCGTCCTCCAGCACCGTCTCGGCCTCGGCCCGGGCCTTGTCGCGGGCCCCGGTGAGCACCACCTCGGCCCGGCGCTGGGCCTGGTCGATGATGTGGAGGGCCTCCTCCTGGGCCTTGGCCAGCTCGGTGCGGGCGGCGGCCCGGTCGAGCTCGGCCGCGGCTCGCTCGGCGTAGGCCGTGGTGCGATCGCGCTCGGCCTCGGCCCGGGTCTCCTGCACCTCGACGGGCGTGGGGGCGGGCTCGGGGGCCGGGGCGGAAGCGGGCTCGTAGGCGGGGATCGCCGGGGCGTACGGGTCGGCGGCGGCGTAGGGATCGACCGGGGCGTACGGGTCGGTGACGGGAGTCGACTCGAACAGGGGGGCCGAGCTCGGGGCGGCGTAGGGATCGCCGGCCGGGGCGGGGGCGGCGAAGGGATCGGACGCCACGGGGGCGGCGAAGGGATCACCGGCGGGGCTCGCGGCGGCGTAGGGGTCGGGCGCCGGGGCGGGGGCGGCGAAGGGATCGGACGCGGTGGGGGCGCCGAACAGGCCATCGACGGGGGCCGGAGACTCGGCGCCGGCCAGGGCGGCCATGGCCGAGCTGGACAGGCCGGTCGAGGGAGCGGACGAGAGCGATGCCCGCCACGCCTCGGCAGCCTGGGCGAGGAAGGCGTCGACCTCGTCACGGTCGTAGCCCCGCAGCCCGATGGCGAACTCGCGGCCGATCAGGTCGTCGGGTCCCAGGCGGTTCTCGTTGCCGGTCATGTCTCTCCCAAGTGTCTGGATGCCGCTCCGCGGAGCGGATCTCCCCATGCCACCGCGGTGACATGGTTCGTCATCGGCGGCGAGGGCTCGAGTTGTGAGGAGTTGGGCGGAACGAAGGCTGCGGTATCCCCCTCATGTCGTCCCCGTCATGCTAGGGGCGACCTGACGACCTGTCACCGTCGGTGGTCGCCCGGTGGGAGGAGCGGCACCAGCGACCTTGGGGCCACCCTGGACGGCCGGCCTAGGCTCCGCCGTCATGCAGGAGATCCTGAACGCCATCCAGGGGGGCGCTTCGGGCGACGACATCGCCGCTCTCCCCCTCCCCGAGTCGTACCGGGCTGCCTTCGTCAAGCGTGACGAGATGACCATGTGGGAGGGCGTGGAGTCGGCCGACAAGGACCCCCGCAAGTCCCTCCACGTCGCCGATGTGGCCACCCCCGAGCTGGCCCCCGACGAGGTGTACGTGGCCGTCATGGCCTCGGCCATCAACTTCAACACCGTCTGGACGTCGATCTTCGAGCCCCTGCCCACCTTCGGGTTCCTCGATCGCCTGGGCAAGGAGAGCGTCTGGGGCGCCCGTCACGCCTTGCCGTACCACATCGTCGGATCGGACGCCTCAGGTGTGGTGGTTCGGGTGGGCTCGGCCGTCCGCAACTGGAAGCCGGGCGACAAGGTCACCCTCCACTGCAACCACCTCGACGACCAGGACGCGTCGGCCCACGACGACTCCATGCTCGCCGCCAACCAGCGCATCTGGGGCTTCGAGACCAACTTCGGCGGCCTGGCCGACCTCACCATCGCCAAGGCCAACCAGCTCATGCCCAAGCCGGCCCACCTCTCCTGGGAGGAGGCGGCCTGCAACGCCCTGTGCAACTCCACGTCGTACCGGATGATCGTCAGCCCCCACGCCGGTGACTTGAAGCAGGGCCAGGCCGTCCTGATCTGGGGCGCCACCGGTGGCATCGGCGGCTACGCCGTGCAGTACGTCCTCAACGGCGGCGGTACCCCCGTCGGCGTGGTGTCCTCCCCCGAGCGGGCCCAGCTCCTGCGGGACATGGGCTGCGAGCACGTCATCGACCGCAAGGAGGCGGGCTACCGCTTCTGGTCCGACGAGCACACGCAAGACGAGAAGGAGTGGCGGCGCCTGGGCAAGGACATCCGCGGCCTCATCGGCCGCGACGTCGACACCGTGTTCGAGCACCCGGGCCGGTCCACCTTCGGGGCCTCGGTGTTCGCCGCCGCCCGCGGCGGCAAGATCGTCACCTGCGCCGCCACCAGCGGCTACATGATCGAGTACGACAACCGCCACCTGTGGATGACGCTGAAGAGCATCGTCAGCTCCCACTTCGCCAACTACAAGGAGGCGTGGGCGGCCAACCAGCTCATCAGTGAGGGCAAGATCCAGCCCCTCCTCTCCCGGGTGTACTCCCTGGAGCAGACGGGCGAGGCG